>JAJVTK010000003.1:0-147416 GCA_021622245.1 Segatella copri | reverse complement strand
TATCTATACAGAGAGTGGTAACAACAGCGAAAAAAACTGAATACTGAATACTGAATACGTTCCACGTAATCAGTTATTACTTTGTAATATACTGGTTTATAGCGCAAAACATAGTTTTCTACACCGCAAAACATAGAGATGCGTCCCATGAAACATAGAGTTATTTCTCTTTACTAAGTTTCAAATCGTAAGCTGCTGAAAATCGCTCCTTATCACATGCCTAAATTTGGTAGATACCAGAAATCTTCGTATCTTTGCGCCGGCAATCGAAAGAACAGTCTTTTGTGCCTCGCTCGAGTCTTCTATTAAGACCAACACGGGTTATAAATGATGGCAGACGCCGGTCATCAATGAAGACCCCGAAAACGGCAGAAACGGGGCGTTCTGGGGAATTTGAACCAACTAGGTTAGTGTCATACCGACACACAACAAAAAAAGCCCCCGATGCAGAAAAGCACCGGGAGCCTTCGTAAGCAAATTATTATTATCTTAAAAAGATCAACTGAATATGCAGCACATCACAGTATACACCATGACACACCGACAGAAAGGCTTAAATGAGGTTCATGCCCGCTTCCTCAGCCTCCTTGCGCATCTCCTCAGGCCAGATGCTAGCCTGGATCTCACCAATGTGAGCCTTATGAAGCAATACCATACACAGACGGCTCTGGCCGATACCGCCACCAATGCTCAGAGGCAACTTGTCGTTCAGGAGCTGCTGATGGAAGTAAAGCTTCTCTCTATCCTCCTTGCCCTCCAGCTTAAGCTGACGCAGCAGACTCTCCTTGTCGACACGGATACCCATAGAACTGAGCTCGAAACTGCGACCCAGAACAGGATACCAGATGAGGATATCACCATTCAGTCCCATCTTGCCGTTCTCAGCCACGGTGCTCCAGTCATCATAGTCAGGAGCACGGCCATCATGCTTCTTGCCATCACTCAACTTGCCGCCAATGCCCTCTACAAATACAGCGCCATACTTCTTGCAGATAGCATCCTCACGCTCCTTAGGAGAAAGGTCTGGATACATATCGAGCAAATCCTGCGCATGAATAAAATGAATCTCCTTAGGCAGGAAAGGCTTCAGCTGAGGATAATGCTCGCAAGCCAGGAACTCGGTACGCAGGATGGCACCATAGATGCGGCGCACGATATTCTCGAGGAAGGCGATGGTACGGTCTTCCTTGGTAATCACAGCCTCCCAGTCCCACTGGTCAACATAGAGCGAATGAAGATTATCCAGCTCCTCGTCAGCACGGATGGCGTTCATATCTGTATATACGCCATAAGCAGGCTCAATCTCATACTCGGCAAGCGTCAGTCGCTTCCACTTGGCAAGAGAATGAACCACCTCAGCCTCGGCTTCGCCCAAATCCTTGATAGGGAAACTTACAGGGCGCTCTACGCCGTTCAGGTCATCATTGATACCAAGGCCCTTCAGTACGAAGAGTGGAGCGGTAACACGACGCAGACGGAGCTCGGTGCTCAGGTTTTGCTGGAAGAATTCTTTTATCATTTTAATACCCATTTCGGTCTGGCGCATATCCAGCAGCGCCTTGTACCCTTCAGGTTTTATCAAATTGCTCATTTTTATTTCATATTTAGTATTTGTGCTGCAAAGGTACAAAATAATAATTAATCTGCAAGCATTTTTCCGTATTTTTTCGCAAAATGATAGCATTTTTAAGTTTTTTAGTAGCATTTTGTAGAACAATTTGCAAATACACATTATATATATGAAAAAATCTGCCCCAAATATTTGGTTATTTCAAATAAAAGCAGTAATTTTGCAGTCGACTTCCGTTTCGATGTCATACAACCGGAGAAACGGGCGGCAGAAAAGAAGGTCTCGTAGCTTAGCTGAATAGAGCGTCAGATTCCGGTTCTGAAGGTCGTGGGTTTGAATCCCACCGAGATCACCCGAAACAACAGAAATGATTAATAATTGAAAACATGGATTTAGTAGAACGATTTATAAACTATACGAAATTCGACACACAGTCGAGCGAAGAATCGACCAGCGTGCCTAGTACGGCAAAACAGCTCGAATTTGCCAAGTACCTGAAGAAGGAACTTGAGGACGAAGGATTGAGCGATGTCGAAATGGATGACATGGGCTATATCTATGCCACTCTGAAGAGCAATACCAAGAAAAAGACTCCTACCATCGGATTTATTTCACACATGGATACATCGCCTGATGCCAGCGGAAAGGATGTAAAGGCGCGCGTCATCAAGAACTATGACGGCAACGACATCGAGCTGAGCCCGGGCATCATCTCAAGCGTTGAGACTTTCCCAGAACTGAAGGCTCACAAGGGAGAGGATATCATCGTGACAGACGGTACTACCCTGCTGGGTGCTGACGACAAGGCGGGCATCGCTGAAATCGTACAGGCTATGTGCTATCTGCGCGACCACGACGAAATCAAGCACGGAGATATCCGAGTAGGTTTCAATCCTGACGAGGAAATCGGTATGGGTGCACATCATTTCGACGTAGAGAAGTTTGGCTGCGACTGGGCTTACACCGTAGATGGCGGCGACCTGGGCGACCTGGAATACGAGAACTTCAATGCTGCCGGAGCTAAGATCATCATCAAGGGCGTGAGCGTTCATACAGGCTATGCCAAGGGAAAGATGGTGAATGCAAGCCGACTGGCTGTGGAATTCCAGAACATGATTCCTGAGAACGAGACTCCTGAGCAGACTGAAGGCTACCAGGGTTTCTACCACCTCATCGGCATCGAGAGTCGCTGCGAGGAGGCAAAACTCAGCTACATCATCCGAGATCACGACCGCAACAGGTTTGAAAACCGCAAGGATTTCATCGAGGACTGCGTGAACAAGATGAACGAGAAGTATGGCGACGGAACCGTAAAGGCGGTTATCTACGACCAGTACTATAACATGAAGGAGAAGATTGATCCTAACATGCACGTCATCGACATCGTGCTCAGAGCGATGCAGGAGAGCGGCGTTCCACCTCGCGTAGAACCTATCCGCGGCGGTACCGACGGAGCCCAGCTGAGCTTTAAGGGTCTGCCTTGTCCTAACATCTTCGCCGGCGGTGTCAACTTCCACGGCCCTCACGAGTTTGTGAGCATCCAGGTAATGGAGAAGGTAGTGAAGACCATCGTGAAGATAGCGGAAATCACAGAAGAATTTAATGACTAATACAGATATGGGGAATTTAGGCACATCTAAATTCCCCTTTTTCATAAACAGAAAAATATGGCTGAAATTCCATTCTTAGTAAAAGACCTCGCCCTCATCCTGATGGTAGCAGGCATCGTAACCCTCATCTTCAAAAGGCTCAAGCAGCCGCTGGTGCTGGGATACATCATGGCGGGATTCCTGGTTTCGCCACACATGTCCTACACCATGTCGGTAGTCGACGAGACGGATATCCAGACCTGGGCCGACATCGGTGTCATCTTCACCCTCTTCTCGCTCGGTCTTGACTTCTCGTTCAAGAAAATCGTGAAGATGGGTGCCTCTCCCATCATCGCCACCGTGGTCATCGTGTTCTGCATGATGATGCTGGGTATCAGCGTAGGCCACAGCTTCGGCTGGGGAAGGATGGACTGCATCTTCCTGGGCGGTATGCTCGCCATGAGCTCCACCACTATTATATATAAGGCATTCGATGATATGCGGCTGCGCACCCAGAAGTTTGCCTCGATGGTGATGAGCGTACTGATACTGGAAGATATCCTGGCTATCGTGATGATGGTGATGCTGTCAGCGATAGCGAGCGGAAGCAGTCCCGACGGCGGGCAGATGCTTGCCTCTATCGTGAAGATAGGCTTCTTCCTGGGCGTGTGGTTTATCGTGGGCATCTTCGCCATTCCGTGGTTCCTGCGTTCGGTGAGGAAACTTATCAATGCCGAAACCCTGCTCATCGTTTCGCTGGGTCTGTGCTGCGGCATGGCGGTACTGAGTACCAAGGTGGGGTTCAGCAGCGCCTTCGGAGCCTTCGTTATGGGCAGCATTCTGGCAGAAACCATTGAGGCAGAGAAGATTATCAAGCTCGTAGAACCAGTAAAGAATCTCTTCGGAGCCATTTTCTTTGTATCGGTAGGTATGCTGGTAGACCCGAAGATTCTGGTAGAATATGCCGTTCCTATCCTTGCCCTGGTGGCTACGATACTGATAGGTCAGGCGATATTCGGCACCTTCGGCTTCATGCTCGGAGGCGAGTCGCTGAAGTCGGCTATGCGCTGCGGTTTCTCGATGGCTCAGATAGGTGAGTTCTCTTTCATCATCGCCTCGCTGGGTCTGTCGCTCGGCGTCATCAGCAAGTTCCTCTATCCGGTAGTGGTAGCGGTGAGTGTCATCACCACCTTCCTTACACCTTATATGATTCGTCTGGCCACGCCAACCTATCAGGTGATGGAGAAGCATCTGCCCGACAAGCTCATCAATATTCTAAATCATTTTGCCATGAGTCATCCCCAGACGCAGCAGCAGAGCAAGTGGAAATCGCTGATTCGCCAGATGCTGGTCAACACCACCGCCTACTCCATCCTCTCGGCAGCCGTCATCGCCCTGATGTTCACCTTCGTGCTGCCGCTGATGCGCAATCTGCTGCCAGGCTGGCATCTCCACTGGTATGCCAACGCCATCACCGGTCTGCTTACCGTTCTGTTCATCTCACCGTTCCTGCGCGCCATCGTGATGAAGAAGAACCACAGTGCCGAGTGGAAACGCCTCTGGGTGGAGAGCAGCATCAACCGCGTGCCGCTGCTCTTTACGGTGTTCGTGCGCTTCATGATAGCACTGGCTTTCATCTTCTATATCATCAATTTCCTCTCGCGCTTTACCAATGCGCTGATTGTCTGCATCGGTGCAGCAGTAGTGATGCTGATGATAACCTCCCGTCACATCAAGAAGCGTAGCATCGTGATGGAGCGCGTCTTCGTTCACAATCTGCGTTCGCGCGATATTGCGGCTCAGGTGAATGGCGAAAAGCGGCCGCTCTACGAGGGCAGACTACTGGACCGGGATATCCACATCAGCGAATTTGAAGTACCAGAGGACAGCAGTTGGACTGGCAAATCGCTGCGAGAACTGCATCTGCGCCAGCGTTTCGGTGTTGACATGAGCAGCATTCACCGCGGCTCTCACCGACTGAACATCCCGAACGGCGACATGATCATCTTCCCGGGCGACAAACTGCAGGTAATCGGCAACGACGACCAGCTGCAGAAATTCAACACCGCCCTGCAGAGCGACCTGCTGCCTGAGGAGGCTGAAATAGAAAAGCGCGAGATGAAGCTCAGCCAGCTCATCATCAGCGGCGGCAGCGAATTTCTGGGGAAGACACTGATAGAAAGCGGAATAAGGGATAAATACAACTGTATGGTGGTAGGACTGGAAGAGGGCCGGGAAAATCTGACGCACGTATCCCCTACCCGAGTCTTCAAGAAGGGAGACATCATCTGGATAGTGGGAGAAGAAGCAGATTTGAAGAGAATCAAAAATTAAATGAAACACCACTACTTCACGGTGATATGGAAGCAACCCTGCTTTACCTCATATTTAATATAGCAGCGGTTCTTGTCGCGGAAATCGCGGAGCACCTCTGAGAACACCCATTTCAGAGTATCATTCTGCACCTGGCGACGAGGCTGCTCCCGGGTCTGAATCTGCTTATAGCGGTTGTAGCAGATATCGAAGGTAGTGCCGTAGAGATGGCACGAATTCTCAGTAGCATTGCCGTTGCGGGTACGCAGTTTCGCCACATCATCCTTGGTACGCAGAATGCTCGTCACGATAATCTTATGCAGCGGAATGCCCTTGATCTGCAGCGAATCGAAATAAGCCCTGCCGATATCTTGGAGCAGCACAGAAGCGCGAGGCACCAGGTAAGGAATACTGTTGTTCAGCTTGTCGACATAAAAGAAAGGATTGCTGCCCACATACACCAGCTTGCCCTTGCTGTTCTCCGCCTCCAGACGGTTCTGTACCGGTTTCACACCATGCTTAGTAGCCGCCAGAATCTGCACATCCTGCTGGTCGGGGAAAGTATTGCCGAAATGAGGCACCGAGAAGATACGGTGCTTCACCTCCTTGCCATCCTTATCGAAGAAGATAGACGGCTTGCCGCCCTGTTCCGTATCAGGCATAACAGAGAGTTCATCCTTCTTCAGGTCCTCAGCCACATTTCCATCAGCATCAGCCGATGCATCAGAAATCTCAGCAGAAGAAGCATCAGAAGCTGCCGAATCCTTCGCAGCCACGAGCGTAGAATCAGCCGCACCAGCAGCCGCAACCTTCGGTTTTGCTACTCCCGGGAAAATGACTCTTACCAGCGCCAGAAGCAAAACCACAATACCAAAACCCTGTAAATATCTGTTCTTACTAATCTTCATAATTATCTTATTTTCACGAAATAATATTCTATATTCTTCAGGCAAAACGGGAACCGCATCGCCAAATTTAGCTGCAAAGGTAACAAAATCTCTCGAAAAAATAGCTTTTTTAATATTTAAAGAATGTTTTATTCGCCGAAATTTGCTCATTTCATGGAAAAGTAGTAATTTTGCAGCGTTATATAACAAAATATTAGATAGGATAGTTTAAACTTTATAGAATTAAGACATTTTGATAGAGAAACATATTGTACTCGAAGATATCGATCCAGTGATGTTCTACGGTGTGAACAATGCCCACCTGCAGATGATTAAATCGCTGTATCCTAAGTTGCGTATCGTGGCACGCGACAACGTGATTCGTGTGCTCGGCGACGAAGAGGAAATGGCAAAGGTGGAAGAGGATATTGAGCAGATGCGCAAGCACTTGCTTAAATACAACATGCTCAATGATGAAGACATCCTGGACATCGTGAAAGGAAAACAGACCAAGGCGGACAGCGTGAAAGGCGTGCTGGTATACAGCATCAGCGGCCGACCTATCAAGAGCCGCAGCGAAAACCAGCAGCAGCTGATAGATGCTTACGAGAAGAACGACATGGTATTTGCCGTGGGACCAGCCGGTACCGGCAAGACCTATCTCAGCATCGCCCTTGCCGTAAAGGCCCTCAAGGAGAAAGCCATCAAGAAAATCATCCTCTCACGACCAGCCGTAGAAGCCGGCGAAAAACTCGGTTTCCTGCCTGGCGATATGAAAGACAAAATTGACCCATACCTCCAGCCGCTCTACGATGCGCTGGAAGACATGATACCTGCCGTAAAGCTGCAGGATATGATGGAAAAGCACATTATCCAGATTGCTCCGCTCGCCTTTATGCGCGGACGCACACTCAGCGATGCCGTCGTCATCCTCGACGAGGCGCAAAACACTACCTCCCAACAGATTCGCATGTTCCTAACCCGTATGGGCATGAACACCAAAATGATTATCACCGGCGACCTGACACAGATTGACCTTCCACGCGAACAGCGAAGCGGACTGAAGGAGGCGCTCAAGATTCTGGACGGCGTGGAAGGCATCGGAGTGGTGAAGCTGGGACAGAAGGATATCGTGCGCCACAAACTCGTAACCCGCATCGTCAACGCATACGACAAGTATGACAAGGAGAGAGCGGAAGCACGGGAAGCTCAGAAAGCAGAAAAAGATAATTCAAAATAATAAGAATTAAGAATGAACAGAATGATTACGCAAGGCATATCATAAAGTTCAAAGTTCAAAATTCAAAGTTCAAAGTAAAATGAAAGCATTAACAAAGACAGATTTCCATTTTGATGGACAGAAGAGTGTTTACCACGGTAAAGTACGTGATGTGTATGACATTAACGACGACCTCCTCGTGATGGTCGCTACCGACAGAATCTCAGCGTTCGACGTTGTTCTGCCTAAGGGTATCCCTTTCAAAGGACAGGTGCTCAATCAGATTGCAGCTAAGTTCCTGGACACAACTACAGACATCTGTCCAAACTGGAAGTTGGCTACTCCAGACCCAATGGTTACCGTAGGTTTGAAGTGCGAAGGTTTCCGCGTGGAGATGATCATCCGTTCTATCCTCACCGGTAGTGCATGGCGCGAGTATCAGAAGGGCTGCCGCGAGATCTGCGGTGTGAAGTTGCCAGACGGTATGCGCGAGAACGAACGTTTCCCTGAGCCAATCATCACCCCTACCACAAAGGCTGACGAGGGTCACGACATGAATATCTCTAAGGAAGAGATTATCGCCCAGGGTATTGTTAGTGCAGAGGATTACGCCGTGATGGAAGACTACACACGCCGCATCTTCGCCCGTGGTCAGGAAATCGCTGCCAAGCAGGGCTTGATCCTCGTAGATACCAAGTACGAGTTCGGCAAGCGCGACGGCAAGGTTTATCTCATCGATGAGATCCACACTCCAGACTCTAGCCGCTACTTCTACGCTGATGGCTACGAGGAGAAGTTCGAGAAGGGTGAGCCTCAGCGCCAGCTTTCTAAGGAGTTCGTTCGCCAGTGGCTCATCGAGCACAACTTCATGAACGAGCCAGGTCAGACTATGCCTGAGATTACCGACGAGTATGCAGAGAGCGTATCCGACCGCTACATCGAGCTGTACGAGCACATCACCGGCGAGAAGTTTGACAAGGCTGCTGAGGAAGGCGACATCGCTGCCCGCATCGAGAAGAACGTAAGCGAGTGGCTTGCTGCACACAAGTAAACTATATATAAATGTATAAGCAAGAACAGATAAAGCCCTACGAGGGCACAGGAGACAAGGGCAAGCTGGTAGAGGAGATGTTCGACAACATCGCCCCTACCTACGATACCCTGAACCACCGTCTCTCGTGGGATATCGATAAGGGATGGCGCAAGAAGGCAATCAGGCGTCTTGCGCCCTTCTCTCCTAAAAAGATGCTCGACATCGCTACCGGTACCGGCGATTTCGCCATCCTTGCCGCACAGATGCTACATCCCGACCAGCTGATCGGAGCAGACATCTCGGACGGCATGATGGAGATAGGCAGACAGAAGGTAAAGCAGCTGGGACTGGAAAACACCATCTCCTTTGCCAAGGAAGACTGCCTTAACCTCTCGTTCCAGGACGAGAGCTTCGACGCTGTAACCGCAGCCTTCGGTATCAGGAACTTCCAGAACCTGGATCAGGGACTGAAGGAAATGTGCCGGGTACTGAAAAAAGGCGGACATCTCTGCATCGTAGAGCTCACCACGCCGGTCAGTTTCCCGATGAAGCAGCTGTTCAGCATCTACAGCAACACTGTCTTGCCGATGTATGGCAAACTCATCAGCAAAGACCAGAGCGCCTACAGTTATCTCAACAAGACCATCGAGGCATTCCCTCAGGGCGAGGTCATGATGGAGGTGTTCAAAAAGGCAGGATTCGCAAAGGCAGAGTTCAAGCGACTCACCTTCGGCATCTGCACACTCTATTTCGCAACCAAATAAAACAAAAATATTATGGATAAGTATGGACTCATAGGTTACCCTCTGGGGCATTCGTTCTCAAAAAACTATTTCAACGAAAAGTTTGAGAACGAGGGCATCGATGCCCAATACATCAACTTCGAGATACCTTCTATCGAAAATCTTACCGAGATTCTCGACTCAAATCCAGAACTAAAGGGTCTCAATGTCACCATTCCTTACAAGGAGAAAGTGATCAGCTATCTCGACGTGGTAAGCCCTGAGGCGAATGCTATCGGAGCCGTCAACGTGATCAAGGTGGAGCACAGAGGCGAAGATGTTTATCTGAAAGGATATAACAGCGATGTAATCGGTTTTACCAAGAGCATCGAACCTTATATCGAGCCTTATCACAAGAAGGCTCTCATCCTGGGTACAGGCGGAGCTTCAAAGGCTATCAACTTCGGTCTGAAATCGCTCGGACTGGAAACAGCCTTCGTGAGTCGATACGAGCGTCCGGGTACTATCCAGTACGAAAAAATCACCCCTGAGGTTATCAAGGAGTATAACGTCATCGTAAACTGTACCCCAGTGGGCATGTACCCACACGTAGACGAGTGTCCTGCGCTGCCTTACGAGGCAATGGACAGCCACACCCTGCTCTACGACCTCATCTACAATCCCGACGAAACCCTCTTCATGAAGAAGGGCAAAGAACATGGAGCCACAGTAAAGAATGGCTTGGAAATGCTCTTGTTGCAAGCCTTTGCATCATGGGATTTCTGGCACCAGGAAAAATAAGCATATCATAAAGTTCAAAGAACAAAATTCAAAGTAAGAATATGAGTAACAATAGATATATGATGCGCGGTGTTAGCGCAGCAAAGGAAGATGTTCACAACGCTATCAAGAACATCGACAAGGGTATCTTCCCACAGGCTTTCTGCAAGATCATACCTGATATCTTGGGCGGCGACCCAGAGTATTGTAACATTATGCATGCCGACGGTGCAGGTACCAAGTCGAGCTTGGCCTACATGTACTGGAAGGAGACGGGCGACCTCTCTGTATGGAAAGGTATCGCTCAAGATGCTATCGTGATGAATACCGACGACCTGCTCTGCGTAGGCGCCGTAGACAACATCCTCGTAAGCTCTACCATCGGCCGCAACAAGATGCTCATCCCAGGCGAGGTAATCTCAGCTATCATCAACGGTACTGACGACCTGCTCCACGAGATGCGTGAGATGGGTATCGGCATCTATCCTACCGGCGGTGAGACTGCTGACGTAGGCGACCTGGTTCGTACCATCATCGTTGACTCTACCGTTACCTGCCGCATGAAGCGCAGCGACGTCATCAACAATGCCAACATCCGTCCAGGCGATGTCATCGTAGGTCTTTCTTCTACAGGTCAGGCTACTTACGAGAAGAAGTACAACGGCGGTATGGGCAGCAACGGTTTGACTTCTGCCCGCCACGATGTATTCGCCAAGTATCTCGCAGAGAACTATCCTGAGAGCTACGACCACGCCGTGCCAGACGAGTTGGTTTACAGCGGTAAGTATAAGTTGACTGATGAGGTAGAGGGTTCACCTATCAATGCCGGAGAACTGGTACTCTCTCCTACCCGTACCTACGCTCCTGTCATCAAGAAGATTCTCGACGAGCTCCGCCCAGAGGTTCACGGTATGGTTCACTGCACCGGTGGTGCCCAGACCAAGGTTCTTCACTTCGTAGGCGAGAACTGTAAGGTAGTGAAGGACAACATGTTCCCAGTACCTCCACTCTTCAAGGCGATCCACGACTGCTCAGATACCGACTGGAAGGAAATGTATCAGGTATTCAACATGGGTCACCGCATGGAGATCTACGTACGTCCTGAGGTTGCCGAGAAGGTTATCGCCATCAGCAAGAGCTTCAACATCGATGCCCAGATTGTGGGTCACATCGAAGAAGGCAAGCGCAGCCTGACCATCAAGAGCGAATTCGGAACATTCGAATACTAAAAATAGAATTAAAATTAATGGATAATAACAACATATTACAGAAGCTAGAAGGCTTAGAGAGCCGATACGAGGAAGTAAGCACCCTCATTACCGACCCAGATGTCATCGCCGACCAGCCACGCTACGTGAAGCTCACCAAGGAATGGAAAGACCTGGGTGATATCATGGACGCACGCAAGCGATACATCAACTGCCTGAACAGCATCAAAGAGGCAAAGGATATCCTTGCCAACGAGAGCGATCCGGAAATGAAGGAGATGGCTCGCGAAGAACTCAACGAGAACGAGGCGCTGCAGCCTAAACTCGAAGAAGAAATCAAGATTGCGCTGGTACCTAAGGATCCAGAAGACGCCAAGAACGTACAGATGGAAATCCGAGGCGGTGCCGGAGGCGACGAGGCTGCCCTCTTTGCAGGTGACCTATTTAATATGTATAAGAAATACTGCGAATCGAAGGGATGGACCGTCAGCGTGACTTCTGTTTCTGAAGGCGCAGTAGGTGGATACAAGGAAATCGACTTCGCCGTGAGCGGTACTGACGTTTACGGTACATTGAAGTACGAATCAGGTGTTCACCGTGTTCAGCGTGTGCCTGCTACTGAAACACAGGGCCGTATGCACACTTCAGCTGCTACCGTGGCCGTATTGCCAGAGGCAGACAAGTTTGAGGTGAACATCAACGAAGGTGACATCAAGTGGGATACCTTCCGAAGTTCAGGTGCCGGTGGTCAGAACGTGAACAAGGTGGAGTCTGGTGTACGTCTCCGCTATCCTTGGAAGAACCCTAACACAGGCGAGGTAGAGGAAATCCTCATCGAGTGTACCGAAACCCGTGACCAGCCAAAGAACAAGGAGCGTGCCTTGAGCCGCCTCTATACATTCATCCACGACCGTGAGCACCAGAAGTATGTTGACGATATCGCCAGCCGCCGCAAGAGCCTCGTTTCTACCGGCGACCGCAGTGCGAAGATTCGTACCTACAACTTCCCGCAGGGCCGTGTTACCGACCACCGTATCGGTTACACCACTCACGATCTCAACGGTTTCCTGGCAGGTGATATTCAGGACATGATTGATGCCCTGACCGTAGCCGAGAACGCAGAGAAGCTGAAAGAAACAGAATTGTAAAACCCCGATTCATCGTTCCGTACTTCGGAGCGATGAATCATCATATCAATCCATTATGAACAGAAAAGAACTCGTAGAGCAGATTTTCGCCAAGAAGAGTTTCTTGTGCGTAGGTCTTGACACAGATATCAACAAGTTGCCTAAGTGCATCACCGAGAGTGAAGACATCCAGGGCGCAGAAGCCGAAATGATATTCAGATTCAACAAGGCTATCATCGACGCAACAGCCCCATACTGTGTGGCTTACAAGCCAAACCTGGCTTTTTATGAGAGCCGCGGCATCGATGGCATGATTGCCTTCGAAAACACCATCAAGTATCTCCACAGCCACTATCCAAACCACTTCATCATCGCAGATGCCAAGCGCGGCGATATCGGCAACACCAGCAAGATGTATGCCCAGACATTCTTCGAGGAGTACAATATCGACTCTGTAACCGTAGCTCCTTATATGGGCGAGGATTCAGTCAAGCCATTCCTCGAGTATGACGGCAAGTGGGTTATCCTCCTGGCACTTACCAGCAACAAGGGTAGCCACGACTTCCAGCTCACCGAGGATAAGGAGGGCGAGCGCCTCTTCGAGAAGGTTCTCAAGAAGAGCCAGGAATGGGGCAACGATGAGAACATGATGTATGTAGTAGGCGCTACACAGGGCAAGATGTTCGAAGACATCCGCAAGGTGGCTCCTAACCACTTCCTCCTCGTACCGGGCGTAGGTGCACAGGGTGGCAGCCTGCAGGAAGTTTGCAAGTATGGCATCATCAAGGACTGCGGCTTGCTCGTCAACTCTTCCCGCGGCATCATCTATGCCAGCAACGGCGATGACTTTGCTGAGGTAGCAGGTCAGAAAGCTAAGGAGTTGCAGGCTGAAATGGCAGCAGAACTTGCTAAGTTATAAAAACTCAATTTAGGCGCAAAGTATCTTAAAAAAGAGGCTTTGCGCCTAAAGAATACCCTTTTATGGGGCGAAAAAGCAAAATATTACAAAATAAAGTCGAGAATCTAAATCTTTTTTGCTATTTTTGCAAACAAATTGCGGTTACCTAAAGGTAATGATGCCTTGGGAACCTAAATAAAACAAACTAGAAGTCAGATAAATTATGGAATTTACCGCTCAACAAATAGCCCAGTTCGTTCAGGGCCGTGTGGAAGGTGATGAGAACGCAACAGTCAACACCTTCGCAAAAATCGAAGAAGGTAAGGAAGGCGCTATCTCGTTCCTTTCTAACCCTAAATACACTCATTATGTTTACGAAACCAAGTCAAGCATCGTACTCATTGATGAGAACGTAGAATTGGAACACCCTGTCAGCACAACCCTCATCCGTGTGAAGAATGCATACGAGTGTGTGGCTAAGCTCCTGCAGATGTACGAATCCATGAAGCCTAAGAAGACCGGCATCGATCCGCTGGCTTTCGTATCTCCAAAGGCTAAGGTGGCTGAAGGCGTATATGTAGGTGCTTTCGCATATATCAGCGATGGTGCAGAGGTAGGCGAAGGTAGCCAGATTTATCCTCATGCCTACATCGGAGAGGGTGTGAAGATTGGTAAGAATGCACTCATCTATCCGAACGTTACCGTATATCACGGCTGTAAATTAGGCAATAACGTTACGCTTCATGCCGGTTGTGTAATCGGTGCCGACGGATTCGGATTCGCTCCAGGTCCTGAAGGTTACGACAAGATTCCTCAGATTGGTATCGTTACCATCGAAGATGATGTAGAGATTGGTGCCAACACTTGTGTAGACCGTTCTACAATGGGTTCTACCTATGTTCGCAAGGGCGTAAAGCTCGACAACCTCGTACAGATTGCCCACAATACCGACATCGGCGCCAATACCGTGATGTCTTCTCAGGTAGGTGTAGCAGGCAGTACAAAGGTAGGCGAATGGTGTATGTTTGGCGGTCAGGTGGGTATTGCCGGCCACATCACTATCGGCGATAAGGTGTTCCTCGGTGCCCAGAGCGGTGTTCCGGGCAGCCTCAAGAGCGGCCAGCAGCTCATCGGAACTCCTCCTATGGAGCAGCGCGCTTACTTCAAGTCTCAGGCTATCTTCCGTCGTTTGCCTGACATGTACAAGGAACTCAACGACCTGAAGAAGCAGATTGAAGAATTAAAGAAAAATAAATAGAAATCATATAATTATGTCAAAACAGAAGACACTGAAAGGTAGTTTCTCTCTTTGCGGTAAGGGTTTGCATACAGGCTTGAGCCTCACCGTAACTTTCAATCCTGCACCAGAGAACACCGGTTATAAAATACAGCGCATCGACCTCGAAGGCGAGCCTGTCATCCAGGCTGTAGCTGAGAACGTTGTTGAAACACAGCGCGGTACCGTACTCGGTAAGGGCGATATCCGCGTTTCTACCATCGAGCATGGTATGTCAGCACTCTATGCCCTCGGCATCGACAACTGTCTCATCCAGGTAAATGGTCCTGAGTTCCCTATCCTCGACGGTTCTGCTGCTCCTTATGTAGAGAAGATTCAGAGCGTAGGCATCCAGGAGCAGAATGCTGAGAAAGACTACTACATCATCCGTCATAAGATTGAGGTGAAAGATGATAATGGGTCTGTCATCACCATCCTTCCTGACGAGGACTTCAGCATCACAGCCATGTGTTCTTTCGAGAGCAAATTCATCAATAGCCAGTTTGCTACCCTCGAAAAGATGGAGACATACGCAGAGGAGATTGCATCAGCCCGTACCTTCGTTTTCGTACGCGACATCATGCCTCTGCTCCAGGCTAACCTCATTAAGGGTGGTGACCTGGACAATGCCATCGTTATCTACGAGCGCCAGGTAGAACAGGCTCAGCTCGACCAGCTCGCCGACCATCTCAAGGTGCCTCACATGGATGCCAACAAGTTGGGTTACATCCAGCACCGTCCGTTGCAGTGGGAGAACGAATGTACACGTCATAAACTGCTCGATATCATCGGCGATATGGCACTCATCGGCAAGCCTATCAAGGGCCGCATCATCGCTACGCGTCCAGGCCATACCGTAAACAACAAGTTCGCCCGCCTCATGCGCAAGGAAATTCGCAAGCACGAGATTCAGGCTCCTATCTACGATCCTAACGAGGAGCCAATCATGGATAATATCCGCATCCGTCAGCTCCTGCCTCACCGCTACCCTATGCAGCTGGTCGATAAGGTCATCGCTATGGGTCCTAACAGCATCGTGGGCGTAAAGAATGTAACCAGCAACGAGCCTTTCTTCACCGGTCACTTCCCTGAAGAGCCAGTGATGCCAGGCGTTCTCCAGGTAGAGGCGATGGCACAGTGTGGCGGTCTGCTCGTATTGAACCAGCTGGAGGAGCCTGAGCGCTGGAGTACTTACTTCATGAAGCTCGATGATGTGAAGTTCCGCAAGAAGGTGGTTCCGGGCGATACCCTCCTCTTCCGTGTGGAGTTGCTCGCACCCGTGCGTCATGGCATCAGCTCTATGAAGGGCTACATGTTCGTAGGCGACCAGGTGGTAGCAGAGGCTACTTTCACAGCACAGATTGTTAAGAACAAGTAATAATAAAATAGAAATATGAATCAGATTAGTCCATTAGCGTTTGTTCATCCAGAGGCAAAACTCGGTGACAACAACATTATCGGTCCTTTCTGCTATATCGACAAGGACACCGTTTTGGGCGATAACAACGTATTGCAGAACAGCGTTACCATTCACGTGGGCGCTCGCATCGGCAACAATAATGAATTTTTCCCAGGCGCCAGCATCTCTACCAAGCCTCAGGACTTGAAGTTCAAGGGCGAGCAGACAACCTGCGAGGTTGGCGATAACAACAGCATCCGTGAGAACGTTACTATCTCTCGTGGTACAGCCTCTAAGGGCAAGACCGTAGTAGGCAGCAACAACCTCCTGATGGAGACTGTTCACGTGGCTCACGACTGCGTGCTCGGCAGCGGCTTGATTATCGGCAACTCTACCAAGTTTGCCGGTGAGGTGGTAGTAGATGACAACGCCATCGTCAGCGCCAACGTTCTCGTTCACCAGTTCTGCCACATCGCAGGCTACGTAATGATCCAGGGCGGTTGCCGTTTCTCTCAGGATATTCCTCCATACATCATTGCCGGCAAGGAGCCAACCCGCTACTGCAGCATCAACCTCATCGGTCTGCGCCGTCGCGGTTTCAGCAATGAGACCATCCAGAACATTCATGAGGCTTACCGCCTGCTCTACAGCAAGGGTATATTGAAGGAAGGTATCGAGGAAATCAAGAAGAATCTTGAGGTTACCAAGGAGATTCAGTACATTATCGACTTCGTAGAGAGTTCTCAGCGAGGCATTATCCGATAAAAGTAAAAGGGTAAAAAAGTAAAAAGGTAAAAAGAGCATCCTTGCATAGGTTTATGAAACGAGCAAGGATGCTTTTTTTCTTGAATATAAGGAATAATATATGAAAACATTGATTGTGGTCTTAGGTCCTACCGGTGTAGGCAAAACGGAGCTTTGCCTTTCGCTGGCAGAGCATCTCGCTATACCTATCATCAATGCCGACTCCCGCCAGATCTTCGCCGAACTTCCTATCGGAACCGCAGCCCCTACTGCCGAACAGCAGCAGCGGGTAAAGCATTATTTCGTAGGAAACCACCATATCGAAGATTATTACAGCGCTGCCCAATACGAGGCTGATGTGATGAATCTCCTGCAGGAAGATATCTTCAAGAATCACGATGTGGCTCTGCTTACAGGTGGCAGCATGATGTATATCGATGCTGTATGCAAGGGAATCGACGACATCCCTACAGTTCGTGACGACATCCGCACTTGGATGAAACAACGGCTGGAAGAGGAAGGGCTGGAGGCACTGGTAGAAGAACTCCACAAGATGGACCCGGAGCATTGGGCGATAGTAGATAAGAAGAATCCACGCCGAGTGGTGCATGCCCTGGAAATCTGTCACCAGACTGGCAAGACTTATACTTCTTTCCGCACAGCCGAAAAGAAGCAGCGCCCTTTCCGCATCATCAAGATAGGTCTGAACCGCGACAGAACTGAACTCTACGACCGCATCAACCAGCGTGTACTGATGATGATGGACGAAGGTCTGGAGGCAGAAGCACGCAGCGTATACCCACAGAAGGGACTCACCTCGTTGAGAACCGTAGGCTACAAAGAAATGTTCTCCTACTTTGACGGCGAGATAGACCGCGATGAAGCTATCAGACAAATCCAGTCGCACAGCCGTGAATACATGCGCAAGCAGCTTACCTGGTTTAAGCGGGATGCAGAAATTCACTGGTATCATCCCGACCAGCAGGATGAAATCATCCGATTTATTGATGAAGAGATATAGACATAATCGCCCGATAGCATATTCATTTTTGTTGTTAGAAATATAGTTGAGATTCCATAATATTACATGGAATTCTCCGGAATCAGATTTGAATTCTGGTGCTTTATAGCACATGAACTTTTCAAAATGCTCGTGTTCTTTGATGATTTTCTTCATACCTTATAAAATCAGCGTCTTGTTTGATGCAGAATTCTAAATAATTGGAGGTAAAAATGAAATAAGCTTCATGTGCTATCGAAACAGGCTTCATGTGCGATTGAAATAGGCTTCATTCGCCATTGAAGCCTATTTCATTTAGAGCAGAAGTAATCTTCCCCTGCCAAAAAGGGTATTTCTGTCAATATTTATAACCAAATTTTGCATACTGGTAAACTTGGAATCTAGCAACGAAAATAGGGAGTTTTGGGCATCTCGAATTCTCTATTTTTTGTTTCTAATTAAGCGAATACCCTATAGTTGTACAACTATAAAGTTGTAGTCGTACGACTATATAGGCTATAGTCGTACAACTGTAGAGTTATAGTTGTACAACTATAGGGGTTATAGTCGTACAACTATAGAATTTCTATTTTAGCGCTATTAACCAATAAATCCATAATTCCTTGATTATTAACATATTACCATTTTCTTCCATATTTTCAATATTCACAAAGAAATAAGAATCGTTTGAAAATACGAGAATCTCAACAAGGGAAATGTATAAAAAATAAAACGACCCGCACATTTGAGCATCGTTGAGAGGCTTGGCGGGTACAGGTTCTGCAAAGGTACGAAGATTCTTCGAAACCAGCAATTTTTTGGGGAGAAATTTTAATTTCGCATGCAAAAAAGTATAAAGCATTTACAAATTAAGCTACTCCGCCCCCATGCGGTAATTCTTTGGCGATAATCCGGTATGCTTCTTGAAGAAGGTGCCGAAGGATGAGGCATTCGGCACAGTCCATTCGTTGAGACTTTGGTATCACTGAAAGATGAAGAAGGAGAAGAATAAAAGTATTATATGAGTATTTTATAAGGGTTTTTAAGACCCTTATAAAATATCGAGTTATAAGATATCGAGAAGTTCCTCGAATCTTGAAATACGACGGAGCTTGGGATGTTCAAATTCCTCTGTCTTTTCATGCGCCCATGTGGTATGAAAAGGGATATGGACAGCCGAAGCTCCGATTTTTAATGCCGGAGCAATATCACTCTTGAAACTGTTACCCACCATCACCAGCTCGTCGGGAGTTACATCCAGTTCCCTGCAGAGACGATGATAAGCCTTGGGCGTCTTGTCGCTCACGATAGTCACCACATCAAAATACCGCTGCAGACCCGAACGCCACAACTTATTCTCCTGATCCATCAACTCACCCTTGGTGAAGACTGCCAGCTTATATTTCTTCATCTCACGGAAACAAGCCAAGGTTTTCTCTACCCCTTCCAAAGGCTTGGCATCAAGATGCAGGAGACTCTTACCCAAGTCTACAATTTGGGCGATGACATTCGCCTCCACCTTACCATGACTCACCTTCACCGCATTCTCTACCAGGGATATGGTGAAAGCCTTGCAACCATAACCCAAATCAGCCATATTTTTACTCTCCGTCTCGAAGAGAGCAGCAGAAATATCCTTTTCCTTTCCATATTCCGCAAGCAGCTCGCAATACTCATGCTCCACGTCCTCGAAATAGTTTTGTAATGCCCAGAGCGTATCATCGGCATCGAAGGCTATCGCCCTGATATCTTTAAATCTATCCATTTTCATGTTTGTTATGTTTTACACCTTATTATATATAGGCATTCTGACTGCAAAGATACTACTTTCTTTCAGAAAAACAGAAGAAAAATCGTTTTTAACAAGAATGTAACATCTGTTTAAATAGCCTGTAACATTTCCTACGTACTTTTGCAGCCGAAAAGAAGGAGAAAATGGATAACTCCCGTAAATAAGGGAAAGAAATGTCCCACACAAAGTAAATAATAACAAATAACATTAAGATAATAATGGGTACAATTTATTTATGTATTGTGATCTTCCTGCTCTGTTTAGCAGTGTTCGATCTCTTCGTAGGAGTCAGCAACGATGCTGTCAACTTCCTGCAATCTGCCATCGGAGCTAAGGTGGCTAAATTTCGCACGGTGCTGATTATCGCATCCTGCGGTGTGGTTCTCGGAGCCATCATGTCATCGGGAATGATGGATATAGCCCGACACGGCATCATGAGTCCAGACCACTTCACCTTCGAGGAAGTGATGACGCTCTTCCTGGCGGTCATGGTGACTGATGTCATCATTCTGGATGTGTTCAACACCTTAGGTATGCCAACCTCTACTACCGTCTCTCTGGTATTCGAGCTGCTGGGTGGTGCTTTCATCCTCGCAACATTGAAGATGTATGGCGACGACAGCCTCAACTATGGCGTATTGCTCAATAGCAACAAGGCGCTGGAGGTAATTATGGGTATCTTCTCATCTGTCATCATCGCCTTCGTGTTTGGAGCCTTTGTAATGTGGCTTTCCCGTATCATTTTCACCTTCAACTACCGCAAGCACAGCCGCTACAGCATCGCTATCTTCGGCGGTATCGCCTTCACGGCCCTCTCTTACTTCATCTTCATGAAGGGTTTGGGCAAGAGTCCTTACCTGCCTGCTGAGGTGCGCGATTACATCGACCAGAATCTCGGTTTCCTCATCTGCATCACCTTCGTGGTGTCTGCTGTTGTGATGGAATTCCTGCACCTCTGCCGTGTCAACATCTTCAAGTTTACGGTGCTGATGGGTACTTTCGCCCTGGCTATGGCTTTCGCTGGTAACGACCTGGTAAACTTCATCGGTGTGCCTCTGGCTGGTCTCTCTTCTTATCAGGACTATATGGCAAATGCCAACGGTGCAGCGCCAGACCAGTTTATGATGACTTCATTGATGGAGAGCGCCAAGACCACTCCTGGCTTCCTGCTTGCTGCCGGTGCCGTGATGATTATCGCCATGGCGACATCCAAGAAGGCACAGAACGTAATCAAGACTTCTGTTGACTTGAGCCGTCAGGACGAGGGCGATGAGATGTTCGGCAGTTCTTCTGCAGCCCGCGTGATTGTACGCAACTGCCAGGCTACAGATTCATGGTTGAAGCAGTTTATGCCAAAGGCGCTGATGAACTGGATCAACAGCCGTTTCGACAAGAATGATGTTGAACTCGAGGAGAGTGCTGCTTTCGACGTGGTTCGTGCAGCCGTAAACCTGGTACTTGCTTCTATGCTGATCACCATCGGTACCAACCTGAAGTTGCCTCTCTCTACCACCTACGTTACCTTCATGGTAGCTATGGGTTCTTCACTTGCTGATAGAGCATGGAGCCGCGAGAGTGCAGTATTCCGTGTAACAGGTGTATTGAGTGTAATCGGTGGTTGGTTCATCACAGCCGGTGTAGCTTTCGCAGCCTGTGCCATTGTTTGTATCATCATGCACTTCGGTGGTGTGGGCATCCAGGCTTGCTTCATGGGGTTGGTTATCTACCTGCTCATCCGCAGCAACATCAAGTATAACAAGAAGGCTAAGGAAGAGAGCAAGAGCAGTACCTTCCAGCTGATGATGCGTTCTCGCGACCCAGAGATTGTATGGGATTTGCTTCGTCGTCAGGTTTCACGCACCCAGTCTTACGTCTGCCACTTTGCCCTGAACGAGTTCAACCAGATTATGGATGGTCTTGCTAACGAGAATACCCGCGACCTTCGTCATGCCAACAAGGATCTGAAGAAGGAACAGGATATGCTGAAGAAGTTCCGCCGTCAGGAGATGCTCGGTTTGAAGAAATCACCTATCGAGATTGCCATCGAGCGCAACACCTGGTTCCATCTGGGTGCCAACAGCAACCAACAGTTTATCTACTCTCTGCGCCGTATGCTCGACCCAATCAAGGAACATGTTGACAACAACTTCAATCCGCTTCCTGCTGAATACATCAAGGAGTTTGCTCCTGTACGCCAGAAGATCAACGACCTGATGCGCATGAGTTGCGAACTGATAGAGACCGGCAGATATGACAGCTATCGCGAGATTCTTGCCGAGGCAGATGCCTGCAAAGACGAGCTTTCAGTTCTCCGCAAAAAGCATATCGACCGCATCCAGCACATGACTGACAATACGCTGATGCAGATTTCTCTGGTTTATCTCAACGTACTGCAGGAGAGTCAGGAATTCCTGAGTGTGATGAGGCATCAGTTAAGAGCTGCAAAGAAGTTTATGGAAAAGTAAATTTTCTCTGACATCTTGTCATGAAACTACTTTTTGGTATATCAGTTGCTTGATGACAGATGACAGCGGATAACAAGAGTGTTATTTCGCTATCACAATATAATCTGAAAAGGTTAGTTTCTCATAGGTTAAGATTGTTAGGTTTAGTTTTTAGAAAAAAGTTTTAGGTTTTTAGTTAGATAAGGGCTCCAAGTGCTAGTGATTAGTATTTGGAGCCATTTTTTTGCCCAAATATTTGGCTATTAGGAAGAAATGTTGTAATTTTGCAGCCGATTTCAGAAAAGAATCATCATATTCAATAACCCGAGTGCTTGGTAAACCTCGTAAAAAACAAGAAAATGGACAAGAAAAAAACTCAAGTGAGCGTGCTGTTTATGCTTTTCAGCATCCTCTTCTGCGTTTGCCTGATTGCAGCAAACGTACTCGAAACAAAGCAAATCGCCTTCGGGCCAGTTTCCCTTACCGGTGGACTTATCGTATTCCCTGTAAGCTACATCATCAATGATGTGGTATGCGAAGTATGGGGCTATCAGAAAGCGCGTCTGTTGATATGGACCGGCTTTGCGATGAACTTCTTCTTCGTGGCGCTGGGTGCTATCTGCGATGCCATTCCTGCAGCGCCTTATTGGACCAACGATGCCGGTTTTCATGCCATCTTCGGTCTGGCACCCCGCATTGCAGCAGCCTCTTTCGTAGCCTTCATCATCGGTTCATTTGCCAATGCCTATGTGATGAGCGTGATGAAAATCCGCGATGGTGGCAAGCATTTCTCTGCCCGTGCCATCCTCAGTACTATCGCCGGCGAAAGCTGCGACAGTCTTATCTTCTTCCCACTTGCCCTGGGCGGTGTGGTACCTGCATCAGAATTGCCTTGGCTCATGCTCTGGCAGGTGATACTGAAGACAGCCTACGAGATTGTGGTATTGCCTCTGACCATCCGTGTAGTAAAATACGTGAAGAAGCATGAAGGCGAAGATGCATACGACAATAACATCTCCTACAATGTATTCAAGATCTTCAGCCTCGGCTAAAAGACATCAGTAAATATCAAACATTAAAACATTACCAAGCGTGGATAGAAAAGAAGATGGTCTTCAGGCATTAGGTGCCAAGACTACATATAGAATGGATTATGCGCCAGAGGTGCTCGAAACTTTCGTGAACAAGCATCCTGGCAATGATTACTGGGTACGATTCAACTGCCCTGAGTTTACATCGCTCTGCCCTATTACGGGTCAGCCAGATTTCGCAGAGATTCGCATCAGCTATATTCCTGACGTAAAGATGGTAGAGAGCAAGAGTCTGAAACTTTATCTCTTCAGTTTCCGCAATCATGGCGACTTCCATGAAGACTGTGTAAACATAATCATGAAGGATCTCATCAAACTGATGGACCCTAAATATATAGAGGTAACAGGCATCTTTACTCCTCGTGGCGGCATCAGCATCTGGCCGTATGCCAACTATGGCAAGCCAGGCACCAAATACGAGAAACTGGCAGAGCAGAGATTCGCTACTCACGAATAAAAAAACAAGAAACCTCGGAAGATTGGCAGATTGCTTTTCTTCCGAGGTTTTTTATTGTTTACAACTGTTGTTTTTATGGGAACTGAGGATAATCCTCGAAGCGAGGCTTGCGCTTCTCAAGGAACGCCTTGCCACCCTCCTGAGCCTCATCCATCGTATAATAGAGCATCGTGGCATCGCCAGCCAACTCCTGAATACCAGCCTGACCATCCAGTTCGGCATTCAAGCCAGCCTTGATCATACGGAGTGCCAGAGGCGAACGTTCCATCATGATTTCAGCCCACTCTACACAGGTATCTTCCAACTTTTCGAGAGGCACCACCTTGTTCACCATTCCCATCTCTTCAGCCTCCTTGGCAGAATACTGCTTGCAGAGGAACCAAATTTCACGAGCCTTCTTCTGACCCACCATTCTTGCCAGATAAGAAGAACCGAAACCGGCATCGAAGCTTCCTACTTTAGGACCAGTCTGTCCAAAGATGGCATTCTCTGAAGCGATGGTCAGGTCGCACATCACATGAAGCACATGACCGCCACCGATGGCATAACCATTCACCATAGCGATGACCGGCTTTGGCAGACGGCGAATCTGCATCTGCACATCGAGCACATTCAGGCGAGGTACACCGTCATTACCTACATAACCGCCTCGGCCCTTCACATGCATGTCACCTCCTGCACAGAATGCCTTATCACCAGCACCCGTCAGAATGACCACACGGATATCCAGACAGTCACGGCAATAGTTGAATGCCTGCGCCATCTCCCAAGTGGTCAACGGTGTGAAAGCATTGCGGTAGCGCTCACGGTTGATGGTAATCTTAGCGATATGATTATACTCCTCGAAGATGATTTCCTTGAAATCAAAACCTTCTATCTTTTTCCATTCTCTCATTTTATTACTTTGAACTTTGAATTTTGAACTTTGAACTTTATGATTACTTACTATCTTATTTTTTTGACAGAACTATCAGTTATAGTTCCTTACAGGTCCTCTATCAGCACTTCTGAACGGCTTCCAGCATCTCATTATCTACATCCATATCTGTGAAAACCTCCAGGAGCATCGGGCGCTCGCTCTCGGCATGAATCAATTGGCTGATGCCCTGTTCCATCTCTTCCATCGTATGAGCTGCGAGATATTTTACCTCATTCTGACTACAGATTCCTTCAGCCGTTGCATGATGCTTTGCCATTATCATTTCTTCACGAGCCTGACTCTCCTTTAACCCCTGGAACTTGCCAAAGATGGCACCGCCACCATTATTGAGCACGATGATACGGAGCTTGCCGTTCAGATTTCTATTCCAGAGCGCATTCTGGTCATAGAAGAAACTCAGGTCGCCGAGAACGCAGTATACATGCTTATCAGACTTGTTCTTGCACATCGAGAAGCCAACAGCCGTAGAAAGAGAACCTTCTATGCCGTTCACACCACGATTGCAGTAAACATGACGGTCGGCATACTGATTCATCAACCGGATGGCAGAACTGTTGCCCGAGAAGACGCTGCTCATCATACCTGGAAGGAATGTATCGAATTTGCGGTCATAGATACCATCGTCCTGAGCATCTTTACCGCCTAAGGTGAACGCTTTGAAATCCTGAGGCTCAACCTTCTGAAGCTGGCTGAAGAATTCCTTTACGGTAGCCAGACTGCTGAACTCAGGCTTGAAGTTCTCTTTGCGTTCATAGCTTTTAGCCAACGCATCCATCCACAATTTGCGATAATCCTCCCAGTGGTTGTGCCAGCCAAAATTATCCAACCATGACATAGCATCACTGTTTGGCAAATCCATCACTTTAGTAAGATGCATGAACGTATCTTCGATATCAGCCTCTTGCGAGATTCTTATCTGCTCAACTCCTTTAAGCGAACGCAGATAAGATTTCAGCTTCTTGCTCACAATATGTCCACCTATATAAAAAACCAGGTCAGGACGGAATCTTACATCGTCCTTTATTTCATCCAGCAAATTCTCGAAAGCGCCATACAAGGTGGTTTTATTCCAATCTTCTCCCAGTTCTTCCTGAACCTTATATAGATAAGGTGGCATTGCCAGAGATTCCCATAATATAGGCATCCGGTCAATATAAGCCAACAAGTCTACATATTTTTCGGTATTATCCAACTGGCCTATTACCAACAATGGACGTTTGGCTTTTAACACACATTCAAAAGGGGTCCCATCAAATGTGTCAATATTTGCCCTGCAGTAAGCAACCTCTATCTTGCGCTCAACGGGCAAAGCTTCTTTCGTAAACGAATAGAAAGGCTCAGAGATAGGTACATTGATGTGTACAGGTCCCTTTACCCGCCCCATGCTTTTCAACAGCGCTTCGTTGACCAGCCGGTTGCAATACCAATGCATCTCTTCCTGCTGCTCACCTGCGAACACTTCTGGCAGAGATACTGCTTTTCTTACCATCTGCCCCAAAGCATCAGGCTGAGGAAGCGTCTGACCATCCAGCTGGTTGATCCACTGTGCCGGTCTGTCGGCAGAAATCACGATGAGCGGGATTTGCTGATAATAAGCCTCAGCTACTGCCGGATAAAGATTGAGCAATGCAGAACCCGAAGTCACACACACTACGACAGGCTGATAACCTTCAGCCATAGAAAGTCCAAGAGCTTGGAAGCCGGCACTACGTTCGTCAGTTACAGGATAGCAAGTGATGTCTTCACACTCGTTGAGATTGTGAACTATGGCTGCATTTCTGCTGCCCGGACACACTACAGCATGGCGAACACCATGCGCTACCAGTAAACTTGTCAAAATATTGACGTTTTCTTTATTGCTATACATTTCACCTTATTTTTTAGGTTGTTTTTATGTTTTCAGATTCTTGAAGACCCTTTGTCTTTTAGCATTATAAAAACAGAATGAATCCCTTTCATTTTCTCTGCAAGACCTTTACAGAACCGACAGGATGGTCTGCATCTTAGCTTCAGTTTCCTTCCACTCCTTCTCCATCTCGCTTTCCTTCAGCAATCCGCCTCCGGCATAGAGTTCGCAGGAGCCGTCATCCAGGATGTTCATGCAGCGCAGGGAAACATAGAGATGCGTCTTTCCTTTCGGCGAAATCGGTCCCACAAAACCACTATAATATTTGCGCGACTGATGTTCATGCTGCAGGATAAACCGGCGAGCTTCATCCTTCGGTATCCCACAGACGGCAGGCGTAGGATATAAGGCATCGAGCACATCGCCCAGACGCCCCGTATCATGCAGACGGAAAGCAATGTCTGTACGGAGATGATAGAGATTGGCAGCCATCGTGGTATAAGGTCCCTTCTTCTGATATTCATCCGAAAAGACCTTGATGCAATCCTCGATATAATCGGTTACATACTGCTGTTCCTCTCTGTTCTTCTCCGACCATTCTATCCCTTCTACAGGATAATCGGCTACGGTCTTGGAAGGTTCTGCCTTCTGGGTGCCTGCCAGCGACATGGTTGCCATCTGATTCTGTTCACCTTTGAGCAGAATTTCAGGTGTAGCCATCAGCCATAAACCCGATTGGGGTGTATAAACCAAGGCTACAAAAAGACGGGGATACATCCGGCAGGTCTTCAGAAACAGAGCCTTTAAAGAGTCTGCATCCTGCACAACTGAAGCATTGGCTGTATTCTGCACAGCTGAAGTCTTGCCGGCATCTTGCACTGCTGAAGTCTGGACTGATTCTAAAGGCTGCCGATTGCTCTGAATACGCAGTTTTCTTGCCAGAACAATCTTGCTGAATTTACCTTCAGAGAGCTGCCGGTGAAAGCATTCAAACTCCCTTGCATAGGCTTCAAAATTACGTCCCGACGTAGATTTTGCTACGTCACGACGTAAATCCTGCTGCGTCACGACGTAGGAAGTGCCGCATCGCGATGCATTTTCAGCACCCTCGGCAGAGAGAAGTTTGCTTTCATCAGGATGCATCAGCACCACGGGACATTCGCTGGATGGCGCGAAAGGAGCTATCACGAAACCTTCCTTGCCATTCAGTTCTGCCACAGAAGAGAGCACCTCAGGTTCTCCCTCATGCTGAGCCACATAGGTAGCATGGTGCAGATAAGGCAGACGATAATACGCAAAAGCTATCATACCTTTGTTTCTGCCCCCTTTTTCTGATTGTCTTTCTTTGGAGTGAACACATAGTTGGTTACCTGTACGGTACAGATTACCTCACCAGCCGTATTCTTGATATCCACCTGCCAGGTATGCAAGGTTCTGCCCTTGTGCACAATCTTGGCAAAGGCAGTAACCGTATCGCCCTCGCTGACCGCCTGGACATGAGTACCGCTCACATTGATACCCACGGCAATCTGTCCCGGACAGAGCGCCAGGGAACCGATACCCGCCACATTCTCGGCAAGAGCCAGAGAAGCACCTCCACTCAAGAAGCCGAAAGGTTGGCGATTACGCTCATCTACCATCATCGTTGCCTGAAGCGTATCAGGCTCAGGGGTAGAAATGAAATGCATTCCGAGGGTCTTGGATAATCCATCAGTCTTGCTGATTCTTTTTACTAATTCATCTATGTTCATCTTATGATCTCCTATTTTTCGTATTTTGTTATTGATTCAGAGCTATTCGTTTTCTCTTCGCTCCAAAGTATGTTTCTGATAAACTCAACGCAAAGGTAAGACTTTCTTTAGAGAAAACAAAATTTATCGCACTTTTTATTTGATGAAGGGCAAACTTTACATACCTTTTCCTTTCTTTAATAATAAAAAACATAAAAAACGGCATATAGTTCAGATTTATTTTGTATTTTTGCACCAAAAATAAGAAAATAAAAGATATATCTGAATAGAATATGAACATTTTAGAGCTTAGCGAACAGGAAATCGTTCGCAGACAGAGTCTTCAGACATTGCGCGAGATGGGCATCGACCCATATCCAGCAGCAGAGTTTCCAACCAATGCATTCAGCACAGATATCAAAGCTGAATTCAAGGACGAGGACGAGCCACGCCAGGTAGTTATCGCCGGACGTATGATGGGGCGCCGCGTAATGGGTAAAGCTAGCTTCGCTGAGTTGCAGGACTCAAAGGGAAGAATCCAGGTTTATATCGCCCGCGACGAGATTTGTCCAGACGAGAACAAGGACCTTTATAATACTGTATTCAAGAAACTCCTCGATATCGGTGACTTCATCGGTGTAAAGGGTTTCGTATTCCGCACACAGACTGGCGAGATTTCCGTTCACGCCAAGGAACTGTGCCTGCTCTCTAAGAGCTTGAAGCCACTCCCTATCGTGAAGTATAAGGATGGCGTGGCTTACGACAAGTTCGATGATCCAGAGTTGCGTTACCGCCAGCGCTACGTTGACCTCATCGTTAATGATGGCGTAAAGGAAACCTTCCTGCAGCGTGCTACCGTGCTCCGCACACTCCGCAGCGTACTCGACAACGCAGGTTATACTGAGGTAGAGACTCCTACCCTTCAGAGCATTGCCGGTGGTGCTTCTGCCCGCCCATTCATCACCCACTTCAATGCGCTCGACCAGGATATGTACATGCGTATCGCTACCGAGCTCTACCTGAAGCGCCTCATCGTAGGTGGTTTCGAGGGTGTTTATGAAATCGGCAAGAACTTCCGCAACGAGGGTATGGACCGTAACCACAACCCTGAGTTCACCTGTATGGAGCTTTATGTTCAGTACAAGGATTACAACTGGATGATGGCTTTCACAGAGAAGTTGCTCGAAACGATCTGTATCGCCGTAAACGGCAAGCCAGAGCGCGAGATTGATGGCAACATCATCAGTTTCAAGGCTCCATATCGCCGTCTGCCTATCCTCGATGCCATCAAGGAAAAGACCGGTTTCGACTGCAACGGCAAGACCGAGGAAGAGATCCGCGCATTCTGCAAAGAGAAGGGCATGGACGTAGATGAGACCATGGGTAAGGGTAAGTTGATTGATGAGCTCTTCGGTGAGTTCTGCGAGGGAACCTTCCTCCAGCCAACCTTCATCACCGACTATCCTGTAGAGATGTCTCCATTGACCAAGATGCACCGTTCTAAGCCAGGCTTGACCGAGCGTTTCGAGTTGATGGTAAACGGTAAGGAGCTTGCCAATGCATACTCTGAGCTCAACGACCCAATTGACCAGGAAGAGCGTTTCATCGACCAGATGAAGCTTGCTGACAAGGGTGATGACGAGGCAATGATTATTGACCAGGACTTCCTCCGTGCCCTCCAGTACGGTATGCCTCCAACATCAGGTATCGGTATCGGTATCGACCGCTTGGTCATGTTGATGACAGGCAAGACCTTCATCCAGGAGGTACTGTTCTTCCCACAGATGAAGCCAGAGAAGAAGATGCCACAGAGCACCATCAAGGAATGGGAAGAGATTGGCGTGCCAGAGGATTGGGCATACGTGCTCCGCAAGGCAGGCTTCAACCTCATCTCTGATATCCGCGAAGAAAAAGCACAAGGCTTGCAGCAGAAGATTGGAGAAATCAACAAGAAGTACAAGCTCGGCTACGAGAAGCCTTCTGTTGACGACATCCAGGGCTGGATTGATCGTAGTAATGTTGAATGTTGATTGTTGAATGTTGAATTATGAGCAGCGCAAAAGATTTACTTATGACCAAGAGTATGGATTTTGCTGTACGCATCGTTAATCTATACAAATGGTTATGTAACGAGAAGAAGGAGTTTGTTTTAAGCAAACAACTCCTTCGTTCTGGTACTAGTATCGGAGCTAATCTTTCCGAAGCTCAGTCAGCAATCAGCAAAGCAGACTTTGCTGCAAAGGTTTACATTTCTCTCAAAGAAAGTAAAGAGACATTATATTGGATAGAGCTTTTGTATCGAACTAAATACTTAGACGAAAAGCTATACCTATCTATATATAAGGATGCCAATGAAATGGTAAGTCTTCTTGCTTCTGTTACTAAGAAATTACAACCAGACAGCCATTAAGTCTCACAACATCCAGCATGCAAGGCGTATGCCAACTCAACATTCAACATTCAACATTCAACATTAACATGTATAACTGCGGTAAAATAGCGATAATTGGCGGCGGTAGCTGGGCTACGGCAATAGCCAAGATTGTGGTGGGTCATACTCATCATATAGGCTGGTATATGCGTCGCGATGACCGCATCGAGGACTTCAAGCGCATGGGGCACAACCCTGCCTATCTGATGTCGGCACGATTCAATGTAGATGAGATTTTCTTCTCTTCCGACATCAACAAGATAGTGCAGAATTACGATACACTCGTGTTCGTCACCCCGTCGCCTTATCTGAAGAATCATCTCAAGAAGCTCAAGACGCGACTCAGCGACAAGTTCATCATCACAGCCATCAAAGGTATTGTGCCAGATGAAAACCTCGTTTGCTCAGAGTATTTCCATCAGGTTTACGATGTGCCTTACGAGAACCTCGCCTGCATCGGAGGTCCTTCTCATGCCGAGGAGGTGGCACTGGAGCGACTGAGCTATCTCACCGTGGGCTGTAGCGATACCGAAAAGGCGCGTGCCTTCGCCAACGATTGTCTGGCGAGTGAATTCATCAAGACCAAGACTTCGAGCGATGTCATCGGTATCGAATACTCTTCGGTTCTGAAGAACGTATACGCCATCGCAGCAGGTATCTGTGGCGGACTGAAGTATGGTGACAACTTCCAGGCGGTACTCATGTCAAATGCCGTTCAGGAGATGCACCGCTTCCTGACAGCCGTCCACCCTATCGACCGAAGCATGTACGACTCAGTTTATCTGGGCGACTTGCTCGTAACAGGTTACAGCAACTTTTCCCGCAACCGCACCTTCGGAACCATGATAGGCAAGGGCTACAGCGTGAAGAGTGCGCAGATAGAGATGGAGATGATTGCAGAAGGATATTTCGGCACCAAGTGTATGAAGGAAATCAATCGCCACATGCACGTCAACATGCCGATTCTCGATGCTGTATATAATATATTGTACGAGCGCATCAGTCCGCAAATCGAAATCAAACTCTTGACCGACTCGTTCAGATAGGCACATCCTATCCTTCGGTTTCGGCAGAAGAGTTTGTCTTCAAGTAGTAACATTAACACATTCATTTAGATATTAAAAGAAAAAATGAAAAGTATCAGCTTAAACATTACAAAGGCTGCATCATTCCTTGCAGAAGGTGCAGTAAAGGCTTACGAGCCTAAGGTTAAGGCCGCTCAGGAAGCTCTTGAGAACGGCACTTGTGAAGGTAACGATTTCTTGGGATGGTTGCATTTGCCATCTTCTATCACTCCTGAGTTCCTCAATGAGATTCAGGCTGTTGCCAATACTTTGCGCGAAAAGTGTGAGGTGGTTGTTGTAGCAGGTATCGGTGGTAGCTACCTCGGTGCACGCGCCGTTATCGAAGGCCTCGGCAACTCTTTCGCCTGGCTCGTAAACGACAAGAAGAACCCTACTATCCTCTTCGCAGGTAACAATATCGGTGAGGACTACCTCTTCGAGTTGACTTCTTTCTTGAAGGACAAGAAGTTTGGTGTCATCAATATCTCTAAGTCTGGTACCACTACTGAGACTGCTCTCGCTTTCCGTCTTTTGAAGAAGCAATGCGAGGAACAGCGCGGTAAGGAAGAGGCTAAGGATGTTATCGTAGCTGTAACCGACGCCAAGAAGGGTGCTGCACGTACTTGTGCTGACAAGGAGGGTTACAAGAGCTTCATCATCCCTGATAATGTAGGTGGCCGCTTTTCTGTTTTGACCCCAGTAGGTTTGTTGCCTATCGCAGTAGCAGGTTTCGATGTAAAGCAGCTCGTAGCTGGTGCGGCTGACATGGAGAAGGCTTGCGGCAAGGACGTAGCTTTCGAGGAGAATCCTGCAGCTATCTATGCAGCTACACGTCAGGCTCTCTATACTCAGGCTGGCAAGAAGATTGAGATTGTATGCAACTTCCAGCCTAAACTTCACTACTTCGCTGAGTGGTGGAAGCAGCTCTATGGTGAGAGCGAGGGTAAGGACCAGAAGGGTATCTTCCCAGCAGCTTGCGACTTCACTACCGACCTTCACTCTATGGGCCAGTGGATTCAGCAGGGCGAGCGCTCTATCTTCGAGACTGTTATCAGCGTAGAGACTCCTAACGAGAAGTTGCTCTTCCCTCACGATGATGAGAACCTCGACGGTTTGAACTTCCTCGAGGGCAAGCGTGTTGACGAGGTGAACAAGATGGCAGAGCTCGGTACACGTCTGGCTCACGTTGACGGTGGTGTTCCTAACATCCTGGTTAACGTACCAGAGTTGAACGCTTACTACCTCGGTCAGCTGATCTACTTCTTCGAGAAGGCTTGCGGTATCAGCGGTCTCTTGGAAGAGGTGAACCCATTCAACCAGCCTGGTGTTGAGGCATACAAGAAGAATATGTTCGCATTGCTCAACAAGCCAGGTTATGAGGCAGAGAGCAAAGCTATCCAGGAGCGCTTGAAGAATGAATAATTGATGAAGGAAATTATTTTTAAATATATGAAAGAACACGGCTTTGGGGAATTCAACCCTAAAGCCGTGCTTTTTGATATGGACGGCGTGCTGTACAACAGTATGCCAAATCATGCTGTGGCATGGCAGGAATCGATGAAACAGTTTGATATCCACATGACAGCAGCCGATGCTTATGCCACCGAAGGAGCCCGAGGCATTGACACCATCCAGATGATGGTGAAGAAGCAGAAGGGCATCGACATCACGCTGGACGAAGCACAGAAGATGTATGATGTGAAGACCGAAATATTCCACTCGATGCCTACTGCCGAAATATTTCCTGGCGTAAAGGAAATCATGCAGAAAATCAAGGATGCCGGCATGCAGGTAGGAGTGGTAACAGGAAGCGGACAGCGCCCGCTCATCATGCGACTGCTCAACGACTTCGGCGATTTTCTGGATGAAGCACATATCGTAACCGCTTATGATGTGAAGCGCGGCAAACCAAATCCAGACCCATATCTCATGGGATTGCAGAAGGCAGGAAACCTGAAACCCTGGGAAGGCATCGTGGTAGAGAATGCTCCTTTGGGCGTCCGTGCCGGCGTGGCAGCCAACATTTTTACGGTAGCTATCAACAGCGGTCCGCTACCTGACGAAGAGTTATCCAATAAGGGTTGCAATCTACTCTATCACCAAATGACTGAATTCTGTGATGACTTCGAAAACCTGATTGCTAAGGCTTAATCCGGTTCACTTACAGATATTCAGGTTTATCCTATAAAAAGACATCATTAAAAACATATAATGACATGAATAGAAAAGTAGCTTTAATTACAGGTATTACAGGCCAGGATGGTTCATACTTGGCCGAATTATTGTTGGAAAAAGGTTATGATGTGCACGGAACCATCCGCCGTTCATCTACCGACTACCGCGAAAGAATTGCCCATTTGGAGGGTACACCAAATTTCCATCTTCACTATGCTGACCTCGGTGACTCTATGAGTATCATCCAGGTGATGAACAAGGTGAAGCCTACTGAAGTTTATAATCTTGCAGCACAGAGCCACGTACAGGTGAGCTTCGATTCTCCTGAGTTTACAGCAGATGTAGATGCTACCGGTGTGCTCCGTATTCTGGAGGCTATCCGCCAGTGTGGTCTGGAGAAGACCTGCCGCATGTATCAGGCTTCTACATCTGAGCTTTATGGTAAGGTAGAAGAGGTTCCTCAGAACGAGAACACTCCATTCCACCCTTATTCTCCATACGCTGTTGCCAAGCAGTATGGTTTCTGGATTGTCAAGGAGTATCGTGAGGCATACGATATGTTCTGCTGCTCTGGTATCCTCTTCAATCATGAGAGTGAGCGTCGTGGCGAGACTTTCGTTACCCGCAAGATTACTTTGGCTGCAGCCCGCATCAAGCAGGGCAAGCAAGACAAGCTCTATCTCGGAAACCTGGATTCGCTCCGCGACTGGGGTTATGCCAAGGATTATGTAGAGTGTATGTGGCTGATTCTCCAGGCTGAGAAGCCAGAGGACTTCGTGATTGCAACAGGTAAGCAGCACTCTGTCCGTGAGTTCGCCCAGCTGGCGTTCCACTATGTAGGAATCGAACTGAAATGGGAAGGCAAGGATGAGAACGAGAAGGGTATCTGCGTTGAGGGTCCTGAGGAACTCGTCGGCAAGACACTCGTTGAGGTTTCTCCTGATTTCTACCGTCCTACCGACGTGGTGAACCTTTGGGGTGACCCAACAAAGGCAAAGGCTAAGCTCAACTGGAATCCTAACACCACCTCTTTCGAAGATCTCGTAAAGATCATGGTAGAGAGCGATATGGCGAAGGTAGCTGCCGAGGATGCCGGTCAGAAGGTTCGCTGCAATCTTGCAGAATATTTGGAAAAGGGAATTGTTAAGTAATTATGTTGGATAAGAATTCAAAGATTTATATTGCAGGACACCACGGACTCGTGGGTTCTGCTATTTGGAATAACCTCAAGAAGAGAGGTTATAACAACCTGGTAGGTCGTTCTCACAAAGAACTCGACTTGACCGACCAGTATGCAGTAGAGAAGTTCTTTGACGAGGAAAAGCCTGATGCAGTAGTATTAGCTGCTGCCTTCGTGGGCGGTATCATGGCGAATTCATTGTATCGTGCAGACTTCATCATGCAGAACATGAAGATGCAATGCAACGTAATCAGCAACGCTTATTCTCATGGCGTGAAGAAGCTCCTCTTCCTGGGCTCTACCTGCATCTATCCTAAGAATGCACCGCAGCCTATGAGCGAAGATGTGCTCCTTACTTCTCCGCTGGAATATACCAACGAGGAATATGCCATCGCCAAGATTGCCGGACTGAAGATGTGCGAGAGCTACAACCTTCAGTATGGTACCAACTATATCGCTGTGATGCCAACCAACCTCTATGGCCCTAACGATAACTTCCATCTGGAGAACAGCCACGTAATGCCTGCGATGATGCGCAAGATTTATCTTGCCAAACTCATCCACGATGGCGACTGGCACAGCATCGAGGTGGATATGAACAAGCGCCCTATCAACCCTACTGATAAGCTCCGCGAAATCATCGGCGAGGGTAACGTAGACGGCAGCAACTCTCACGAGCGCATTCTGAAGGCGCTGGAGTTCTATGGCATCTACGACAACAAGGTAGTGCTTTGGGGAACCGGCAAACCATTGCGTGAGTTCCTCTGGAGCGAGGATATGGCAGATGCCAGCGTTCACGTGCTCCTGAATGTAGATTTCAAGGACATCATCGGTATCGAGAAGTACAGTTCTGTATTCTATGGTGCCAAGGTAGATGGTGCTGTGGATAGAAACAACTCTGAGGGCCGTGGTGGCGCTATCCCATCTCTCGGTGAGATTCGCAACTGCCACATCAACGTGGGTACCGGCAAGGAGCTCACCATCCGTGAACTTTCTGAGCTTGTAGTAAAGGCAGTAGGTTTCGAAGGCGAGGTAGAGTTTGACGCCAGCAAGCCAGATGGAACCATGCGCAAGCTCATCTCTGTAGATAAGCTCCACAGCCTCGGCTGGACGCATAAGGTAGAGATTGAGGATGGTGTGAAGAAACTCTTCGACTGGTATCAGGAGAGTCTGAAAGACTAATAAAGAATATCGACTATGGATACAGAACAACTTTCTATGACCAAGAAAACCCTTGTGGGAATACAGTTCCTGTTTGTGGCTTTCGGTGCAACGGTTCTGGTGCCTCTTCTGATAGGCATCGATCCGGCAACGGCTCTCTTCACCGCTGGTGTAGGAACCTTTCTTTTTCACTTCATCACCAAGGGTAAGGTGCCTATTTTCCTGGGCAGTTCCTTCGCCTTTATCGCCCCTATCATCGCTGCTACCAAGCAATGGGGACTGCCGGGAACAATCGCCGGACTAACCAGCGTTTCTCTGGTGTATTTCGTCATGAGCGCCCTAGTGAAATGGCAGGGCAAGAAACTGCTGGACAGGATTTTTCCTCCGGTAGTCATCGGTCCCGCTATCATCCTCATCGGTCTCTCCCTTTCGGGCAGCGCTGTGGATATGGCAAAGACCAACTGGATTCTCGCCTTTGCATCGCTCATCACCGCTATCCTGGTACTTACCTTCTGCAAGGGCTTGATGAAGCTGGTTCCTATCATTTCGGGGGTTATCGTGGGCTATGTCATCGCCATCTGCATGGGCGAGGTAGATTTCTCGGGCGTGGCAGCGGCATCATGGTTCTCCTGTCCTGTATCCTTCGATACCATCACCCATTTCTCCTGGGCTCCATTCCTCTATATGTTGCCCGTGGCGATAGCTCCGGTGCTGGAGCATATCGGCGATGTATATGTAGTGAGTGCCGTAGCCAAGAAGGATTTCGTGGCAGATCCGGGATTGCATCGCACGATGTTGGGCGATGGACTGGCATGTCTCTGTTCAGCCTTTCTGGGCGGACCTCCTGAGACCACTTATTCAGAGGTAACAGGTGCGATGTCTATCACCAAGGTAACGAGTCCTGCCGTGATTCGCATATCTGCAGCCACCGCCATCTGTTTCTCTATCGTGGGCAAGTTGAGTGCTTTGTTGCAGAGCATTCCTCAGGCGGTTTTAGGTGGCATCATGCTGCTGCTTTTCGGAACCATCGCAAGTGTGGGCGTTCAGAATCTGATGCAGAACAAGGTAGACATGAATGAAACCCGCAATGTCATCATCATCTCTGTGATGCTGACGATGGGTTTGGGTGGCGCCGTTCTCTCATCCGGTTCCTTCGCCATTTCCGGCATCGGTCTCTCCGCCGTCATCGGCGTAGTACTCAACCTCGTTCTTCCTAAGACGAAGAAGAAAGAGGCATAAATAAGGAAAAAGCTTTGAAAACGAGTTTGTTTTCAAAGCTTTTTTCTTTTTTATTAGAACAAGAAGAGGGGTAAAACAAGGATTTTAACCTACTAAAACAGTTCTTTCAACTAAGAATAAAAGCATTTATAACTAGATAAAATCTCCGTTCATAGACGTTGAATGTCCGTTCAAAGACGTTGAACCGCCGTTCAAAGACGCTGAACCGCGGTTCAACGTCTATGAACGGAGATTTCAATAGGGTTAAAGAACATTTTATCCTATAATCAACCAAGACTTTTCCAGAGATTAACACATTATTAATACTGGAAAGAGGGAGAAAGGAAATAAGAGGAGGAGAGTCCGAATCTTGCGCTTGGCAATGGAGCGGTAAAGTAATAGTTCTGGTCGTTATTCTTATCCAGAAAATTCACCTGCTTCATACCGAAGAATGGCAGACCCTCTGGGAAGAGGCGGGCAAAATCGGTTACACCTCCTGAGAGAGCAAGACTGTTATCCTGATACTCGAAATTCCAACTCTTGTCGAATGCTAATGGAGCACCATTCTCCACTTTATCAATCTCGCAGTTGATATTCATCTTCTCGCTCTGCTTGAAACTCTTGAAGAGAGGGTTGAGCTGACCAGCCACGCTGCTCTTGATGTCGGTATCAAACCGAAGTACCTCTCCACCATCAGCAAGAAAGTCAGCGGCAAATCGCCCTTGGAATGGATATCGGAATATGTTATGGAGGATATCCGTTATTATCTTGCCAACACGGATCTGACCATTAATGAGATTTCCGATACGCTGGGCTTCCCCAACGCATCATTCTTCGGTAAATATTTCAAGCAGCAGCTCGGCTGCACACCACAGGAATACAGAAACCGGATGAAAAGAGGGTAAAATCAATATAGAGCAGCACGTTAAGAGTAACTGCTGCTCTCACCTGCGGACGGTTGTCCTCATCGACCGTAGCCCCATGCTTTTGCATATATTCCACAAACCACCGAGCAAGAATTCTACAAATCACCGAATGAAAGCTCTACAAATCACCGAATAAAAGTTCTACAAATCACCGAATGAAACTTCTATAAATCACCGATTTCTTTAAAAAGATTCCTGATTTTCAGTTTTTTTTTGTATTTTTGCAGCAGATTTAAATTCAAAGATTATGAACGGATATAGACAGCGCATTGCAGACTCATTATTGAAGGACAAATTAGATGCCTTTGGAGCAGTTTTGATAGAAGGGCCAAAATGGTGTGGTAAGACTACAACGGCCGAACAACAAGCTAAGAGTATTCTTTATATGGCAGACCCTTCTCGCCTGAACCAGAACAAGGAATTAGCTCGCATCAATCCTCAATTTTTGTTGGAAGGTTCCACACCACGCCTAATAGATGAATGGCAAGAAGCACCTCAATTGTGGGATGCTGCACGTTTTGAGATAGACCATCGTAGTGAAATTGGGCAATTTATTTTTACGGGGTCTGCAGTTCCTGCCGATTCCTCACTATTAAGTCATACGGGTACTGGGCGGTTCTCATGGCTGAGAATGCGTCCGATGAGCTTGTTTGAGTCAGGTGAGTCAACTGGTGAAATTAGTTTATCTGCCATTATCAAGGGAGATAAAAAGCAATTTGGTACAAGTCGATTAAGTTTGGAAGATGTTGCTTTTTTGCTTTGTCGTGGTGGTTGGCCTCAAGCTGTAGGCATGAAAAACAAGCCAGCATTAGCTCAAGCTTACGCTTATCTGGATGCGGTGGTAAAGAGTGACATTTCTCGTACAGACAATGTACAACGCAACGAACTTAGAGCTCGTCGCTTGATGCGTTCTTATGCTCGCCACCAAGGTACATCTGTTTCTATGGCAGCTCTGAGAGCAGATTTGGCTAACAATGAGGAACAATCGTTTGATGAAACCTCTATCGTTTCTTATCTAGATGCCCTTCGAAAGATTTTCGTGATAGAAGACGTGCAGGCATGGAATCCCAACTTGCGTTCGAAAACTGCTATTCGCACTACTGACACACGCTATTTCGTAGATTCTTCGATTGGTGCTGCTGCACTAGAGTTAGGACCAGATGATTTGATGAATGACCTCAACACTTTTGGTTTACTGTTTGAAACGCTTTGTATGCGAGACTTGAGAGTTTATGCTGATGCTTTAGAAGGCAAGATATACCATTTCCGTGATAGTAGTGGTTTGGAATGTGATGCTGTTTTGCATCTTAGAGCAGGAGTGTATGGGCTTATAGAAATCAAGTTAGGTGGCGACAGATTAATCAACGAAGGTGCAGCCAATCTCTTGAAACTTCAGTCCAAGATAGATACCGACAAGATGAAGAAACCTGCCTTTTTGATGGTACTCACAGCCGTAGGTGATTATGCCTTCCAGCGTGAGGATGGGGTATATATAGTACCAATTGGTAGTTTAAAGCCATAGTGATGTGGCGAAAGGGCAAAAGCTTTGTTTATTGCTTGGTTCTTTGAAAGCTTTTGCCCTTACAGGTAGTGTGTGGGGCTTATCTGGTAGCTTCTGTCCTTTACCTTTGCTTTACCCTTCGGCCAGCGATTTTCAATTCCCTTCGGCCGGTGACCGTTGGTTCAGGGCGTGTGGAGCTTACATGCGAAACTTGAGTTTTGAGTCCACTTTAAAAAGTCATTTTTGATAATTTCTTCAAATGTAATCATCTGATAGTCAAATGGCGTTTTGTAGGATAAAGAACCAAAAACTACGTTTTAAAGTGGGCTCAGTTTTTTTATTCATCCTACAGCCACGCTCCGAATCTTGCGCTTGGCAATGGGGCGGTAAAGTAATAGTTCTGGTCGTTATTCTTATCCAGGAAATTCACCTGCTTCATACCGAAGAATGGCAGACCACTAGGGAAGAGCGGAGTAAAATCGGTTACACCACCAGAAAGAGCAGGACTGCCTGCCTGATAATCGAAATTCCAACTCTTGTCGAATGCTAATGGAGCACCATTCTCCACTTTATCAATCTCGCAGTTGATATTCATCTTCTCGCTCTGCTTGAAACTCTTGAAGAGAGGGTTGAGCTGACCAGCCACGCTACTCTTGATGTCGGTATCAAACCAGATGCCGAGCTCTGCACCCTTCGCCATCTGTGCTACGCCAGTCTCTGTAGATGCAAAGTAGTAGTTTGGTGTAAGACGGCTGTGCTCCATATCAGCACCATCCTTCTTTGGCTGCTTCAGACCGAAACGGGAATCGTAGATGAGGTTGTTCACGAAGATTGGCTTAGCTGCCTTCTCTACCCAGACAGAACCACCCTTCTTGTTCTTGGAACGGCGCCAGCCACAGTTGATGATGGTGTTGTTATAGGCGGTCATCTCAGAGAGAGGAATCACCTCGCTATTTCCGGCATTCGAAAGCTTGAAGGCGTTGGTGCAGGCGTTGTAGATGATATTGTTGGCAACATCGAGTTTGCAACCAGCCTTTACGTTGATAGCCTCACCGCCATCGGCTGCATTTCCGCTATCGGCAAAGATATTATTGATAATCACGCCGTTACCACCGGTAAAGTAAGTCTGATCGTTGTAGTTGTCATGGAAGAAACTGTTTGCCATCACAAACTTGCCGTTCATATTACAGAAGTGGAAGGCTGGCACACCGCCATCGATGGTGGTCTTGAAAAGCTTGTTCTGGAAAGAAGCTGAACTCTCGGTAGGAGTAGCACCAGCATAAGCCACATCCACGTGGTTGAGCACCACCTCCTCAGAATTATATCCGCAAATGATGCCGCCCCAATCGGCAGGCTTCCTGGTATCAGAAGTAAAGACTACTGGCTTCTCGGCAGTTCCCATACAATAGAGATTGCCCAATACCACGATTTCTACCGGCACCTGAACCTCTGACTTGCAGGTAACGGTTACGCCCGGCTCAATGTAGAGCGATGCTCCTACAGGAATCTCAACGCTCTGGCTCAGGGTAGTATCCTTGGTCCAAACCACAGAACCGGCAGGATATTCTGCCACCTTCGTTGTAAAGGTATTTTCAGAACCCTGGTTCTCATTACTTCCATTACCGCCATTATTCACGTAATCGTATGGATTGATATTATCGTTCTCGCAAGATGTGGAGAACATTGCAGCTGCTGCCATCAACAGCAAAGCAGCAAAAGTATTTATCTTTTTCATTTTTTACCTTTTTACTTTTTTACCTTTTTACTTTTTTACCTTTTAAAGTTTGTATCTTACTCCCAGCAGGAAGGTTCTGCCATACTGATAAGTTCCCACGATGGTCTTATCGCTCTTCTGACCCTCATACTCCAGGTTGCTCTTGTTCACGGTCTTCAAGTATCTCTCGCGCTTGGCATCGAGCAGATTGTTTGCCTTGAAGAAGATGGAGATGCCGTTCTTGAATTGCTTCTCGGCACTCAGGTCGAGACCGAACATCGCCTTGTCCCACTGGTCGGCATCCTTGAAAGGAGAAACCAGAGCGAGCTTGGTGCCCGTGAAGGAAGAGGCCAACTGAGCATTCCAGCCATTCTCCGTATCCTTATATAATAAGGAGATGTTGGCGGTATGAGGAGCCTGGTTAACCAGCGGACGGGTCTGAGTTACGCCCGATTTATATTCGGCACTCCCCTCCTTGTACTCACGCTTCGAGGTGGTAATTTCAGAATGGGTGTAAGTATAATTCGCCTTCACTCCGAAGTGGCGGATGTACTTGATGAGATCGATTTCAAATCCCATGTTCTTGGCATTACCCAGGTTATCCGGCATGTAGTAGGCATCGGTTCCGGCGCCTATCTTGCCATCCGATGTTACGAACACTTGCTCTATCGGGTCTTTCAGATACTTATAGAATACGCCGGCAAGAATCTGCTCGGTCTTGCTTGGGAACCACTCCCAGCGCAGGTCGATGTTGTCGATGCGGGCACGCTTCAGGTTTGGATTACCCTTTTCCTGATACTCCTCGCCCTGAATCTGATAAGGCACTATCTCGTAGAAGCCCGGACGGTTGATGGAGCGATAGTAAGAGAGACGCACGTTCATCTTCCTGGTTGGCGTCCACTTGATGGATGCCGATGGCAGATAATCCCAGTAGCTCTGCTCGCCCACCTGTCCCATGTTGCGGAAGTGCTGGAGCATGGTGTAAATCTGGTTGGTGTGCTCGGCTCGGAAACCGGCATTCAGTTCGCCCACCTCGCTCTTCAGGGTTACCATGGCGTAGGCTCCGCCGATGTGCTCCTTGGAATCGTAGTTGAGCTGGGAAGCCTGAGAATAAGGAGTCTTGCAAACCCAATCGATATTGGCATACTGGTCTATTCCGTTGCCATCCAATCGCTGCGAGATGTCGGCAGGATTGAAGATGTAAGAATAATATCTGTTGCTGCGTTCCTTTCTGCGATACTGCGCTCCCGCCTTCCAGAGTGCCTCCACATCGTTGGCGAAACGGGTATCGTAAGAGAGGTTGATGTAACCCGCCCAGTCGGTATCCTTGTTGTGCTGGAATCGGCGCTCGGCACTCTTAGGCAGGGTCTTTGTGATGTTCTTGTCGCCTTCCCAGATGGAACCCGAAACGGCATCGCCGCCATTCTCGGCAGTTCTGCTTATGGTGTTGGTCAGGGTAACGTAAGTTCTATCCGGATCTTCCTCCTTAGCCTGCGAGAATACGCCCGACCAATCTATGGTAAAATCCTTGGTAAGATGATGCGTACCCTTCAGATTGGTGGCGAAGATGCTCTGGGTGGTTGAGAGAGAGCGCACCTCATCATCCTGGGTGTAGCTGTCGGCTCCGATGTATTCGGTATTGACGCTATTGTTGTATCTGGTGCCCTTGGAATTGGTGCGCACATACATGTTGTACCATTCCAGCTTGTGGCCAGGCAGGGTTAAGTCTATCTTGGCATGAGCACCCGCAGTAAGGTCGTGGATGCTATAGTAGCGATGCTGCAGATTGGAAATGTACATGGCTTGCTCGCCCGAAGCCATCTTTACGGAATTGCAGGTGCGCTCGGTGCCACGGAAAACATTCTGCACACTTCCGGCAAGCATCACGCCCAGGCGGTCGTTCCAGAAGCGGTTGCCGATGCTCAGACCTCCTATGAAGTTAGGAGCAGGAAGAGAATGGCTCTTCAACTGAACAGGACCGTTCTTGAAATCGCTCATCTGCGCCTTGTAGTCTTTTCCGAAAGCCTCGTAAGGAGATTTCTTTGTATAATCAGAGCGGTTGCTGGTAAGATAATCTCTGCCATCCTTCCAGAAATAATCGCTTGCTCCGATGGCAGCATTCGCCTGAATCTGGAAGCGGGATGGGGCATCCTTCATCACCATATCCACCACGCCGCCGGCTGCATCGCCTTCCATATCGGCAGTCAGAGACTTGGAAACCACGAGGCGGTCCATCAGATCTGAAGGGAAGATATTCAATGGGATGTAACGGTTTTTATCATCCGGACTAGGAATCTTCACGCCGTTTACCAGGGTGTAGTTGTATCGCTTGTCCATGCCTCGGAGGATGGCGTAGGAAGCCTCGCCCGATGCATCACGCTCCATGGTTACACCCGATACACGCTGCAGAACGCTCGCCACGTTGACATCAGGCGAAAGCTGGATGCTCTGCTGGCTCATCACGTTGAGCACGTTTCCGGCATTCTTCACGGTTTCTATGGCACTTCGGTCGCTGCGGTATTCACGATGACCGGTAACCACCACTTCGCCCAACTGCTTCAGGTCTTCATCCATCGGAATATCCACCTTGTTTTTCTTAGCCACATCCACTACCATCTCCCTGGTCTTGTAAGACATGTAGGAAACGATGATGGTAAACTTGCCTTTATCAGGCAATTCATGCAGGGTGAAAGTACCATCAAGTCCGGTGGTAGTACTCACGTTGGGCAGCTCCTTTACCCGGATTACGGTTCCGATGAGGGGTTCGCCCGTTTTGTTATCCTTAACAATACCATCCAGCGTGTGGGCGTGGATGGCGGAAGTTGCAGCGGCAAGAAGCGCCGCACTCAATAAAAATCTTTTCATCTATATCGCTATTGAAATCTTCATTCGTTACTTATCGCAAAAAAGCTCTTTTTTCCTTTTTTACCTTTTTACCTTTAAAACCGTGTGGATGATTTTTCCATCCTTGTCAATCATCGACATTCTGAGCTGCTTCTTATCTGCTGTAAATACAGAGAAACCATCGGCTGGACTGCAGAACACGGTGCCATCGATAGGCTTCACTGGGCGAGCCAGAGATGAAGAGGAATTGACTACATAGTCGATGTTATCGCCCTTCTTCTGGATGTGCTGGAAGTTGTGGATGTGACCGCAGGCATAAATCGCCACATTATTATATTTATGGAGGATAGGAAGGAGGCGCTTCTGCATGTCGAGACGCTCATTCTCCTTCTTCGTGGTGTAGGCGTAGATAGGATGATGGCCTACCACGATGATCCAATCTTCCTTGGCATTTTTCAGGGTTTCGTCGAGCCAGGAAAGCTGAGCCTCAGCATCCTGCTTGCAGGCATCAGGATAGATTTCCGCATTCTTGCGATAGGAATCAATAAGCGGAGTGGTGTCGAGGAAGATGACGCGCACGGTAGTTCCCTTGTGGTCGAACACCTTGGTGTAATATTTGGCTGGCATCATCCAGCGGCGGCTCACCTTGCCGTAGTCCATAAAAGCCTGAGTATTACCACGATACTCATGGTTGCCACAAACCGGGAACCAGTTGAGCATCAGGTCGGGATGAGAATAAACATATTCATAATTGGTAAGCCACAGAGGGTCCTGGGTAGAAGTCACGCCATTGAAATGGTGGATGTCGCCCACGGCAAGTACGCATTCAGGATCTACCGTACCCGCCATCTCGCCCATCAGTTCGGCGATAGGCTTCTGGTCATAGTAGCCGTTGCGTCCCATATCATTGGTCATGTAGAGGGTGATTTCGCCCTTCAGTTTCTGCCATTCGGCAGCATTCGCCTTCCAGTTTGGATTCTGCGGAATGGCGGTTGCCGCACTCTGAGAACAGGTTGTTAATGCTGCGTTTTGAGCCTGTGCAGTCAAGCCTCCACCCAACAATAAAGCCGAAGCCAAAACTACAGTAGCTACTCTACCTTTCATCATAGCAAAGCCATTCATGCTGCTATGCTTACCCGATACTTTCTTTTCCATTTTTCTTTATCTGACTATAATACTTTTATTAAAGATTTCCCCTTTCGGGGTAATACCTGTTAAATTTCGGGTGCAAAGGTAGGGGTATTATGTGACAATGAGGTTACAAGGATTTTAATTAGCAGATAAAAGATACTACAATTTTATTACGGGAGTTTCCCCGATGCTTTTAGGGAAAATCATACGCTGGTTTATGGTTTTCCCTTTGCTTTTTTCAGCTATTCTTCCTATCTTTGCACCAGAAATAAATAAATGCAGTAATAACCCTTTAAAGAGAAGATAGTTATGAAAAGAATGATTATGACATTGGTAGCAATATGGATGATGATTACATCTATGAATGCTCAGAGACTGACAAACATTCAGGCAGAGGCTCGTTTTATCACAGATAAGATGGTGGTAGAACTGGGATTGAGCAACGCCCAGCGCAACAATCTCCTGAACATCAACTTCACCTACCTGGACGGCATCCGCAGCTATCGCGACATCGATGCCTACGGCTGGCATTACCGCAACAAGCAACTCAAGCGCATGATGACCGCCAGACAATGGAAGAAATTTAAGAACTCATACTATTTCTATCGCCCTATCGGCTGGCAGAATCATGTGTATGTTCACCATATTTATACCAAGTATCCAAAGCATAACTGGGGACACGACAAGCGCCGCCCTCGCCCTGAGTGCAGCTACGGAAGACCAGGATGGCCAGGCGGAACTCATGTAACCTATGGACCTGGAAAGCCGGACAAGCATCACAAACATCACAAACACGACAAGAAGAAGTGGAAGCACGACAAGAAGAAGTGGAAGCACGATAGAGATTGGGATGATGACGATGATGATGATTGAGATAATGACTGGGATGATGACTAAGATTAAGACAAACATTCGATGATAAAACAGAAGAAATCCAAGCTAGAGATGATTCTCCGGCTTGGATTTCTCGTTAAATAAAAACTAACTATGCCGTCTAACTAATCATTAATTACTAATCATTAATCATTAATTACTAACAAAACGTCTTCCACAATCTGCTCATCAAGCAGGCGATTATCCGAAAGCAACTGCTTCACATCGTATCTGTCGTAGAGTCCCTTCCTGATGCCGCCCACCATCACCTTCATTTCTGAAGTGCCATAATAAGAGGCGATACGCTCGCCGAATCCGCCATCCTTCGAGCCATCCTCCAGGGTTACCACCAACTGATGGTTTGCCTTCAGGCTATCCAGCGTCTCGGCATCCACCTCATTCAGATAACGTGGGTTGATGAGCGTAGCATCGATGCCCTTATCAGCCAACAGGCGGACTACATTCTCGCCCTTCTGATAGAACGAACCGGCGGCGATGACCGCCACCTTCTCGCCCTGGTGCATCACCTTGTACTTTGCCTCGTAACCATACTCAGCATCAACGGCTTCTGACGTATGAACCACGCCATTGCTTGGCACGCGGATGGCGATAGGTTTCTTATCCTGCAGAATGCTCCAGCGGAGCATGGCGAAATACTCCTCGCAGGTGGTTGGAGCCAGATAGATGAGCCCCGGAATGCTGCAGAGCATCGGAATATCGAAAAGGCAGATGTGGGTGATGTCGTTCATCGAGTTCACTCCGCCTCCTACCACGTTGATTACGGCTGGGTTGGAATTGATGCAGAGGTCTTGCGCTATCTGGTCGTAGGTACGTTGGATGAAGGTGCTGTAAACGGTCCAGACAGGATGCAATCCGCCCTTCGCCATTCCCGAAATCATGGCAACTGCCTGCTCTTCGGCGATTCCCATATCGATGTGCTGCTTGCCAGCCAGTTGGCGCTTATCGGCAGTAAAACCACCTGCGGTAGGAGTACCGGCGGTTACGGCGATGAGGGTCTTATCCTGCTTCATCTCGCTGAGCATCCAGTCGGAGAATAATGTACCGTAATCCTCTGTTGGAGCAACCTCCGGGAGGGTTCCATCGGCATTCTTTCTTGGCCGCGAACCGTCTTCCAGATTGAAAGGCATTCCCCAATGCCAAGCCTCCTTGTTGGCTACGGCTGGCGCAAATCCATGACCTTTTTCTGTATGAATGTGAACCACGGTAGGCTTATCCGTATCCTTCACGCTCTCGAAAACCTGGATGAGTTTTTCGATGTCGTTACCCTCTTCCAGATACTTGTATTCAAAGCCCCATGCCTTGAACCAGTTGTGCTCGCAGGTGCCGTTGCTCTGGCGCAAGGCACGCAGGTTCTTATAGATTCCGCCATGATTTTCGGCGATAGACATTTCGTTGTCGTTCACCACGATGATGATGCCCGTTCCGAGTTCCGAAGCCTCATCCAGTCCCTCGAAAGCCTCGCCGCCTGAAAGGGAGCCGTCGCCGATAATGGCGATGATGTTCTCATCGGTTCCTTTGATGTCGCGCGCCTTCTGCAAACCGGTGGCAAGACTCACGGAAGTAGAAGTATGCCCTACTTCAAAGTTATCAAACTCAGGACATTCGGCAGGAGAAGAATAGCCCGAAATGGCATTCATGTCATCCACATCGCCGAGGAATCCCGCAGCTCGTCCGGTGAGCACCTTATGCGGATAGCATTGGTGGCTTACGTCAAACACGAGCTTATCCTTTGGCGCATCAAAAACGTAGTGAAGCGCCACGGTAGCCTCCACGAATCCCAGGTTCGGTCCCACATGACCGCCATGCTTGCTTACACGGTTCAGCACAGCCTGTCTGGTTTCATCAGCCACCACCTGCAGCTCCTTCAAATCCAGCTTCTTCAAGTCGGCTGGTGACTTTATTTTCTCAATATACATTTTCTTATAGTTTTAATTATGATTTCTGGTTGCAAAGATACGAAGAATCCTGGAAACACGCATTACCCAAACTACAGAAAAAATGAATAATTTTCCGGAAATCTAATCTTGGAATATTCTTCAGGAAAACTCATCTTAGAAATCAGCCTGCTGCCTTATCCCTATCCTTCAGAATCACAGCCATGTTATCCAGCGCCCATTCTATCAGATGATCCATAATAGGAATAAGGGTTTCAGCACGGGGTGTGAGAGAATACTCCACTCTTGGCGGCACTTCGGCATAAGCCTTGCGGGTAACGTAGCCATCAGCCTCCAACGATTTTAACGTGCTGGTAAGCATTTTCTGCGAAATATCCGGAATCAGCTTACGTAGGGCATTAAACCGGAGGGGACCATCCTGATGATTTTTCAGGGTGTAGATTACCAGTAGCGACCACTTGTCGCAAACACGCGCCAGAACGTTACGGATGGGACAGTCCTGTACTACCATTTCTTTTATCATTCTTGCCATAATCTATCTTCTTATATTCTACTATAATATTCTGCGATAATCTATAATATTCTGCAAAACTCTACAATATTCTGCAATAGGCTACAAAAGTAACTAATATCCGGAAAGATACCAAACATACCAAGTTAATCTAAGTTAACGCTTCATTTTTCTTTCTCCCATTCCCTCGCAATAGTTACCTCCCGGTAACCATCTTACCCCCAAGTGCCCTCTTGCAGGAACCAGTTTTTCGCAGTATCTTTGCAGCGCAATTCAGAAATGAAAGCTGAAAGTAAGCGCTATTCAGAATTGAAAGCTGAAAGCAGAAGTATTCACAAATTCACAATAAGAAATAAAAGAAAGAAAAATATAAACATTTTAAATTAAAATAACAGACAAGATGAAAGAAACAAAGATTATTGCTAAGGCTGCAAACTTTACAGCCACAGATTTTGGTAAGATGAGTGAAATCAAGGATTACACCTTAGAGATGGGTCCTGAGATTAAGATTCCCGGAAAGGTATTCGGAGGTCAGAGCGTGAACGCTACTGGTGGCGAGTTCTCATTCCAGAGCTTTGCTCCTGGCACAGAGTCTGGCTTCCTCCATACTCACAAGAACCACGAGGAATTGTATTTCTTCCTGAGCGGCAAGGGCGAGTTCCAGGTGGATGGCGAGGTATTCCCTGTCCAGGAGGGAAGCGTGGTAAGAGTAGCACCAGCCGGCAAGCGCTCTGTTCGCAACAATGGTGCCGAGCCTCTGCTGATGCTCTGCGTGCAGTATCGTGGCTCAACCTTTACTGCTGAGGATGCTGCTGATGGCGATATCCTGAACGAAAAGGTGGAGTGGTAGAAACTACTCCACCACCTCCATGATTTCAGGATGCTCAAGCTTTTCCTGTTTCTTGAGCTTCTTCACTACTTCGGAATAGCTGTGGCGAATCAGGGCCTGGATGAAATCATCTTCCAGCGTGCCATAAATGTTTACCTGATTCCAGTATTTCTTATTCCAATGCCATGCGCCTTCTATTTCGGGATGCACTTCCCGGAGTTCGAGGGCGTATTCGGCATTACATTTCATCGTAATCCATTCGGGGCGCTCCAGGTCAACACAGGCAAAAATCTTGCCCGAGATGCGAAACACCAAGGTCTGCTCATCAAAAGGAAAAGCCTCGGTTACGAGGGGAAGCGAGAGGCAATACTCTCTAACAGATTCTATATTCATTATTTCTTCACATTAAATTAATTCTACATTTCTACTCATTATATTTTAATTCTACTTGCTGAGACCCAGCTTATCCTATAAAAACTTACCGAAATCCAGCTTATCCTATAAAAACTTGCTGAGATCCAGCCTATCCTATAATAGGCTGCAAAGATAACGAATTATGATGAAACTGCAAGCCTTATTCCATAAAAAAACAAATCTTATCCGAAAAAATTCCGTTATATTAAAATCCTTCTCTTTCCATATCCGTAATTTTGCAACATCATTCGCAAGATTCCTGCGTAGTAACATTCGCAAGAACTTTGTGGCATATTGCATTAAAATTAAAAAGAAGATTATGAAACATGAATTGATCATAAGCAGCTTGCTCATCCTGGGAAATCCGATAATGGCAAACGCTCAACAGACAAAGACCACTACTGCAGAGAGAATTTCTACTGCCAAGAATATTTCTACTGAGAGAATTTCTACAGCAAAAAATATTTCTACTGATAGCATCCAGGCGATGAAGGAAAAGCTGCGCCAGGACAGCATCCAATGGGAGAAACAGCTCGCAGCCGTAACCATCAAGGGAACCCGCTCGCAATTCCGCCAGAAGAACGGCGGAATCGTGGCGCGCATCTCGGGAACTTCTCTCGAGAAGGAGCCAACAGCTACGGAAGTGCTTGCCAAACTTCCCGGAATGTTCAAAAACAAGGATGGCAAACCGCAGGCATTTATCGGCGGCTCACCCGAAATCTACATCAACGACAGAAAGGTGCAGGATTACAGCGTGGTAGAAAACCTGCCCGTTACACAGATAAAAGAGGTGAAAGTGATTCATCATCCCGGAGCCGAATACGGCAACAACGTGGGCTGCGTGCTGCTCATCACCACCAAGAAGAACCTGCAAGGACTCGCCATCGTAGAGAACTCCGGCATCCTCTTCGACTCCTTCGTGAGCAACAACCATGACCTCGACCTTACCTACACCCACGGCAAAATAACCTACTACGGCAAGCTTGGCTACGCCAACTGGCAGGGTAATTGGAAAGAACAGGACATCGCTACGAATTACGTAAGCGGCAACCAGGCAGGCGATAATACTGGAAATAATGCTGGCGATAACGCCACCACCTACATTGCTTCCGCCACCCTCGACTGCAAACACAGCTACAACGACCACTTCTACTGGAGTGTCGGAGCTGACCTCGCCCTGACTGAAAAGCAAACCATCGGAGTGAAATACGACGGCTACAACATCCATCAGCCGATGCCTTTCAAGATGACGAGCTATGCGATGACCAACGATCACGTAGATGACAACGTAACGGGCAACAACAAGTTTTTCTATTACGACTGGCAGCACCACGTAAACGCCTTCTACCAGGGCAAATACGGAAAGAAATGGAAGTTGAACTTCTTCGGCGATTTCGTGAAGCTGCACACGGAGCAGGGCCAATTCGTGGATGAGATTTCGGAGAAGAATCTGGCGAATGGAGTTAGCGAGGAAGACGCCAGAAACAAGTTCACACTCCTGCCGCAAAGCGATGGAACCATCTGGGGAGCAAAGGCCCGCGCCAACTACACCATCAACGACAAGCAAACCTGGCTGATGGGCACCGAGTACAACTACGTGAAGAGCGAATCGCGCACCGATTACACCCCTGCCGATAAGGGAACCTCCACCCACAGCATCACCAAGGAAAATCATGCTGCCGTCTTCGCCGAGTATTCACTCGATTTCAAGCCCTTCTAGTTAAGAGTAGGATTGAGATACGAGCACGTAGACAGCCGCTTGAACTATCTGAAAGATGAAACTGGAACAACTGGAACTGGAACGCCAGAAACAGCCTCCACCGAAGCCCCAATTCATCGCAAATACGACAACCTCTACCCTTCCCTTCTGCTCTCTCATCAGTCAGGCAGATTCTCCCAGTCGCTGAGCTACCGATCTTCCGAAACCCGCCCATCCTTCCAGGAGCTGAACACGGGCACGGTTTACGCAAACCACTACATGAGACAGGTAGGAAACAGCAAGTTGGAGCCATCCCAGCGCCACGAGTTCCAATACCAGGCTAGCTACGGCGACCTCTTCCTTCAGGCAAGCTACACCTACGTGAAGGATTACATAACCAGCATCATCGAACCCGATTCAGATGACCCGCAAACGGGCTACATCACCTGGACCAACATCGACCATTGCTGGAACTGGGGCAGCTTCCTCGGCTACCGCCACCGCTGGGGCTTCTACGAGCCACAGGTGCAGACAGGCATCCAGCAGGGTTTCATCAAGGCCATCAGCATGGGCAAGGAGAAAAACTTCCACGACCCCTACTACATCTTCAGCCTCTACAACGGCTTCCATCTTCCAAAGGGCTGGTACATGAACCTTTCGTTCTCCTACCGAAGCAGCGGCACCTACGATTTCCTCACCATCAACAGCGTGCACAACTTCGACTTCCAGCTCTACAAGAGTTTCCTGAAAGACCGCCTCTCGCTAAGCCTGAACGTGAGCGACATCTTCAACACCATAAGCCGAAAGACCGATGGCACCTACGGCAACGTGAGGTTCCAGCAGCAGAAGTGGGAAGACACCCGAAGCGTGCAGCTCCGCCTCACCTATCGCTTCAACCAGGCAAAGAAGCAATACCGTGGCGAGAACTCCGCCCAGGAAGCCGTGGGAAGAATGGGAGGGAAATAGAGCAGAGACTTTTTTTCGGAAAAAGGTTATATTTTTGTAGATATACTTGCATATTTACTTAGAAAATCGTACATTTGCAACGAAATTCTTGCTTAATTGCAATTTCGCAGCATAAAAACAAATTAAAATAAAGCTAATGGTTGACTGTCAGATAATAAAAGATGGAAAGGTAGAAGGGGAAGTAAGGCAAAACGGCCTTACCTTCATCGACAACCATGGGATGGAACGGAGCAACCACATCGAATCGGATGCATTGGAAGTTTCGCTCAAGGAGTGGCATTACCAGAAGTTTGGCATTATGAACCAACACTATCTCGGCAAGGCGAACAACGCCAAGTTTATCGCTCAGCACGAGGTCAGACCAGCCCTGCTCTTCTCCATGCCAACCCTTGGAGGCAGCATGAAAGAAGTGTACGGCAATCGTGGTGCAAAAAAGGAAATGATGTGGAAAACAGGCGAGGCAAGCCTCTGTTTTCTAAGCGGCGAAGGTGGTGCCAACACTCACCTGAACCAGGGCACCCAATTCGAAATCTTCAACGTGGTCATCCCACAGCAATTCATAGAAGAGCTTATCGAGCACGACGCGGAGGCTTTTGAGCAGCTCTCTCCTCTAACCAATCCTACCTTCGACACCCAGACCATCATCAAGTACAACCAGCCCGCCATAGCAGAAGTCATCAAGGCGGCACGAGACATCCAGCGTTCCCGCCTGTTAGGCAACCAAGCCTCCAAATACCTGGAATCGAAGATTATCGACTGCCTCTCGGGATTTCTCCTGCCCGCTAGTCTCTTGCCAAGCGCCCAAACCTTCAGCCTCAGCATCCGTGACAAGATACACGATGCCCAAAGCATCATCCTCACCCACTATCAGGAAATGCCTTCGCTTCACGAGTTGGCGGCAATGGTGGGAACCAACGAATGCACCCTGAAGAAAGCCTTCAAGCAGGAGTTTGGCACCACGGTATTCCAGTATCTCTTCGATTTCCGCATGGATTTAGCGGTTCATTATCTCCTCGACACAAGTCTGCCGATTGCTGACATCGGAATCAAATTGGGCTACGATTACCAGAGTCATTTCTGCACGGCATTCAAGCGGAAACACGGGGTAAGCCCGATGGAATTCAGATTAAGACGTGGAGTTATTGCAAGAACCTGATGATGGTTTGCAATAACTCCAGAAATCCTGCAGCCTCGCCCCCATCCATCTGAACATGATGAAACTGGAAGGAGATGAGCACACAAATGTAGCATGATTGCTGATTTCGGCAATGTTTGGCGGCCGGAAGGAAAGCCAATTAAGAGTTATTCTCGATTTTACACTTGCTTTTCTCATTTCAATCCAGGAAGATAGCAATAGACGAGTAACGCTGGCACTAAAGTCGAGAAGAATTGCAGATAAGTAAACTCATACAACAGCCAATCAATCCCTACTATCACTCTGATAGAGTACAAGCCAACAATTACGATCATCACCATTCGCCGTAATGGTAATTTTCTCAAATCGCCAGCAACAGAGAGCGCACACAAGCCTGCAATGGCAAAGCCTACAGCCAGGCAAACCGTAACAAGATACAACAGCCATTGCTGCCCAAAACAGAGATGCATCATTTCATCTAAAATACCATAAGCCTTGAATGCCTCCTCTAAAAAGAAGAGGCAAATCAAATGGCCTATGGCTATCAGAAAATGAAGTAATGCTCCTAATCTTAACCTAAATATATTTAGCATTTTACGAATAAAAATAATAAAACATTATTTCAAATCATACTTTATCCTCATTTCTTTTTGCTCCGCCTCAGGAAGGCTCTTCATAAAAGCCTTCCAGCCGGGGCAGAAGCGAGTGTGCCAATGCCAGAAACGAGAAACAAGCGAACGAGGATTCGCCTCATACTTACGGCGCATACAACAATCTGCGCAAGGAATATTCTTTTTCTTCATAATCTTAATATTTGATAGGCAGCAAGACTAACCAGTATCGCCACCTTGATCATTACTACTCCTATTATCATACACATTTCTTTTCTGTATCAAAAAAATCAAACTTTTCTTCCAATATAAAACACGTAGCCGAAGCAATCCTTGTTCGCCTCGTAATAGGCGATTTCCTCTTTCAGACGATTGATGAAGACCTGCGCCTTAGGCTCTCCATGATGGTCTTTCAGGAAGGCTTCCATCGCCGGCTTCATCGGGGCATAATAATTCTCCGTCCAGCAGGTTTCGGGCAGGATGAAATGAGCGTAAGGCTCATAACCCACCTCTGCCATCTGATGAATCTTATGCTCGATGGTATCAATCTCGGGAAGATTGTCCTGAATCCAGCCCATGTTCTCCGGGCGCTTATTGCCGAGCCAGCTACATTCCGTTACGGCAATAAAGCCGCCGGGCTTCAGGAACTCACGCCAATACGCCAGGCCCTTCTCATAACCGATGATGAAGATGGAACCTTCCGCCCAAATCAAATCGTAGGATTCCTTTCTGAAAGGCAGCTCATCCATCGATGCCTGCACAGGATGAACGCAATCCTCCAATCCATTCACCTGAATCTTCTTCCGGATGCCTTCCATCATTTCGGGCAATAAATCTACGGCATCAATCTCAGCATCATACTCATCGGCAAGAACGAAGGTCTGGCTTCCCTTGCCGCACCCCATGTCGGCGATGCGAATCTTTCGCTTGAAATCGGGAATCAGACTCGTAGCAAGCCTTGTTTCCCACTCGCCACCAGGACCTTGTCTATCTACCCTCTTGAAGAAATCGGCTATCAGAGAGAAGTCGAAATCATCAATCACTACGTTTTCCTTTGCCTTGTTTTCTATTGTTTCATTCATTTCTGATTTTTCTGTCATTTCATTCTTTTCCATTTTTCTTTTCTCCTATTTTATATGATAAGTTTTTTGCATCTCATTTCTTGTAATGAGACTGCAAAGATAGGCGATTTTTGGGGAGAAGATTTTAACATAAAGGAATAAAACGAGAGTTTTTAGAGAAGATAGATTACTTTTTGATGGATAAACAGATGAAATTAAAAAGAAAAACTTTAAAATAACTCCCTTATGGGATATCTAAAAACAATCTTTTTGTAACTTTTTCAAGAAAATATTTGGTAGTTACATAATTTTATTGTAGATTTGCAGCAGATTTTTTTAAGAAGGAGTGCTTATGCTGAAGAAAAAGGATAAAAACCTGATGAAAACGGATGTAAAACCGATGAAACAAGGACTGCTGTCCCGGATTTTCCATCTCTATTACGATGGTTTCAGGACGATGACCCTGGGCAAGACGTTGTGGGCTGTCATCCTCATCAAGCTTGCCATCATCTTCCTGGTGCTCAAGCTCTTTTTCTTCCCAGATTTTATCAATACGAATGCCAAGAATGGAGACAAGGCAGACTTCGTTTCCAAGGATATTCTGAGCAGATAAGACTCAGAATCCCCGCAACCTTCACATCGAAAGAAATACAAAAACATTATATAATAACAATTTTAAAACCATTCAACTATGATGACAAATCTATTGTTAGACATTACATCAGCCACCATCGACTGGTCGAGGGCGCAATTCGCACTCACGGCCATCTACCATTGGCTGTTCGTGCCGCTCACCCTGGGACTGGCAGTAATCATGGGCATCGCCGAAACATGCTACTACCGCACCAACAAGCCGTTCTGGAAGCACGTAACCCGTTTCTGGCAAAAACTCTTTGGCGTCAACTTCGCCATGGGTGTTGCCACAGGAATCATCCTGGAGTTTGAATTCGGAACCAACTGGAGCAACTACTCCTGGTTTGTGGGCGACGTATTCGGCGCTCCCCTCGCCATCGAAGGCATCCTGGCATTCTTCATGGAGAGCACCTTCGTAGCCGTGATGTTCTTCGGCTGGGATAAGGTGAGCCGCGGCTTCCACCTTACCTCCACCTGGCTTACCGGACTTGGTGCCACCATTTCAGCCTGGTGGATTCTCGTAGCCAACGCCTGGATGCAATATCCTGTAGGCCAGGAATTCAATCCCGACACCATGCGCTTCGAGATGACATCTTTCATGGACGTGGCACTCTCGCCATTCGCCATCAACAAGTTCACCCATACCGTTACTTCCTCCTGGATCATCGGCGCCACCTTCGTAGTAGCCGTAAGCTGCTGGTATCTCCTGAAAAAGAGAGAAACCCAGCTGGCGAAGGCGAGCATCAAGTTGGGTGCCGGCGTAGGACTCATCGCTACCCTGCTGGCTGCGATGACCGGCGACAGCTCTGCCTATCAGGTGGCACAGGTGCAGCCGATGAAACTGGCTGCGATGGAAGCATTATATAATGGTGGAAACGGCGAGAGCCTCACGGCGATAGCAGCCGTTCACCCCTTCCAGCAGCCCGATTACGAAAACGAGCAGGAGCCAGCCATGCGCATCGCCATCCCCAACATGCTCTCGTTTCTAGCCACCCGCACAGCCGATGGCTACGTGCCTGGCGTGAACGATATTATCAAGGGTTACACTAAAGAGGATGGTACCCGAGAACCATCCGTGCAGGAAAAGATAGCCCGGGGCAAGAAGGCGATTGTTGCCCTGAAAACCTATCGCGAAACCCAGGCGCAAGACCAGCTTCCTATCCTCAGGGAGAACATGAAATACTTCGGATATGGTTACATCAAGGATGCCAGGGAACTGGTGCCGAGCATCCCGATCTGCTTCTACGCCTTCCGCCTGATGGTGGGAGTAGGCTGCCTGCTCATCCTCTTCTTCGCCCTCAGCCTATTTCTGGTCAATAAGAAGGAAATCGCCCAATACCGATGGTTCCTCATTTCCGCCATCATCATGATTCCGCTGGCTTACATCGCCTCAGAATCGGGCTGGATAGTAGCAGAAATCGGTCGCCAGCCTTGGACCATCCAAGACCTGCTGCCGGTAAGCGCCGCCATCTCCGACATCGAGGCAGGCAGCGTGGCCACCACCTTCTTCATCTTCCTGGCACTCTTCACCACCATGCTTGCCGTAGAAATCAGCATCTTGGTGAAGCAGATTAAGAAAGGACCGGAATATGAATAAAAACTTAAGATTATGAATTAACTTTATGACATTAGCATTATGACATACGAATTTTTGCAATCATACTGGTGGTTCCTCGTATCATTATTAGGAGCCCTGCTGGTGTTTCTCATGTTTGTACAGGGAGCCAACACCTTGATATTCTGTTTGGGAAAAACGGAAGAAGAGCGTCGCCTCATCATCAACTCTACGGGACGAAAATGGGAGTTCACCTTCACCACGCTCGTCACCTTCGGCGGAGCCTTCTTCGCCTCGTTCCCGCTGTTCTACAGCACCAGTTTCGGCGGAGCCTACTGGCTGTGGATGATCATCCTTTTCTCGTTTGTGATTCAAGCCGTGAGCTATGAATTCCAGAACAAGATAGGTAATTTTCTTGGACCAAAGACCTTTCAGATCTGCCTCATTATCAACGGCATCGTGGGTCCGCTGCTTCTTGGCGGAGCCGTAGCCACCTTCTTCAACGGCAGCAATTTCCTGATAGACAAGGGCAATATTACCAACAGTCTGCAACCCGTCATCAGCCGATGGGCAAACGCCAGTCATGGTCTTGATGCCCTACTCGACCCATGGAACGTGGTGCTGGGACTTGCCGTACTGATGCTAGCCCGCATCCTGGGCATGCTCTACATCAAGAACAACATCGAGCACCAGCAGATTCAGGAGCGCTGCACCCGCCAGTTGCCATGGAATGCCCTCCTCTTCCTATTGTTCTTCCTGCCATTCCTCATCAGATTGATGATAAAGGACGGATTCAGCACTTCTTCTTCCGGCATTACGATAGAGAGCATGAAGTATCTTCACAATCTTCTGGAGATGCCAATCTTGCTTGTAATATTATTAACAGGTGTAGTACTCGTTCTTTTCGGCATTTTCAAGTCATCGAGAAGCGTGCAGTATAGAAAGGGAATCTGGTTTACGGGCATCGGAACCGTGCTCACCGTGCTGGTTCTGCTGCTGATAGCCGGCTGGAACAATACCGCCTACTATCCATCCAACATCGACATTCAGAGTTCGCTCACCCTCGCCAACAGCTGCAGCAGCGAGTTCACGCTCCGCACCATGGCGATAGTTTCTCTCCTCATCCCGTTCGTCCTCGCCTACATCGTTTTTGCCTGGCGCGCCATCGACCGCAAGCGCATTACGCAGGAAGAAATAGAGCAGGGAGAAGCGTATTAAAAAAGGCAGGGAGAAGCGTATTAAAAAAGACTGAAAAAGTGAGTCTCTTCAAAAGTCCCACAGATTCCACAGATTTACACAGATTCATTCTTGCCATAATCGGGAGGGAAATTCCCCAAATATCCAAACAAAAAAAATCTGCGAAATCCCCGACCGTACAGGTCAAGAATCTGTGTAAATCTGTGGGACAAAGAAAATTCTACAGCTCTATCACCTCCAAATCATCCGGAACGAAGATTCTACCCTTGAAGTTCTTGGCAGCTTCACGGGTATAATTTTCTTTACGATTAGCGAGCGTTTTCTCCTCCGTATGATACAGGATAAGATTCTTCACGCCCAGTTCCTCCGCCAGTTTTCCGGCATCAAGCGCCGTACTGTGGCACTTCTCATAAGGCTTGAACGTATCGCGGTCGGCATAGAGGCAGAACGCCTCGCACATCATCCAGTCAGCCCCCACTATGTAGCGTCGGTTCTGCTCGTTATAAGGTTCATCACCCAGGCACGCCAAGACCAAAGGCTTACCCGATTCATCAGAAGAAGGCAGCTCAGCTCGGAATCCGAATTGTTTCTCCTTAGTAGACTGAATATCAAAGCATTCTAGCTTCATATCCCCCACTTCGAAACAATCACCATCTTCCAGCTGATGGAACACCACCCTTTCAGCCACCTTAGCCAGTTGCTTCTTGGCAAGAATCATGTCGATGATGGTCTTGATCACCTTCATCACCTTATCGTTTCCATACACATGGAGCAATCCCTCGTAACCCTTACATTGTGCCACCATTCGGATTACCCAGATCACACCCAACACATGGTCGGTATGGGCATGGGTAACGAAGAGGTGATGAATATCAGAAATCTGAACATTCACCTTCTTCAGCTGCGCCAGTATTCCGTTTCCTCCGCCCGCATCCACCAGCATCAGGGAGCTGGGAGTCTGGAGCACAAAACAAGTATTATAAATCTGGGAAACCGTAGCATTTCCCGTACCCAGCATCGTAATTTGAGTCGTTGTCTTATCCATTGTCTTATACATTATCTATTTGATTCACGCCCACAAAACTACTCATTTTCTGATAAACCACCAAGAAAAAGCCCCGAAAACCTTGCGTATTCCAAATAATAATCTTAACTTTGCGGCATAAAAGTATAAAGTATCAGCGATTATGGCAGAAATGAACAATAGAATATTACCAGTAGGCATCCAGTCATTTGAAGAAATCAGAGAGAAAGGATACCTTTATGTTGACAAGACAGATACTATCTGGCAACTTGCCAACAGGGGAAAAAAGTATAATTACCTGAGCCGCCCACGCCGCTTTGGCAAATCCGTTCTCGTAGATACACTCCAGGCATATTTCGAGGGAAGAAAAGAACTCTTCGAGGGATTAAAAATCATGGATTTGGAGACGAGATGGCTCCAGCATCCCGTCATCCGACTCGACATGAGCCGTGCAGGATCCACAGCCTACGAGCTCAATGCCTACCTTAACCAAGCCTTCAAAGAATATGAACAGAAGTATGGCATAGAAGCCACACCATCCGACTCATTATCCAATCGTTTTGACGCCATTATCCAGTCAGCCTTCAAGCAGACCGGACAGCAGGTGGCCATCCTTGTGGATGAATACGATTCGCCCCTGCAGCATTCCTGGAAAACGCCTCATCACGAAGAATGCACCACAATCTACCGGAACGTCTTCGCCATCTTGAAGGCAGATGACAAATATGAGCAGTTTGTGTTCATCACGGGCATTACCAAGTTTACCCAGATATCCCTCTTCTCCGTGCTCAACAACCTGAGCAACATCAGTTTTGAGCCAGAGTACGCAGCCATTTGCGGCATTACAAAAGAAGAGCTTCAGAACAACTTCAAACCCGAAATAGAAAAGCTGGCGGATTACGAAGATTGGACTTTTGAAGAAGCAGTAGCCCAACTCCAGGCCTATTATGACGGTTATCATTTCAGCCGGAAGAACATGGTGGATGTATTCAATCCGTTCAGTCTCATCAACGCCCTGTCAGATTCCGATTTGAAGAACTATTGGGCATCATCAGGCGCCACCTCCCTGCTGCCAAAATTTGTGAACGACATGGAAATCAAGCTGGGCGATTTTAACCCATGCACCATGCTTAGACAGACAATAGAAACCTCGGATGTTACGGGTGGAGGTGCCGAGCTGTTCCTCTATCAGTCGGGCTATCTTACCATCAAGGACTACCAGATGGGCATTTACATTCTCGGATTCCCGAATTATGAGGTACAGCAGGCGTTATACGAGATGGTATTACCAGCCCTCACATTAAGGAAAAACGGAGACATTCAATCTACCCAATCCAGCCTGATGTTAGCTTTGCAATTAAGAAATCTTTCTGATGCCAGAAAATATCTGAAGGCGCTGATTGCCGATGTGCCTTACAGCAACAAGAAGTTAGCCTCGATGGATATGGAGGAGCGTTACCGCCTGATTCTGAGCACGATTTTCAACGCCATCGGTTGCCGCGTGGAAGTAGAAAAGATGATTTCTACGGGCAGAATCGACATGGTGGTAGAGGTAACCCGCTACATCTATGTTATGGAGTTAAAACTTTCCAACAACGGCGGCATTTCAGCAGCCGAAGCTCAGATTAAGGCGAAACAATACGCCGAACCATTCCAAGCCGACAAGCGCAAAGTGGTAGCCCTAGCCGTGGAACTGGACGAACAGGGCAAAGGACTGATAGATTGGAAGGAAGTGGAATAAAAATCACTCCCCTATCAGATAAAAGACTTTTTGCCAACTAAGATACTTAAAATGCTTTTAACTCCTCAAGGCATAGGTTACTTGAAAACTCCAGAAGAGGAATGTTGATACTACTATACTACTATTAAGAGATGACAGAGAACCGCAAACAATTTTTTGATGATTGCGAGGGTGAAAAAAGATAAAACGGAGTGAGGCTTTCTAGAGGAAATGGGGACTTCGGGGCCCGGTAACAGGATTATCCCTACCCTCATTTCCTCTTCAAAACAGTCTCAAATCTCAGTCTCAGTTAGGAAAAATGTCACATTCCAACTTCAAACCCGCTTCTTAAGCCTTTATAACTTATTGATTATTAATTAGTTATATATAATATGTATAGGAAGCGAGACCATAAAAAAACAACTGAGATTCTGAGACTGAGACTGCAAGCAAGAAAAAACAAACATGAAATTTGATTTAACTCTCTAAAAAGCAATGGATTATAATATTTTTAGCAACATCGCTCCGGCGATGCCAAAACTCAGCACGGGTATTGAATTTGTAAAATTTGCCATCTCTCAGGTATCAAAAGACATGCATGAACCCTTATTTCCGATGCTCTTCCCGATACTCGAAGTGGAGATAAATGGGGCTATTTTTCAGTATTCCGCCCTCAATTAGGGGAAATCATACCGTATGAAGACCTATCTTGTTGCCGATTCGGGCTATAATAAGGAACAACTGTCCAACATCGCTGAAACTATCTGTCCCAACTTCCGTGAACACGAAGAAAAGAGATTGGAGAAAAATGTTCCGCTATCGCACGCTATCGCACAACTGACAAAACGGGATTTCGTATCTTTGCATCGTGATTCAGAAAGCGCGCAAAATCATTTGCCCAGTTGGAGAAAAAAATCTCCCTAATTGGGAAAATAAAAAGGCCTGATTTAACCCGATAAAAAAAGAGCCCCCAATGCGGGAAAAACATCAGGGGCTTTTATTTTGATATCAAAATCCTTAGTAAGGAAACAGAAGCGGAAGAACGAAGGTCATCACAACGCCGATGATAATCTGCAGAGGCAAACCTACCTTCACGTAATCCATAAACGTATAGCCACCCGCCTTCATCACCAGCGCATTAGGAGGCGTGGAGAACGGAGAGGCAAAGCACATGCTGGCGCCCAACGTAACCGCAAAGAGGAAGGAATAAGGACTCACACCTACCTGCCGGGCCGCCACCAGGGCGATAGGAGCCATCAGCACAGCCGTGGCAGTATTGCTGATAAACATCGTCATCAGAGAAGTGGTGAAGTAGATACCTGCCAAGAGAGCTGTAGGTCCCATCGAACCCAAACTCTCTACCAGCCCCTGAGAAACCAAGGCCGAAGTACCCGTCTTCTCAAGCGCCGTAGACATCGGCATCATGGCGGCTATCAGCACGATGCTCTCCCAGTTGATGGTCTTGTAAGCCGCCTCCACATTCCGGAAACAACCGGCAAAGACGGTCAGCAGTCCGGCGATGATGACCGCCGTAACCGGAGCCACAGGAATGAAATCGAATACCATCATCGCAATCATCAGCAGCATGATGGCAGCCGCCACAGGCGCCTTGTAATCCAAGAGCACCTTGTCGGCAGTCTTCTCTGGCTGGTCGATAACCACCCAGTTGCTCGTATCAGTAGCCAGATGAGCCAGATTGGTCCATTCGCCCTGCACCAAGAGCATATCGCCCACATGCAGCTTGGTGGCTATCAGATTGTCTGTAATATATTCATCGCCACGCTTTACGCCCAGCACGTTGATGCCGAATCGCTTGCGCAGGTTAGCATCGCCTATGCGCAGACCGGCAAAATTAGACGTAGGCATCACCACGATTTCGGTCAGTCCCAGGTCGTAGAAATCAATCTTCACATCCTTCATCTTCCTGAGGCCGTAATCGTTGGCAAAGCGTTTCATCTTCTCCTCCTCACCTATTATATATAAGGTATCGTGAACCTGAATGGTGCTGCTGCTCTTCGCCATGTTCTGGCTCACATCCTTCACCAGTCCCAGTCGCGATTTCTTCTCGTTTCTTATCTCGATGATACTCACGCCATATTTCTTCTGGATGCTCAGATCCTTCAGGGTTTTGCCCACGATATCCATCTGCTCGCCATTCTCGTCGAGGGCGGCAGAAGGGCGGCGGCTAGGCACGATGTAGCGATGCAGATTATCGAGCAGCTGATATTCGTCTACCAGGTCATCAAGCGATTTGCCCTGCTTCTTTTTCTTACCGCTCTGCTTTTTGCTGAGGAAGATTTTGCTGAGCGGCATGAGCACGATGATGCCGATGGCAATGACGATGATGCCCACAGGGAAGAAGCTGAAGAAGGCAAGCGGCTGATAACCGCTCTCGGTCAATACTTCATCGATAACCAGGTTGGGCGGCGTACCGATGAGGGTGAGCATTCCGCCCAGACTTCCGGCAAAGGCGAGCGGCATGAGAAAACGCGACGACTGCATGCCCGAGCCCGCAGCTATGCTCATGATGATAGGCATCATGAGGGCCACCGTTCCGGTATTGCTCACGAAGGCGCCGATAAACGAGGTAACGAGCATTACGAGCAGGAAAGTAATGGTTTCGTTGCCGCGCGAGAGCGCCATGAGCTTATTGCCCGTAAGCTTGGCAAGTCCGGTCTGCATGATAGCTCCACCCACCACGAAGAGTCCTATCATCATGATGACGATGGGCGAAGAGAAGCCCGCCAGCGCCTCGGCAGGTGTCAGGATACCCAGAACCAGGAGTGCAGCCAGGGCGGTAAGCGCCACGATGTCGGCCCTCACCCTGCCCCAGATGAACAGGGCTACCGTAATAACCAATATGATAAGTGTTGTTGTCATGTGCTGTTTTTTGGCTGCAAAAATACGGAAATAAAGTGAGAATTAAGAATTTGTGGGAAGGAAAATGAAGAAAAATCTTGCATAATACAGAGATTTATGCTAACTTTGCAAACAAAAAAAGTTAGCAACATGACAAAGAAAGGTAAACATACTGTATTATTTATCTGCCTGGGCAACATCTGCCGCTCTCCGGCAGCCGAGGGAATCATGAAGAGTCTTGTAGAAAAAGCGGGGCTTCAGGATGAGTTTGAAATCGATTCTGCGGGCATCGGGAGCTGGCACATAGGTCAGTTGCCCGACAGCCGCATGCGCAAATGCGGCGCCGAGCATGGCTACAATTTCAACAGCCATGCCCGCCAGTTCCAGAAGTCAGACTTCGCCCGTTTCGAAACCATCGTGGTAATGGACAACGAAAACTACCGTGCCATTACCTCCATGGCGTCTTCAGAGTCTGATAGGAAGAAAGTAGTGCGCATGGCCGATTTTCTGACCCATCATCGCGAATACACCACCGTTCCCGATCCGTATTATGGCGACTATAGCGACTTCGAGCTCGTCATCACGCTTCTCGAAGATGCCTGCCAGGAATTGCTGGACAGCATTATCGGGGAAGGGTAAAAACAGATAAAACAAAAAGGGATGAATCATCAAAATATCAGATTGATGACTCATCCCTTTTTTCAATTTAAAATATTTATACCGTAATCTCGCCCGATCCATAGCAACGATGATGATGCTCATCATAAACTACGCAGAACTGGCCGGGAGCCACACCATGAATCGCCTCTTCTGAATGAATCATCCAGCGGCCGTCCTCCAGTTTTTCTATCGTAGCAGGATGATATTCCGGCGTATGACGAATCTTGAAAGTTACCTTCTTCATAGCTACCTCGCGCGTAAGGAAATGGAAATCGTGGAGAGGAAAATCCTTCTTGTATGCCGACTGCGGATCATAACCATGACTCACATACAGGATGTTGTTCTCTACATCCTTCTTAATCACGAACCAGGGACCGCCGCCAAAGCCCAAGCCCTTGCGCTGGCCGATGGTATGAAACCACAAACCCTTGTGCTCGCCTATGCGCTTGCCCGTCTCCATCTCTATGACATCGCCCGGTTTTTCGCCCAGATAACGGCGGATATAATCATTATAATTTATCTGTCCCAGGAAGCAGATTCCCTGGCTGTCCTTGCGCTTGGCATTTATCAGATGCTCCTCTTCGGCTATCTCGCGAACCTCATTCTTGATATGATGGCCGATAGGGAAAATCGCTTTTTTCAATTGCCAGCTCTCTATCTGAGCCAGGAAATCGGTCTGGTCTTTCACAGGATCAGGACTCGTGACAAGCCATTTGTCGCCATTTTCATCCGTTTCGGTCTGCGCATAATGCCCCGTGGCGATAAGGTCGTAGTTGTGACCCATCTTCTCATCGAAGGCGCCAAACTTAATCAGGCGGTTGCACATTACATCCGGATTAGGCGTAAAACCAGCCTTCACCTTCTCCATCGTATAACGGGTTACCTCGTTCCAATATTCATGATGACAGTCAACCACTTGCAGCTTGCACCCATACTTTCTAGCCACAGCCGTAGCCATCTCCAGGTCCTCCTCCGAAGAGCAGTCCCACTCCTCTTTCTCCTCAGGACCTATCTTGATGTAGAAGCAATCAGGATGCAGGCCCAGCTGGGCAAACTCCCAAACCACAACCGAACTGTCGACGCCTCCCGAAAGGAGCACGGCAATTCTCTTATCTTTTATTTCATCAATATTCAGCATATTCTTTCCTGTTTATAATAATCCGGTTGCAAAATTACGAAAAAAAACTGATATAATGAGCATAGAAAGGGCTAGAAATGCATGAGAAAAAGAAAAGAAAAGCCCGCAGAGCCTATTTTTACTATAAGAAACACTTATAGCCGCATTCGTAGCTTTTAAATACAAAACGAGTTTTGCTTTCGTTTTTATCTATACCTTTGCAATCGATTTCAGAAATCGATAAGAAAGAATGTTTTTGAAAATTCAGTATTTACATTAATAGATAAAGAAAAATGGAGATTTTAAAAAATCTATTTTATGGCTTCCCAGACCTTTGGGGAGGCGGAGTAGCCCACTCTGTGATGATTCTTTCGCTGGTCATCGCCTTGGGTTTGTGTTTAGGTAAGCTCAGAGTAAAAGGTGTTTCCCTGGGCTTGGCTTGGATTCTGTTCATCGGTCTTATCTTTGGACATTTCTCTCTCAACCTTGACGAGCATCTGCTCCACTTCCTCAAGGAATTTGGCTTGATCCTCTTTGTCTACTCTATCGGTCTGGAGGTAGGTCCGGGCTTCTTCGCTTCGTTCAAGAACGGCGGCAAGAGTCTCAACCTGCTCAGCATGATTGTTGTGGCCCTGAGTATCATTACTACCTTAGTCATCTTCTCATTTTCGGGAACATCCATCACCTCTATGGCAGGTATCCTTTCGGGTGCCGTAACTAACACTCCTGGACTGGGTGCAGCCCAGCAGGCATTCAGCGACCTGCGCCACATCGACGCCCCATCCATCGCAGCCGGCTATGCCATCGCTTATCCTATGGGTGTGCTCGGCGTTATCCTCAGTTTCATTATATTAAGGTTCGCGCTACGCGTAGACAAGCAGAAGGAAGAGGATGAAGCTAAGCGAGGCAAGGGACATCTTGAAGCGATGACCCTGAACACCTTCGCCGTAAAGGTTTCTAACCAGATGGTTTTCAAAGATACCGTCAAGCAGATTCGCTATCTGCTGAAGCGCGACTTCATGGTTTCTAAGATTATCCGTAACAACGGCGAACGCCAGGACGAGGTGGTTAACGGACAGACCATGATAGAAGAGGGCGACATTCTGCAGATTGTGGCTCATCCTACCGTAGAAGAACCTATCATCGCCCTGCTCGGCGAGAAGGTTGACGTAAAGGACGAGGAATTCAGCAGCGAGCTCATCAACCGCCGAATTCTGATTACCAAACCGGGTATCAACGGAAAGAGCATCAGCCAGTTGCAGATTAGAAGCAACCTTGGCGCCAACATTACCCGCGTAAACAGAAATGGTGTAGACCTCATCGCAACCCCAGACCTGAAACTCCAGTTGGGCGACCGCGTAACCGTAGTGGGCAAGGAGCTCGCCATCGCTCATACCGAGAAGGTACTGGGTAACCAGATGAAGCGTCTGAACTACCCTAACCTCATCCCAATCTTCCTGGGCATCATGCTGGGTTGTATCGTAGCAAACATTCCGTTCTTCATCCCAGGCATCAACGAGAATCTGCGTCTCGGACTTACCGGCGGACCTCTGGTAGTAGCCATCCTGATAGGTTATTTCGGACCGAAATACAACCTCGTTACCTACAATACCATTTCAGCCAACCTGATGCTGCGCGAAATCGGAATCTGCATCTTCCTGGCTTGCGTGGGTCTCGGCACAGGCGAACAGTTTATCCAGACCGTAGCATCAGAAAGCGGACTGACCTGGATACTCTACGGCATCGCCATCACCATGATACCAATCATTCTGGGCGGCATCATCGGCAAGCTCGTGTTCCACATCAATTATTATACATTACTCGGCGTATTGGCAGGTGCCAACACCAACCCTTCTGCCCTGGCTTACGTACGTGAGCAGACTTCGGCAGATGCGCCAACAGTAGGCTATGCGAATGTATATCCATTCGCCATGTTCCTCAGAATTGTAACCATTCAGATTATTATTTTTGTATTCGGATAAACATATATGACAGAAAAAGAATTGAAAACCTGCGCTTGCATAGAGGATAACTGCAACTGCAAGGAAATAGCAGAATCAGAACTCAGAAGAAAACTCGACTTATTATTACGTACCGGTAGCATTCTCATGGAGAGTGCTGCCGACACATCCCGCATCATGCGAACCATGAAGCGTGCAGCAGCTTTCCTCGGTCTCGACGAACGATACATGCACCTTTACATCAACTGGAACGTGCTGATGGTAAACTATAGCGACGAGGAGCATTCCTTCTCCAAGTTCCAAAGATGCGAGAAGCACGGTATCAACCTCACCTCTATTTCCCAGGTAAGTAAGCTCACCTGGAAGGCCATCAAGGATAACTATTCACTCGAACAGTATGAGCAGGCTCTGAACGACATCAAGACCACCCCGCGCAGTTTCACCCCTTGGCAGGTAGCCATCGGCGGCGGTTTTGCCTGCGGCGGATTCTGCATCCAGTTCGGTTGCGACTGGCCAGCCTTCTTCTTCTGTTCGCTTGCAGCCATTCTGGGTTTCCGCCTGAGAATGTTCTTGCCAACCAAGGGCTGCAACAACTATGTAGCCATCGGAATTTCGGCTTTCGTAGCCACTCTGATAGCCTGGTTGACCTCATTCCTTTCGCTCAACCCATCTATTGCCGAAGCGCTTCCAGCCTTCATGCATTCAGATACCCCTTGGCATCCGCTGATGGCGTGTGCCCTCTTCATCGTGCCGGGAGTTCCACTCATCAACTTTGTAAGCGATATGCTCGACGGATATATTGAGGTGGGAATGGTTCGTGCCCTGAACACCCTGCTGATGCTCTTTGCGATGGCGTTCGGTATCGCCTTCGCCATCCAGGTTTGCCACATCGACAACTTTGTGAAGGATCTTACGATGACTCCTCATCACGAATACTGGGAGTTTGCCATCGCAGCTGCCGTATCGGCCATGGGCTTCTCTACCATCTTCAGCATACCTCGCCGTCTGTTGCCGGTTGTAGCTGTGGGCGGTATCATCGCCGTTTGCTTCCGCAATTTCGTCAATCTGGGTCCATCTAACGGCAACATCGGTCTTGACATGGGTCTGAGCATCGGTTCGCTTGCCGGTTCTGCGCTCATCAGCATCATCGTGATCAAGGCGCGCCATTGGTTCCATACCCCTCACCAATGCATCACCATTCCTAGCGTTATCCCAATGGTACCGGGAGTTCTGATGTATCGCGCCCTGTTCGCCTTCATCGACATGCATGGCGTGGTAGGCGAAGTAACCGTAGGTATGAACAACCTCATCAAGGCTTCGCTCGCCATCATCTGCATCGCCCTGGGTGTGGCAATTCCAAACGTATTCTTCCGCCGTTTCATCGCCGACAACCGCAAGCGCAAGCTGCTTGCCATGCTGGTAGAAAGAAAGAAGAAGAATGGCGAATTCGTAGATTTGCACGAAGTAGAAATCAAATAATCATCTGGTTGGAAATCAGTTTTTCATCGGATGATAATCGGAAATTCATCCGATGTTAACCGGTTTTTCATCCGATGATAATCAGGTTTTCATCGGATGATAACCGGATAAAAAGAAGTAGAGATGCGATAAAACATCATTTTATTCTTCAAAAAAGGAGGATATTAAAATAAATGTTTTATCTTTGCACCCAAATTTAGCTATCGGTTATTTCTATAGCCGATAGCTTCAATAAAGGAACAATATGGAAATACGACAACTGAAATATTTCTTGAAGGTAGCCGAGACGCTCAACTTCTCAGAAGCTTCGCGCAAGTTATACATCACCCAGAGCACCCTCTCACAGCAGATTTCGCATCTGGAACAGGAGATAGGTCTGCCTCTCTTCGAGCGCAATTCTCATGAGGTTTACCTCACAGAGGCGGGCAAGGAATTGAGACCTTACGCCCAAAATGCGGTCAATTCTGCCGAAGCCTGTGTAGACCACATGAATGATCTGAAGGAAATGCTTACAGGCGAACTGAACATCGGCGTAACGTTCTCCTTCAGCAACATCATGTCCGAGACGCTCATCGCCTTTCTCCACGCTTATCCTCATGTAAAGCTCAACATCCAATACCGCACCATGCAGGAACTGATGGACGGACTGAAGAAGCGCGAACTCGACCTCGTTCTGGCATTCAAGCCTCTGAAGAACGAGAAGGCGGTAGACAGCCGAGCTATTTTCAGCAACCGTCTTGCCGCCATCGTGAACGAGAATCATCCGCTGGCGCGCCTTTCATCGGTCAAACTTTCCGATCTGGAACGCTACGACCTCATCCTTCCTTGCAAGGGTCTGCAGGCACGCAACGCCTTTGAGCACATGGTAGAGGGCAAGGATCTGAACTACAAGATTATGGTAGAGGTGAATAATGTAAACATCATCTTCGACCTTCTGAGCCGCAGCAATCTGGTGACCATTCTCTCCGAATCGACCACCATTCTGCAGAACGGCATGAAGGCGATTCCTATCGATGCTGCCGACAACGAAATGGATGGCTGCATCCACATTCTGAAAGATGCTTACATGAAAAACTCAGCCCAGGAGTTCATCCGCATGCTGAGCCAGTCAACATCCATCCTTGCCAATTTTGCCCTGAAGGATATCCTGAGATAATCATCTTAACGCCTGGCGGCTCGCGAGCCTATTTGCTTGCGGCTAGAACAGATAAAAAAATCCTCGTTCGAGTTCTTTTTCGAACGAGGATTTTTTCTTCTTTTTACTTTTTTACCTTTAAAGAGCCTTTTTACCCTTTCTTTCTTGCGATAATTATCGTTACGCCAGACAGGATGGCGAGGATGCCTATCGCTAGCTGAAGAGAGAAACTCTCGCCGAAGACGCATACGCCGATGATGACGGCTGTTACAGGCTCCAGGGCTCCCATGATGGCGGCAGGAGTACTGCCGATGAGATTGATGGAAACCGTCATGAAGAAGAGCGACAATACCGTTGGCAACAAAGCCAGCTGAGCGGCACAGAGCCATTGTTTAGGCGTTTGAAGCATCAGTATCGGCTCGCCTGCAATAAACGAATAGATGAACATCGTTACCAGTCCGAAGACTAATATATAAAAGGTGAGCTTGATGTTCGACATGCCCGGATTCTTCCATTGGTTGATGGAGATGATGTAAAGGGCATAGAGCAGGGATGAACACATGACGAGGGCAAAACCCGCCGTGCTCAACTTATCGTTTCCATCGCCCTGATAGAGCAATCCTACTCCCGATACCGCCAGAAGAATGGCAAGCGAGGTAGACCACGTTACCTTCTCGTGAAAGAAGACCGTCATCAGGATAGCCGTCATAATCGGATAAACGAAGAGGATGGTGCTGGCAATACCTGCCGCCATATAATGGAAACTGACATAAAGAGTGGCTGATGAGAGCGAAAACATGCAGCCCAACACGCCAAGACGAATCAGATGTCCCCACTTCACCTTGAAACTCTCCTTGCGGAAGAGCATCACCACGGCAAACATCAGTACCGCCAAAAGATAACGGTAGATGAGAACGGAACTGGAATTGAATCCGTCGCCATAGAGTTCGAGTGTGCCCAAAGGATTGGTACCATAACATACAGCGGCAATAACGCCCGCCGCAAAGCCTTTAACTTTATTACTGCTTGTCATTAGATTAAAATACTATTTTTTTCTTATACTTCTTGTTATCTATCTATTTCGGGCTACAAAGTTACAGCAAATATTCGAGATAAGCTAACAAAATCGTATAAATATATTGTAATATCTGAGAAAAAACGCTCTTTTCTTGTGCTTTACGAAAATAAATTGTACCTTTGCAATATCTTTGAAAAAAGATAATCAGATGAAACATTAAAAACTAAACAAAAGAATTAATAACAATGGAACAGATTAAGAATGATCAGCTCACACTTGAGATTTCATCTCTCGGAGCAGAACTTCAGAGCATCAAGGATGCTAATGGTAATGAATATCTTTGGGATGGCGACGAGAAATACTGGAACCGCCACTCTCCTATCCTCTTCCCTATCGTATGCGGATTGTGGAAAGACACTTATCGCACAGAGGGCAAGGAGTATCAGCTTCCTCGCCATGGTTTCGCACGCGATACAGAGTTCAACCTCGTTGGCAAGACTGCCGACCGCCTCACCTTCGCGCTCATCGACAACGAAGAGACTCAGAAGAACTATCCTTACCACTTCAACCTTGCCATCTCTTACCGTCTGCAGGGCAACGAGATTCATGTCATCTGGCACGTAGAGAATACCGACGACAAGGAAATCTTCTTCCAGATTGGCGGTCACCCAGCATTCATGGTTCCTGGCTGCAAGAAGGGCGAAGAAATGAAGGCTACCCTGAAACTCGATAACGAGGCTCCTGTGCGTCTCTATGGTAACGTAGGCGGATGCATCGACCGTCAGGCTAAGGAAACCGTAGAAACCGACAAGGGCATCTGGGAAGTAAACGAGGAGACTTTCGCAGAAGATGCTGTTATCTTTGACAAGAGTCAGGTTAAGCAGGTGAGCATTCTCAACGAGCAGGGCGAACCTCATGTAACCCTCGAGTTCAAGACTCCAGCCGTAGGTATCTGGAACCCAACAGGCAAGCACGCCCCATTCATCTGCATCGAGCCATGGTATGGTTTGAGCGACTGGGCTGAATATGATGGCGAGTTTAAGGACAAGTATCTGATGAACCGTCTGCAGCCAGGTGCAAGTTTCATGAGTGAGTATATCATCAGAATTGAGAAATAATGGAAGAAAAAGACAATTTGCAACTCCCCGAGAACGCATTCCGCGAACTGAAAGACGGGGAGGAATATAAGCCGCTGATGTCGCCTGACAAGGTTTATCCTGAGGTGAACGGATGGTCGGTTACATGGGGAATCGTGATGGCAGTCATCTTCTCTGCCGCCGCAGCTTATCTGGGCTTGAAGGTGGGTCAGGTGTTCGAAGCAGCCATCCCTATCGCCATCATCGCCGTGGGCGTAAGTACCGCTACCAAGCGTAGCAAGGCGCTGGGCGAGAATGTCATTATCCAGAGCATCGGAGCCTGTTCGGGTGCTGTGGTGGCAGGAGCCATCTTTACCCTGCCAGCCATCTACATCCTGCAGGCCAAATATCCGGAGATGACAACTTCGTTTATGAAGATTTTCATGGCTTCGGCCTTGGGAGGCGTCTTGGGAATCCTTTTCCTTATTCCTTTCCGCAAGTACTTCGTAAGCGATATGCACGGCAAGTATCCGTTCCCTGAGGCTACGGCTACCACGCAGGTACTGGTGAGCGGAGCCAAGGGAGGCGATCAGGCTAAGCCGCTGCTCATAGCCGGACTGGTGGGTGGTCTTTACGACTTTATCGTAGTCAGCCTGGGATGGTGGAACGAGAATTTCACATCGCGTGTGGTAAGTCTGGGATGCGACCTGGCTGACAAGGCGAAACTCGTGTTCAAGGTGAACACAGGTGCTGCCGTATTGGGTCTGGGTTACATCATCGGATTGAAGTATGCCTTCTTCACCTGTCTGGGTTCGCTCGTAGTATGGTGGCTGATAGTTCCGGGCATGAGCGTTATCTTCCATGATAGCGTGCTTAGCGCCTGGGATCCTAGCATCGTGAAGACCGTGGGTGCCATGAGTCCAGAGGAAATCTTCCGTGCCTACGCCCGCAGCATCGGTATCGGCGGTATCGCCATGGCAGGTATCATCGGCATCATCAAGAGCTGGGGCATCATCAAGAGTGCCGTAGGACTGGCTGCCAAGGAGCTGAAAGGCAAGAGCGATGTAGATGAGAACGTGAAGCGTACCCAGCGCGACATCTCTTTCAAGATTATCGCTATCGGTTCGCTTGTTACCATCCTCGTAACCTTCCTCTTCTTCTGGTTTGGCGTGATGGAGGGCAACCTTCTCTTCGCCATTATCGCCATTCTGCTCGTGGCTGCCATCGCCTTCCTCTTTACTACCGTAGCGGCTAATGCCATCGCTATCGTGGGTTCAAACCCTGTTTCGGGAATGACCCTGATGACGCTCATCTTCGCCTCTGTGGTGATGGTGGCTGTAGGCCTGAAAGGTCCTGGCGGCATGCTGGCTGCCCTGATTATGGGTGGTGTGGTTTGTACAGCCCTCTCGGTAGCAGGTTCGTTTATTACCGACCTGAAGATTGGTTACTGGCTGGGAACAACTCCTAAGAAACAGGAGGGATGGAAATTCCTCGGTACCCTGGTGAGTGCGGCTACCGTGGGCGGCGTAATGATGCTGCTGAACGAGACTTACGGATTCGCATCCGGTTCGCTTGCTGCTCCTCAGGCTAATGCGATGGCTGCGGTCATCGACCCTCTGATGAATGGCGTGGGCGCTCCTTGGGTGCTCTATGGTATCGGAGCCGTAATAGCCATCGTGCTGACTTATTTCAAGATTCCTGCCCTGGCTTTCGCCCTGGGTATGTTCATTCCGCTGGAACTGAACGTTCCTCTGCTCGTGGGTGGCGCCATCAACTGGTATGTTACTTCACGCAGCAAGGATGCAAAAGTAAACAGCGAACGTGGTGAGAAGGGAACGCTCATCGCCAGCGGTTTCATCGCCGGTGGAGCCTTGATGGGTGTGGTTAGCGCTCTTCTGAAGTTTGGCGGCATCGAGGTAAGTATCGCCGACAGCTGGTGGGTTAATCCGATGTCTGAAGTTTGTTCGCTCCTGGCTTACATCTGCCTCATCGGCTTCTTCATCAGAGCCACAAAGAAATAAAGAATAGGACAACTCCTATTTATAATAAAAGACAATCGCCTGGATGCATCTGAGCACCCAGGCGATTTTTTATTCTATTCTATCCGAACAGTTCTTTTATCCTACGATTCTGCAGCCACGAAATCCATCGGCTTGACGCCAAACTGTTTCTGGAAACACTTGGCAAAATAGCTAGGACTGCTGAAGCCTACCATATAGCTGATTTCGCTGATGCGGTAGTTTCCTTCTTTCAGAAGTTGTGCGCCCTTCTTCAGTTTCACGAGCTGTATCATCTCGTTTGGCGTAACATCGGCAAGACCGCGAATCTTATTGAAGAGCGACGAGCGGCTCATGCCCATCTTCTCGGCAAGGAACGCCACGTTGAGTTCCGGATTTGCCACATTCTCTTCGATAATATTCGACATCTTCTCCAGGAACGCATTATCAACCTGAGTTGGAGCTATCTCTGCTATCGGCTCAAGCGGAGTATGCGAGAACTTACTCCTCAACAGACGGCGCATCTCGAGAAGCTGTTTTACGCTCGCCTCAAGATACTTCATCGAGAACGGCTTTTCTATGTAGACATCGGCTCCACAGTTCATACTCTCCGTCTTTGACGCATCATCGGTCTTTGCCGTGAGCATTACGAATGGGAGATGAGAGTATTCTGAATTCTCACGCACCCTACGGCAGAACTCCGGACCGTCCATCTCAGGCATCATCCAGTCACTTATAATGAGCGAAACCGGATGTTTCTCCAGTTTGCGGAGTGCATCCTTTCCGTTGTCGGCTGTATAAACAGTATACATTTTCTCGAAATGAGCCTTCACAAACTGGCGCATGTCTTCGTCATCATCCACAATCAGCATCGCCGGTTTTACCGGTTCACGAAGTGGACTGACAACGGCCTCGCCTGCCTTTTCAGAACCCTGCTCATCCAGAGATGCATCTGTCAGCAGACTTTCCTCTGCGGCAGCCTCTTCTTCCTTCACCATTTCATCCGCCTTCTCTACCACAGCATCCAGCTGGTTGAGCGGCAGGGTTACGATAAATTTAGCTCCCTTACCTACTTCCGATTCTACTTCTACCATACCATGATGAGCCTCTACGAGATTCTTCACGATGTTGAGACCGATTCCGGTTCCCGGTTTATTATCTCGTGCCTGATAGAAGGCTCCGAAGATTTTCTCCTTCTCGTCAGGACTGATTCCCAATCCGTTGTCTTCTACCTCGATGCAGAAATGGGTTCCATCCTCCAGCAGGCGGCAGGACAGGCGCACATAATCCTCCGTATATTTCAAGGCGTTGGTCATCAAATTGCTGATAACCTTGGTAACCGCCTCCTGGTCTATCATCGCCACGAGATCATCTGCTGGATATTCTACCTCGAAACGGATGCTTTTCTGCTCGAAGGTAGGAGCAAAACGCTCAGCCACAGCATGCATAAGTTTTGAAATGTTATTCAAGCGGAAATGAACCTGCATGCCCTTCTGCTGCACCTTGTTGAAATCGAGCAGCTGATTGACGAGCAGGAGCAAACGCTGGGCGTTACGATCGATAACAGAAAGCGTCTGCGTGATAGTCTCACCCTCAGCAAGTTTTCCGGAAACCTGTTTCCAATGCTCTTTCAGACTCTCCAAAGGTCCGATGATAAGCGTTACCGGCGTACGGATTTCATGGGCAATCATCGTGAAGAACTGCAGGCGGGCGTCTCTCATCTCCTGATCCTGCTTGCGCTCCAACTGGTCGAGTTCTTCCTGATGGCGGCGCTTTTCACGCTTCAACCGGCTCTGTGTGAACCAGTAGATTGCGTAACCGATGAGCAGAAGATACAGAATCTTGGCAGGTAAAGACCACCAGAACGGCGGATGAACCACAATCTGCAGTTTTGCCTCATTCTTCGACCATACACCATCATTATTGGTTGCCTTAACCAGGAAGGTATAGGTTCCGGCAGGAAGATTGGTATAGTTGGCACGATGTTCGTGGGTATAAACCCAATCCTTGTCGATTCCTTCGAGCTTGTAAGCATACTGGTTCTTCTCAGGCGATACATAGCTCAAGGCTGCAAACGAGATATTGATGGTATTCTCATTATGAGACAGATTGAGTTCTGTAGCATGACTCAGAGATTTATCCAGCTGGTCGCTTCCCGACTCTATCGGCTTTCCGAAGAGTTCTACCGAGGTAATTGCCACAGGAGGAGCTACCTGGTTGATCTTGACGAGATATGGATAGAAGCAGTTGAAACCTCTTGTCGAACCGAAATAGATTCTGCCGTCAGAAGCCAGGAGTCCGGCATTTGGCATAAACTGGTCGCAGGTGAGTCCGTCATATTTATTGAATAGCTGGACAGGTTCACCCGGCGTATATTTCACAATTCCCTTGCTTGTAGAAATCCACATTACTCCCTGCGAAATGACAAGGCTCGTGAAATCCTGACTAGGCGCATCGATGGAGATGCGGCGGAAGATACCTTTAGAAGGCAGGAATTCGCAAAGTCCATCGCCAGTTACAGCATAGAGCTGCCCCTTTTCGCCGATAGCCAGACAGTTTACCTGATCACTCACCAGCGAAGTAGAATCATTCTCTACATGCTTATACTGTTTCCAGTCGTTATTCTTGCCCAAGCGCCACAAGCCGCCTCCCTGGGTAGCAAACCATACGTTGCCCTGAGGATCTTCCTTGATATCGATGGTAAGCGACCTGAACGATTTGATTTTTCTGAACTTCTGCTGACTTTCATCAAAAAGACTGGCTCCATCCATCGAAGCCGCCCACAGCCGGTTCTTACGGTCGCGATAAATACAATAGGCATTACTGCCCGAAGCCATTCCATCGGTTTGGAAAATCTGCTGCGCTCCGGTAGCCATATCCATTCTGATGACTCCATTACCATAGGTTCCCACCCACAGGTCATTACCATCGGCAAAGAGCGCATGAACATTATACTTGCCCATAGCCGCCTTGCCCGGATAAGGAACAAAACTGTTGGTCTGGGGATTGAAGCAGTCGAGTCCGGCATCATCGGTAGCTATCCAGATGCGATGCTGCTGGTCTTCGAAGAATCTTCCTACCACATTACCGCGCAATCCACCTTGGCGGGCTGAGTAAGCACGGAAACGTTCTTCTACACTCGTAGAAGGAAGATAACTCACACCTCCATAGAAGGTAGTTACCCAGATGCCGCCTTCCTTATCGCCCGCAATACCATAAACAAAACGCTCGCTCGTACTCCGGCTCGGATCGTTTACTTCCGACAGCATGCTCCAGGAGCGGTTCTGGATGTCATACTGCACCAGACCATCATCGCTGGCTATGAGAATAAACTTGTTGCCGTTGTTGTAAAGCTGGTGGATATGATGAACTGCATTACTCAGAGTTCCGCTGATGAGCTGCTCGGCACTACCATCGGCGTTGAGCTTGTAAAGTCCGTTATCCCAGGTTCCGACATAAATATTGCCATCTGGTGAGGCAAGCATCGCCAGACCATAAAACTTGTTTGCATCGCCTCTTACCGGGAAAGCCTCAAACTGGTCGGTCGACTTGTTGAGATGATAGATGCTGGCTTTACTATGATTAGAGAGCATCCATACCTGGTTATTGGCATCAACCAGCGTACATTGCACTATACCCTGAATATTCTTCATCGGATACTGGTGCAGTTCGTGAGTAGTCCGGTTGTATCTGAACACACCCTGTCCGTTGGTAGAAATCCACACATTCTGATCGCCGTCAAGCGAGAAATTAAGAACAGGAGCCGTAATCTTATCGCTCAGTTTCTGGAACCGGTCGGTTTCATAACTGAACAGATAGGCTCCATTATTGCAGCCTACGAGCAGTCCTTCTTCACAAGCGGTCAGAGCAGCTACATACTGGTCTATTGCCGTAAAAGGATTATAATAGGTTTTGACATCATAGCCGTCAAAACGGCACAATCCGTTGTCTGTACCAAACCACATGTATCCCTTGGAACCCTGAACCACGCTACGCACAGCATTACTCGGCAAACCATTATCCATCGTGATAGAGCGCACCATCGGGTCGACAGGAGCCCATTGTGCACCGGAACTGGTTTGCGTTATCGTATGTGGCTGCGCCTGAATATCCGTAGTTCCTTTCGAAACGAAGGCGGTCGGCACCTGAGCCTCAGCCCCTACAGGCATCATCATGTAGAGCACAGAAACCATTAGAATAGATATCTTTCTCATTATATGGGTCTTTATTTTCTGTTGTTAGATAAATTAATGCTGCAAAATTACAAAAATATAACGAGAAATAGCAATAAAATGAACAAAAAAAGCCCCGAAACAACCAAATAGCTACTTTTTAAAAGTAAGACTATCCGTTTGCTTCGAGGCAAAAACTTAAATAATGATTCAAGTGAGAAGTTTCACTATCAACAGATTGAAGTCTGAATTACTTGCTCTTTACATCGCTCCATTTCGGAGGTTTCACACCCAGCAGATTCTTCACGAAGAAGTCGTAGCGCTTGTGTTCGCCGTAGAGTTCGCCCATGGTATGATGGGCTCCCGGAATCACCACGAGTTCGAAATCCTTGTTCGCCTTTTCCAGCGCATTCACCACCTGATAGGTACTGGATGGATCTACGTTGTCGTCTATCTCGCCTACCACCATCATCAACGGGCGCTCCAGCTTATGGGCATTCTCCACGTTGCTGCACTCTACGTAGCTGGAATCTACAGGCCAACTCATCCATTGCTCGTTCCACCAGATCTTATCCATCCGGTTGTCGTGGCAGCCGCAAGCACTATAGGCAGCCTTGTAGAAATCGCCATGTAGCAATACGGCGGTAGTACTCTCCTGCCCGCCTGCCGAACAGCCATAGATAGCCACATTATCCGCATCCATATAAGGATACTTCTTGGCGGCAGCCTTAATCCAGAGTTCGCGGTCTGGGAATCCGGCATCCTTCAGATTCTTGTAGCAAACCTCCTCAAACTTCTTGCCGCGATAGGAAGTTCCCATCGCATCGAGCTGAACTACGATGAAACCGAGTTCGGCAAGTGAAGTGGTGTACCAGTTGTATGGCATGAAACTCTTCGGAGTATAGGCATCGCCCGGACCCGAATAGATATACTCGATAACCGGATATTTCTTGTTCGGATCGAAATTGGTAGGGCGCTGGATGATACCCCACATATCCGTCTTGCCGTCACGTCCCTTAGCCACAAACACTTCCGGAGCAACCCATCCGTGCTTCTTCAAAATAGCTATATCAGCCGTTTCCAGAGTCTTGACGAGCTTACCGGTCTGCGCATCACGGAGCACGGTAACAGGAGCGGCATCTACCTTAGAATAGGTATCCAGGAGATAACGGTAATCGTAGGTGTACTGGGCATTATGATTGCCCTCTTCAGGAGTGAGCGCCACCATATTCTTGCCGTCCATACCTATCTTATAATAATGTACGAGATATGGGTCCTCATTCTTGTTCACGCCACTAGCCGAGAAATAGATTTCTCCCTTTTCTTCATCCACACGCTGGATGCCGCGAACAAACCATTCGCCCTTGGTAATCTGGCGGATAACCTTCGACTTCTGCACATCGTAGAGATAGAGATGGTTCCAGTTGTCGCGCTCGCTCATCCAGAGCAGCTGCTTGCCATCCTTAATAAACTGGCGCCACAGACGACCATAGTTCACAAAGGTATTGGCACGCTCCTCTACCACGGTACGAAGCTTGCCGGTTTCAGCATTCATCGCCAGCATCTGATAGAGATGATGTCCACGCTGGTTATACTCCATCGTCACCTCCTTGCTGTCAGGAGTCCATTGCATCCATTCCAGTTCATACTGGTTTTCTATCTGATGCCTGTCAGCCTCCACCTTCTTTCCGGTAGCCACATCGATGATGACCGGATAATGCTGTGGCAGGGCATCGCCCGGTTTGGCATACTCCTGCTTGTGGAGGATAGGCTGAAGCTGGTCGGCAGGCGAAGATTCCACGTAGTAGGCATAGCGTTTCTCTACCGGCACTCGCTTGCATACGAAGATGTGCTTGCCGTCTGGGCTCCATTGGATGCGGTTGCTGTAATAGCAGCCGATGGTACCATCCTGCGTAAGGATTCGCTTGGCTTCGGTATAAGGCTTTCCTGCCTCATGAACCACCACGTTGTAACCTTCGATGTAGGCTTCCATCTTGCCGTCTGGCGAAAGTACCGGATAAGCCTCCTTCTCCTCATCCACCTCCATCCAATGGCGTTCATGGCGTCTGCCAAACTGAGGCTTGTAGACAGGACGAGGCTTGATGCCCAGCGCCTTCTCCATCGCTTCCTGCGAATCATAAGTCTTCATCTCATCCTTGTCGGCATCATAGGATACAAACTTCTTGCCCTGAGGAGTAGATATCTGATAATGCAATACGTGGGTGGAATCACACCAAGCCGATGAACGTGCCCAATGGAACACGGAATCGGCTGAGAACTGATGACGAAGAGCATAAGCTCTGTTGTAATCTTCTAATGTGCCCTGTGCTGAAACTGTAGCTGCCGGCATCGCCAGAACTGCGCTCAACAGCGAAAGTCCTAAAATCTGATTCTTCATTATATTTAAAATTTTACATGTTGACTTCTTAAGTATTTTTTCTCCAGTTAGGAAAATATTATTTCCCAGTATAGAAATCTGTGATGCGTCGGATGGCACGCTGGCAAACCGGACAGAAATCATCCACTTCGTTGATTCGCATACGGCAGACCTGCGCCGGACGATAACATCCCTTGCTCTGGTTGCCCGCACCCTCGAACACACCAATCTTGAAGACGGCTTCGTTGAGTTTCTTCTGCTCCTTCGCGTTCTTGATATTCTTATGATCCGGTAGTTTGGCAAGCGGCGTAGGAATCTTCACGCCCTTCGGCATCATATCCGCCCACTTGCTCTGGAAATCCTTCAGTGTGGTGAGGTTCGGCTCCCAAGGCTCGGTATCACCAGGATACATCGGGTCGTACTCATCGGTACTGTACTCATCGCCCAAACCCGCATAGCCATGCCCGAACTCATGTACCAGCACCTTCTTGAACGTAGGATGATCAGAGGTAGAAAGCGTAACCTGGTTGTAGATGCCGCCACCACCATACGTAGGCGAATTCACCAATACGATGATCTGCTCGAAAGGCACATTACTCAAGGCATCATAGATGCGATGAATCTTGCTCGTGGTGAGATAACGGTTCGAATAAAAAGTATCGTAATGAGAACAAGCCATCGTGCTCTTCCATTTCCCTTCGTGCGGAATACTTGGTCCCTCATCGAGCGATGGAGCCGCAACAGCCACCACGTTGAATCTCGACTTGAGCGAAGCGAAAGGTTCGCGCTCGAAGATGGCATCGGCTGCCCGCTGCGCATCCTGATAGAACTTATCCATCTGGTCCTGGCGATACCCCTCGGCGATGATGGCGAGGTCAACACATTCGGCAGTCTCTCCGCTCTTCACGATGTAGCGGTAAGGGATGCCATTCTCGCCCAATGGTCGGATGAGGATATCCTGGGGATTGATGGTATGGCGCAGCTCAGCCGTCACCTTCTGATGCGTATCGCTCAGGGTGATGCTAACATCCACCGGCTTCTTTGGGAAAGGCACGAGGAAACTGCTTTCGAATGATTTCTGCAGATGTTTAGCCTCCTGTGTAAGCTGCCACTCCTGGAAGAGTGTAGAGAAAGTGTTTACATAGAGCACCTTGTTGGTACCATGTTCATATACGGTTATCTGTCCGTTTCCGTTCAGGAATTTCTCATCCAGTCTTGTCTTTCTGCCCGCCCATGTAGGGTTGCTGTAAGCCTGTTCGAAATAGATAGCCTGTTTCACGCTATCTCCCGCCACGATATAATCCAGTCGCAACGTCTTATCCTCAAAGTTATCTTCAAACTTCTGTGCCTGCATCGGCATCGCCATCATCAGGGCGAGAGATGCAGATAATAAAGTCTTATTCTTCATTTTTTTATTTCATTCTCGTTAATAATGATATTTACTTCACTCTTACCTCATAAGGGAACCGGCGGGAAGATGGATCGAGCGAATGATTCGCAGGAGCTCCCATCACCACGAGATAGAGCGCCTTGAGCGGCTGGGACTTTGGAGCCACAAGCGAAACCTTTCCGTTCATCGCTTCACCCATCGGACTGTAGATGCATTCATCGGTATCGGCAGTTACTCCCACCAATCCATAACGGTAACCGATGGTGCGTGCCATCTTGTCCTTGGATGCCTTGAACACCTTACCCTCGGCATCGAGGGCTCTGAAATCTACAGTAACCTTCTTGCCTGCCTTCGGGATTTCCAACTTGATGGCATTGAATCCATAGTTCTCTGGAACCGAAGCTGTATCCGGACGGAGATAACCATTCTTCTGCTTCAGCATCTTGGTATCGAAGGTGCAGGCATAAGGACGGGTCTCCTTGCGGGCATAATCGAAATCGAAGTTCACGAGATGGCGGTAGCAGTCGAACATCTCATCATTAAACTGCTTCTGACTCATCTTATACTTTCGCTTGTAGGTTACAACCGGGTCCTCTCCTACTTTTCCCTCCCGATAGAGCTGGGCGATGCTTTCCAATCCATGTTTCTCAGCCCACCATTCTATCACGTATGGCGAATGATAGATGTTGTCCAGATGCAGATAGCCTTTGTGGGTAAGCTGTCTGAAGGCATCGAAATGATACTTCTCATCTGTTATCCAGTCGGGATTCACTCTCCAGAGCATCCATTGGGATGTCATCTCGAAGAAGCCGCTTCCTCCCCAGGCTTCGCCCGTTTTGTCAGCCATGACCTGAAGTTGGAAACTGTGTCCCAACTCGTGAGCCAGACAGTTGAGTTTCTGATCCTGAATACGGTTAGGCGTTACCCAGAGTGCTCCGATAAAGTCATCGTAAGTTCCACCGTAAGCAGTTCCTTCCAGCGAATAGTTCACCATCACCATCATCTTATACTGGTCGCAGATGCTGCCCGGCAGCGAGAACTTCAGGGTATCACGGAAGAAACGGTAGAAGCGTTCTACCTGAGTCTGCAGATTACCCAGGTCGAATTTCATCGGCTTACCTTCGAGCGAAGGAGGATTCTGCGGATTGTCTCCGAATGGCTTTTCCCAGAAATACACGATATTCTGGGTCTGTGCACTATGTCGCCAGCACCATCTCTCCTCATCCTTGTTGAAATCATAGGGTTTCAGGGAATCCGGTACGAAGATGAGTTTCTGTGGTGCAGATACGGGATTTACGGGTCTGGTAGCAGGAGCCTCAGATGGGTCCTGCTGCGCCAGGGCTGCAGTAGCCCAAGGCAAGGTAGCCGCTGTGAGTATCAGCGATAAAAAGATTCGTTTCATTTCGGTTATGATTTTTGCGTTATTTATATTTCGCCACAAAAGTACTGATAATCTTGCAAAAACACTCGCAATATCGTCTAAATTGATACAAATATCGTATTTTCCCAAAGAACATCTTAGAGAATCGTCAAAAATATCATCAAAATAATAGATTTACGCAAAAAAACTTGGAAGATATTACAAAAAGTCGTATCTTTGCCAAAAGAATCTATAAAAAGAACAGATTATGAGATTATCAGAAGAACGATATATCAGCTTACTTACCGACTTTGGTTTCAAACGTATCTTTGGAACAAAGCCAAATAAAGACTTGCTCATCAACTTTCTGAATTCACTTTTCGATGGAGAGCAAGTCATTAAGGATGTCCGCTACCTCAATAGCGAACACGTTGGTGATGTTTTCGCAGAGCGCAAAGCTATCTTTGATGTGTATTGTGAAAATGAGAAAGGAGAAAAGTTCATTGTTGAGATGCAGAACGCTTTTCAGAAATATTTCAAAGACCGATCCCTCTTCTACTCTACATTTCCTATCAGAGAACAAGCTCCAAAAGGACAGGATTGGAATTTCAAGCTAGCCCATGTTTACACGGTTGCATTGCTCAATTTTGATTTTAAGGAAGAAGCTTTCGACCAAAAAGAAATCAACCACGATGTTGGCCTGCTAGACAAAAAGACATTCAAGGTCTTTAACGACAAACTTTCTTTCAAGTATATTGAGATTGCGAAATTCAACAAAAGCGAGACTGAGCTAGAAACGCTGTATGACAAATGGCTCTATGTACTCAAGAATTTACCCAAGCTTGACAAACGACCGAAAGCTTTAAAAGAAAGAATTTTCACGAAGTTGTTTGAAGAAGCTGAAATCGCAAAATTCAGTCAACAAGAGCTACGAGAATACGAGGATAGTCTTAAGGCTTACCGAGATATAAAAAATTCGATCGATACTGCGAAGGAAGAAGGCAGAGAAGAAGGCAGAGAAGAAGGTATTGCCAAAGAAAAGTTGGCAACCGCAAAGCGTCTTCTCGGCATGGGACTCACACAAGAGCAAGTTGCCCAAGGAGCAGGACTTTCAATAGAAGATATAGAGAGACTTATTTAAACAATAATAAAATAAGAAAACCATCCGGTAGCATTAGTTCTATCGGATGGTTTTCTTGTTATTTAATTTTCTTAGAAAGTCTCACCATCAATACACCATGAGCAGGAATAGTTGCCTTGGTATTCTGAGCAGTAGTACCAATATCCTTATGTTTCCAAAGATCCCTGATAACATATTCATTGGCATGAATGTTCACCTCATTGGCAAAATAGATGGTCTGGGCTCTCCAGTTATAGTCCAGCTTCCAAGGAAAATCGGTACGGTTCAGGAAGCAGACTGCCAGTTCGCCATTACTAAGAGGCTTTGCCCAGATTTCCTTCTCTCCCATATCCATGAATCGGCGTCCCTGCTCGCCCATAGAGTCCTGGTCTACGGCTATCACTTCCTTGTTAGTCAGAATCTCATGGGTATCCTTATCCATCTTGGTCAAATCGTTGCCCGCCATCAGCGGAGCTGCCAGCATACACCACATAGAAAAATGAGTGATATACTCATCCTTGGTCATACCGCCATTACCCACTTCCAGCATCTCGGCATCATTCCAATGCCCCGGTCCGGCATACGGATAAAGGTCAGCCAGCTTGTCGATGACGTTGAGCACTCCTACGCCACCCCAGTCAAAGAGGCATTGGTAGCAATCTCTGATATCGGCAGTAACGCGCCACAGATGTCCGATACCCTTACCCCATTTCCAAGGTTCATGCTCGCCCCATTCACAAATACTGAGAATGATAGGTCTTCCCGACTCCTTGATGGCATCGCTCATCGTAGCATAAGCAGCCTGCGCATTCTGTCCCTCATCAGAGCACCAGTCATACTTCAAGTAATCTACACCCCATTTGGCATACATCAAAGCATCCTGAAACTGATGACCACGGCTACCAGGGCGACCTTGACAGGTGTAGCTTCCGGCACAGGAATAAAGTCCGAACTTCAAGCCTTTGCTATGAATATAATCAGCCAGGTATTTCATTCCGTGAGGAAAGCGGTCAGGATCTGCCTGGATAAAGCCAAGCGAGTCGCGTTCTACCTGCCAGCAGTCATCAATAACAACATACTGGTATCCCGCATCCTTCATACCAGTCTCCACCATTTTATCCGCCATATCCATAATCAGCTTTTCGCTGACATTACAGCCAAACTTATTCCATGAGTTCCATCCCATAGGAGGAGTTTGGGCCTGAGCCAGATAAGCAGAATCAGAAACTTCCTTTGGCTTACCAAAGAACATCTGGCCATTTGCCGGCTGCGCCATAGCAATCGCTAATGACGCAGCCAATAAATACTGAAACTTCAAAATAATAAAAATTAATAAAGTTATACCTAAATCAACTTTGTACCATTAAACTTCACTTGATAAGGCCATTGTGCCAATGGCAACTGAGCCAAACTCCAGTGTCCATCCTTTGGACCAGCCGTAACTACAAGCCACAAATGAGCCAATTGCTCATTTTTAGGCAACTCAAATGAAACAGAAGCATTACGGTTATCAAAGTCTGCAGTTCCTATTTCACCATAGACAGACTTACCCGACTCTGTTACGCCGACAAATCCAAAACGGTAACTACCACACCACCACCAATCACAAGTGTAATTAGGATCACCCATGATGTTGTTGAAACTTACAGATACAGTAGAACCTGCGGCTGGAACTTCTAATTTCAAAGCATTAAAGCCATAATTTTCAGGACAGTGGCTTGGATCTACCTGTAACCAACCATCACCAATCTCATTCATATACTCCTTAGCACTAGGCAAAGAGTTGGCATACTTGCGGGTTACATCACGCACACGGTCGAAATCAAAGTTTACCAAACGAGCATAACAATCATACATCTCATCAAGGAACTGCTGCTGAGATGTTCCTGTCACATTCTGGTATACAACAACTGGATCCTGGTACTCTTGAGCAGCCTTCCAAAGTTTCGCCATAATATCTTTACCATGCTTTTGACTCCAATACTCTAATACATATGGAGAATGATAGATATTATCGCCATGCAAGAAAGCTTTGTGAGTCAATCCCTTGAAAGCATCCCAATGGTAAGTTTCATCATCTATCCAGTTTGGATTAATCTGCCAAAGCATCCATTGTGAGGTCATCTCATAGATACCACCAAACGTACTATCGAAACCATGTGCTCCATCAGCCTGCAATTGCAACTGGAAGCTATGCCCCAACTCATGGGCAACAGTATTGAGTTTTGGATCTTTCAGTCGGTTAGGAGCTGCCCAAAAAGCTCCTATTGTATTATCATAAGTACCACCATACGCAGTACCATCCAAAGAATACTGCAGCATCACCATCATTCGATACTTGTCAGCCTTAGAACCTTCAGTATGGAAGCCAAGGTCATCACGATAGAACTTATAAAATTTCTCCAACTGAGTTTTGAGATTTTCCAAGTCTACACTCATATCTGTACCTTCCAAAGAAGGTGGAGATGCTAAGTCCTTGCCAAATCCGCTATCCCAAAAAATGGCGAGATTATCAGTATAAGCGGCACGGTCATAACAATACTGGAAAGTTTCATTACGCCAATCTTGACCAGAGAATTCTCTTGGACGATACAATGATTTGCCGTCTGGGATAGGATAAGTTACTGTATAAGGGTCGTGCTCAGTATAATCAGTACATGAGGCCATTCCCAAGAGTAAGGCAAAAGCCCCCAATATATATTTATTTTTTTTCATAAGTATTCATTTTAATATATTGTTTTATCGGGAAGGCATCTTGTCGTTTGCCAAGAAGCCTTCCCTTTCTATCTCTTTACTCATAAGGAGCTCCATCTATCAAATTAGAACGACGTAACTCATAACGAGGAACAGGCATCCAATAGTGTGCCCCAGTAGGAGCTTCACCATTAAATATACGATTGGCTACCACATTACCGGTCTGATATTCCTTGTGTCCATCTTTGTATTTATAAATGATGACTCCCGTAACCGGCTTACTATAGCACTCTTCCATCTTCTTCCAACGGCGAAGATCAAACCAATGCTGACCTTCAAACACGAGTTCTATCTGACGCTCATAATAATAAGCATCCCAAGCTTGCTCTACATTTGCAGCTGTGGCAGCAGGAAGAAGTGCACGTGTACGCACCTTATTAATATAAGTCATCGCCTCATCGATATTGCCCAACTGAAGTTCGCACTCCGCATAGTTGAGATAAATTTCAGCCAAGCGAATGAAGAACCAAGGCGTAACATGCTGGGTTGTGCCGTAGTTGTCGTATGAAGGATCCAAGAACTTACGCATAGAATAACCAGTATTGCTGGCATTCCACCACGATTCACCCTGATTACTATCCTTACCAGTTACAACACCATCCTCAGCCGGAATGAAGGTTTCCACTTCACGGGCAGAGTTGCCATATCCCCATTTATCACCATCTAAGATAAATGCTGCATTGAAACGGATTTCACGACCACCCCATGGATAAGAGGTATAACGGTCTTGCAGAACAGGCTTGGTACCATCAGCCATTTGGAACTTATCTACTATTTCCTGGCTAGGGTCAAAGTTTCCCCAACCTTCAAAACCATTTCCACTGCCACAAGGAGCTTGGAATATATAAGAATTATTCTCTCCTGCACCATATTTCGGATCAAAGAGTTTCTCAAAGATAACCTCAGGATTTGTTGGGTCCAAGAACAAGGCACCATATTCCTCACTGTTACTTACCGATTTAAGAGAATATACTCCCAAATCCATGACTGCCTTAGCTGCATCAGCTGCAGCTTGCCATTTTTCACGTGAAGGAGTACCGAAGAGCGGACTTGCCTTATAGAGCAGAATTCTTGACTTCAAAGCCAAGGCTGCTCCCTTGGTAGCGCGTCCCAACTCAGAATCATCATATTTTTCGGGTAAGAGAGTTGCAGCCTCATCCAAATCCTTACAGATAAAATCAGCAACCTCATCCAAATCTGCACGTTTCAACTCAAATTTGTCATTGAGTTGGAAAGTCTTGTCAACCAATGGTACACGACCATAGAGACTATAGAGCAAATGATAGTTCCAAGCACGAAGGAAGAGTGCCTGTCCTTTTTGGCAATTGCGCTCCGCCTCATCACCAGGCACATTATCAATTTTCTCCAACATAAGGTTCAAACTCTTGATATAGCCATAAATTGTGCCCCAAGCATCACCATTGGTCTTATCCCAACCAAAGCTATAGGTATCACAGTTAAGAAGACCAGCGGTAACCGTTTCTGAACCATAAAGGTGCTTTTGGAACACTTCTTCTGTATAATTTGAATATCGAGTACCCTTCATGTTTTCTGCCTCAAGATTGGCATACTGAGCATTCAGATAGATTTTTGACAGAGCCAAGTCACCCCACACAGCATCGTCGGAGTAGCTATTGAGCGGGCTCTGATCAAGTAAGCCGTCGTCACAACTAGTTGTGAGCGAAAGCGTCATTGCTGCGAAAGCAATCGACATGATATATTTTGTTCTCATTGTATGATCATTTATTTGTTAGAATGTGATGTTTGTACCTATGGTAACCATGCGCTGCAATGGATATCCAAGAATACCATTGGAGTTGATCAAGTAGCCATCATCATTGTAAGAAGAACCGATTTCAGGATCACAAACCTTCATTTTGTCGATAGTGAAGAGATTATTTCCATTGATATATACACGGAACTTCTCGATACCAATCTTTTGAGTGATGCTCTTAGGTATGGTATAACCCAATTCGATAGACTTCAAGCGAAGGAAGGCTGCATTACGTAACCACCAGTCGGAAGCTGGACCATTCCAAGTGTCTCCATATGTCTGCTTGATAAAGGCCTTTGGCCATCGAGCCTTCATATTTTCCTCAGCGGTATTGTCAGCGCGCCAACGTCCCTCATAGAAATCAGTAATCATATTCATTGTTGGCTGAACAAGTTGCACAGCCTCAGCCTGTCCCTGGAAGAAAACATTCAGGTCGATACCCTTCCAGCTACCGTTTAAAGTCAATCCATACAGAATCTTAGGCGTAGCCGATTTATTGATTCGGACGGCATCATCCCATGTAATTTTACCATCACCATTGGTGTCTTGATAAATCAAATCGCCAGGCTTGGCATTATCCAGGTGAGGAGTGTTATCCACCTGTTCCTGAGTCTGATAGATGCCCAAAGCATGATAAAGTACAAGTCCATCAATAGGATGGTTGGTTGTGCGCTGCCAGTCTGGGGTACTAGCTGCCTCGTCCATATATTTCACTTTGTTCTCGGCATAAGTAAAGTTACCAGTAACACTCCACTCAAAATCGCCCTTGCGATCACGATAGGTAGCCACAAGTTCTATACCTGAGTTGTTCACCTTGCCCAAGTTTTCATCTGGTAATACCAATCCAGAATATGATGGAATAGAAGCATTACGCCTAATCAAAATATCACGACGGCGAGACTGGAACCAGTCGATATCCAATGAAAATTTGTTATTAAGGAATGTAGAGCTAATACCCAAGTTGAGCGTATTGGCTGTTTCCCAAGTCACCAATGGATTGGCTGTTCTTGTCAGATAGAATCCTTTGTTAATGGATCCTTTCTCTCCTGCTCCAAAGTAAGCACCTGTTTGTGTAAACTGGTAAGTTGAAAGGTACTGATACTTAGAGATATTATCATTACCCATCTGTCCCCAAGAACCACGAATCTTCAAGAATTCCACCACATTCTTCAATGGTTTGAAGAATGGCTCATCAGAAATAACCCAACCTGCAGAGAATGAAGGGAATGTACCCCAACGATGACCTGGAGCAAAATTCATAGAACCATCCACACGCACCGTAGCCTCGAAAAGATACTTATCCATATAAGAATAATTGATACGTCCGAAGTAATTCATACGAGTGGTAAGGTCAGAATATCCACCATTATCCTTATCAGCAGGCACGTCACTACCAGCAAAAATATCCATCAACTTATTTGAGAGGAAGTTTGTACGATAAGCATTCATGGTGTGATACTTGTACTTGCTCTGCTCATAAGCCACGAAAGCCCCCACCTTATGCTTTTCAGCAAAGGTTCGGTTATAACCCAAACGACCGTTCAATGTAATAGTATAATAGTAAGAACTCCAATCGTTCAGACTTATTTTACTGGTATCATTACGGCGATTGTTATACTCTTGCTTGGCGTTATCATATTCGTAGAGATCGTAAGGCTGATTAATTTGTTTACCATTCTGTTGAGTATAGTCTAAACCAGCATATCCCTCCGCATACAGACCTTTAGTAATCAAGTCAAGATCAACATGCAACTTTGGCTTAGCATTAAAGATCAGATTCTTGGAGTTGTTGGAACCAGGAGCACTCGACACCATGACTGCAGCATTGTTAGTCAGTCCATCATAACCCGTACGTGGAAGTCCATTAGGGAAATAAGGTGCACTACCAGGGAAAGTACTCATCAAATAAGAGAAGAGATAAGGGGTGGAATAAATACCACGCTTACGCTCCTCCTGACGGAAATTCAAGTCAAGACTTAGCTTTACTCTCTTATTCAGCTTTGCATCCAAATTAGAAGCAAACTGATACTGCTTATAGCCATGGTCAGAATTCTTATAGATAGCATTCTGATTCATATACTGGGTTGAGAGATAATAGTTTACCTTGTCTGAACCACCTGAGATAGAGAGGCTATGTTCAGTTTTGGTTGTCCAATCCTTTGCCACTTCGCCCCACCAGTCTGTATTTGGATAGTTGACTGGATCATCACCTGTACGATAATGTTCCAAAGCCTCAGGAGAATAAGTAAGACCGGCCTGGCCATGACGTTCGTCAGCATCATACTCATTCACGTAGGTAGCATACTGATATGAATTAAGCATCTTAGGAATACGGGTAGGCTGAGTGAAAGTAAGACTACCATTATATTGTACTCGTGTACGTCCACTGCTACCACGCTTGGTAGTTACCAGAATAACACCATTAGCCGCACGTGCACCATAAATAGCAGCAGAAGCATCCTTCAAAACAGAAATACTCTCAATATCTTCAGGATTCAAACGGCTAAAGCTACGACCAGCAACACCATCCACTACTATCAGCGGAGAGGTATCACCCAGAGTTCCCTTACCACGTATGAGGATAGAAGCCTCATCGGCACCTGGTTCACCACTACGGTTGTTGGCTATGATACCAGCAGTTTTTCCAGCCAAAGTATTAGCCACATTTGTAGCTGCCACTTTCTGGAGATCGTCACCCGAAATCTGGGAAACTGAGCCAGTAAGAGTTGCTTTTTTCTGTGTACCATAACCCACGACTACAAGCTCATCCAAGAGTTTATTGTCTGACTGAAGTATAATCTTACCACCCTTAGCAGTAGTAACGCTCTTATATCCAATATAGGATATAACTACGGGAACCTTACCACCTTTTTTTAATTGCAGAACATAGTTACCATCTAAATTGGTAACCGTTCCATTAGAAGAACCCTGTTCTACGACGCTGGCACCTATAATAGGTTCACCCTGTTCATCAACAACCACACCTTTTATGGTGGTACCATTCTGCTGAACAATTTGCACAGAAGGGTTTGACAAGGTCTCACTTGCTGCTAGAGTAGGTAATGCCCCCCCCACATGCAAGGACCAAACACGCGATGGCTTTTACATAAGCTTGGCTATGTACAAAGCCTGAAATGTTTTGTGTCTGTCTCATTTCTATTGTTTGTTAGGTTTATAATTGTTTTTTAAAAATTTCGATTGCAAAGTAACAGAATATTTATCATATCATGCCACAAAATCGTCCAAAAGAGTGAAAATATCGTCTAATTTTGATATTTTAGACGATATTTTCGTCTTTTAACCTATATTTCTATTCAGAAATTGCCTGTAACGGCTTATTATTTATTGTTTCATCGCCTTCTTCAATTTTCCCACAGCGGCATGAATCATGTCGTGGGTTCCACTTCCGTCGGTCACGTATTTCTGAACCATTCTGCCATAACTGATAGCTTCCTTGAGTTCCTCGCTGGTGTTGTCATCCGGCCAACCGGCACGGCGAAGCAGACCGGAAAGTTCTCGGAGGTCTTCCATCTCTGCAAGGTTGCCAGGGCGCATCGTGTTGATGGCACGGTTCAGGATGGCAGTAGTGCCTTCCAGTTCATCCTGGGTTACCTTCTTCTTGCCCTTTGCCACCAGTTTCTGTGCCTGAGTCATTACCTTCTGCATGCGCTCATATCCGAACGGTGCCCATGGAGCATACTCCGGAACCTTCTGAGAGAGGGCATTCCACTTCTCCTGGTCAGCCTTACGCTCTGCGGCAAGATTCAGGAGAGAATTCAGTTCGGTGAAATCTATCTTCACCTTCTTGCTCTTCTTGCTCTTGGCATCGGTCAGGTTGATGCGGTAGTAGTGGGTACTGTTAGCGTTGCGATAATAATCAGGCTGGAATTCCTTGCCATCCAGCTTCAGGATAAGGAGATTGGCTCCTGCACCTGTGGTCACGCCGTTCGATTCGCCCACGGTGATATTGCTCAATCGGGAGTCTATGTTCAGCGTAGCCTGGTTCCAGGTCTGTGCGCCTGTGCCCGCCATCACCAATGGTCCGTACATCAGGGTTCCTACCCAGGATGTCTTCAGCGGAGTACCGTCCATACTTGCCACATCACTCGAAAGCTTGTCGGCACCATACTCGATATGCTTGCTGAATGGCATGTCGATTTCTACGACATCGCCCGCCTTCCAGTGCTTCTGCTCCAGTTCTACATAGGTGCTAGGCTGATAGCTCTTTGCCACTTCCTTGCCGTTCACCTTGATGGAGAAACCTTGAGTTGCCCAGTATGGCACACGGAGTTTCAGGGTGAAATCACCCTCGCCTTCCGTAATCTTGATGGCTGAATGCTGTGCCGGCCACAGGCAATCCTGCTTGATGGTCACGCCCTTCTCCTTCCAGTGGAGAGTGGTTGGCATATAGAGACCTACCCAGAGGGTATGATCGTTGGCAAAATAAGCCGACTGCTGGTACTTGGTATGGTTTTCAGAACCTGTACCGCCGCAGCAGGTGCTCTGAGGAGTCTCGTTGCCGAATGGCTTGGTGGCATTCAATCCTACCGCATACTGATAGCAGGTCTGATACTGGTCCGGATTGAGCGAACCGATGATCTGATTGTACAGCGTGCGCTCGATATAGTCGAGATACTGTGCATTGTCTGGGTTGTAACAGTTCAGATCCTTGCTCAACTTGACGAGGTTATACGCACAACAGGTTTCGTTGATATCCGGATAAGCCTCTGATTCGCCTTCCTGCAATCCGTTGGTTGCCATACTCAGAATCTGGGTATATGGCTGACGGAACATCTCTCCGTTGCCTACACCACCCATCGCATACATGTATCTGCCTTGCACCAGACTCCAGAAGTTCTGTGCCAGATTGTAATAGTATGGCTTCTGATTGCTCTTGTAGCTGCGCAACGCTCCGATAATCATCGGAATATGCTGGTTGGCATGGCGGGTGCGGATATCGTCGATGTTCTTGCTCAACGGATCGTAGAACTTAGGCGCATCGAAACAGTTGGCCGCCTCAAGGAGCTTTGCCTTCTCATCCGGATTGGAAACCATCTCAGAAAGACGGGCGAGCGATTCGCTCATACCTCCCACCTCACCGGCGATATACATGTCCCACATCTCGTAGCGGTTGCCTGGCTTGGCTCTGCGCTCATCCTGGGTTCCGTCCTGCTTCACGTAAGTGCGGTAGTGCATTCGGTTCCATACCCAGAGTCCCATATCCTTGGCAATGAGGAGAGCCTTGTCGCAGATTTCCTTATCATCAAAGTAGGTGGCGATGTCTATCAGACCGGCAAGCTGCTTATGTACACTATAATAAGGTGCCCAAACCCAATCGGAGTTGTTGTAGGCACGATACATCTCAATAAGAGCACAATGCTGAGCCGGAATGGCATTGATATAGCCGTAACCATACAGTTCAGGGTGCTTCTTATATTCATCAAAAGCAGCCCAAGTGCCCTTCATCTCTCTGAGTTCTGCCTCTGGAGCGAAATCACGCGCCTCCCAGTTACGCTTCAGATCCTTATTATATACGAAGGTTTTCTCCTGACACTCTCGCAACTCATTCACCATACGGGTGATGTTCTTGCGAAGGATGGCTTTCTGCTCAGAATTGGTTGCCACGGCGTATGCCTGTGCGATAGCCGACATATAATGGCCTGAACCATGACCCTTGAGCTTGGTGTCTGGCGAATCCCAGCCGTCGCTCTTGGTATAACCCTCGGTACTGAGTCCGTAGGTATCGCGATAGTTGTAGAGTTGCTGGGTAACATCCCAGGAACAGATCTCGCGGAGAGCCTCATCACGGTTGTGGGTGAGTCGGTTGTCACCATCTATACTCACATCAGCGAGCGAGAAGGTATGAGCCACCTCCTTTCCAGGTGTCTGATAGCCTCCAGTCACCACCTTGATTTGTGCTTTGACAGGATAACCATTGTCGGTAGTCTCATCACCAATCACAAAACCACCAATCTCATATTGGCTTCCGGCAGGATGCTTCTGCACATCAGCCTCAGCCTGCTCATCAGCAAGCGGAGAATTAGCCCAGCGTACCTGGCGATACTCTGAATAACCATCAGAATAGGTTACCCACAGAAGATTAGGAAGTCGGGGAACTGTACCCACAGGACAATCCACAGATATTACCTCCACCTTAGAGATGGTGCGATAAACCGTGGCTGCTGTTGTCATTCCCGGCAAACAAGCTACTCCTATTAATAATGTGAACTGCTTTGAATTCATATCTGCTAGGTTTAAAATTTATACGTTTTTGTTTCCGCTTGCAAATTAACAGAAAAATTCAACGAAGTCCTAAAATTATCGTACACAAAGATGCAACTATCGTCTAACAGGGGGCTTTTAATACGATATTTTCATCATTTTGGACTTTCTTTGCATTACATAAACAATTCTATTCGTAAATTTGCAGCAGAAATAAAAACTTGTGGTAATTTGGGTATACAGGCATTACCAGCAAGCGAACAACAAAACGGACAAAACAACAATAAACCTAGAAAGTTATGGTAAAAAAACTCTTCTTCATCGCCACCTTATTATATATAGGGGCTACGGCATCAGCAGAAAACTATCAGGTGAAATCACCTGACGGAAAGATAGTGGCTGAACTGAACACAGACAAATATCTCTCTCTAAATTTTAAATACAACGGCTCCATTCTCTTACAGGAGTCTTCAATAGGTGTAACGCTGAACGATGGAGTGGACATGGGTAAGAACCCGAAGGTAGCAAGCCACAAGCTGAGCAACCACAAGGAGACCATCCATGCTCCATTCTATCGTCAGCAAAACTTTGAAACAGGTTATCAGGAACTGAATCTTAAACTGAAGAACGGTTTCGGCATCATCCTGAGAGCCTACGATGAGGGAGTGGCTTACCGATTCTATACCCAGCGAAAGGGCAAGACCATCATTCTGAATGAAACCGCCGCCTACAAGTTTGGCAAGGACAAAAAGGCATGGTTGCCTTATACCACGACACCTGAAAAGCCTTTTGCCATGGCTTTCCAGAATATCTATCACGAAACACGGCTCGATACCGCTAAGCAGGATTTAGCTTTTCTGCCGGCTACCGTAGATTGCGGAAAGGCAAAGGTTACCATCCTGGAAAGCGACCTGGAAAAGTATCCGGGCATGTGGCTGAAGGCCAACAGCAGCGAACAGGATAAAGAGAAGGGAATCCTGAGAGCCGCCTTTGCTCCCTACCCTAAGGAGATGGCTTACTACCCTTGGCGACACATGAGCCACGTAAAGAGTACCTGCGATTATATCGCTACCAGCACCGGCAAGCGCAATTATCCTTGGCGCATCTTCGCCATCACAGAGCACGATACACAGATGCCAACCAACAACCTGGTGTATGCACTCGCTGCTCCCAACAAGATAGGCGATACCTCCTGGATCAAACCGGGAAAGGTGGCTTGGGACTGGTGGAACGACTGGAATCTGAAAGGTGTGGATTTCAAGGCGGGCATCAACTTTGATACCTATAAATATTATATAGATTTTGCTCATAATCACGGTTTGGAATACATCGTCCTTGACGAAGGATGGTACAACTCGAAAGAGGGAAGCATTCTGAAACCAATAGACGATATCCAGTTGCCTAAGCTCATAGAATATGGTAAGAGCAAGGGCGTGGATATCGTGCTCTGGGCAGTCTTCAACGTGATGGACGAGAACCTGGAAACCATCTGCAAGACCTATGCCGATATGGGCATCAAGGGATTCAAGGTGGATTTTATGGACCGCGACGACCAGACAGCCATCGAAATGGTAGAACGTCTGGCTGCCTGCACCGCCAAGCATCATCTCATCCTCGACCTGCACGGTATCTACAAGCCACACGGCTTGAACCGCACCTACCCTAACATCCTCAACTACGAGAGTGTCTTCGGTATGGAAGAATGCCGCTGGACAGAGGCTAAGAATGATATGCCGCTCTACGACGTTACCTTCCCATACATCCGAATGATGGCAGGACAGGTGGATTTCACTCCGGGAGCGATGAGAAACGGAACCCGCGATAACTGGAAGGCTATCTATACCAAACCGATTTCGATGGGTACCCGATGCCACCAGGCAGCCTGCTACATCGTGCAGGATAGTCCGTTTACAATGCTTGCCGACACTCCTACCAACTATGAGGCGGATGAACCATATACCCGATATATCGCTTCATTGCCTGTAGTCTTCGACAAAACCATCGTGCCTCAGGGAGAAATCGGAAAGTATATCGTTACTGCCCGAAAGAAGGGCAACGACTGGTATGTAGGCGGTCAGAGCAACTGGGATGAGCGCACACTCACCCTGAAGTTTGATTTCCTCACAGATGGCGATTACGAGGCAATCGTGCTGAAAGACGGTATCAATGCCAACCATGATGCCGAGGATTACAAGATAGAGAAATCCGTCATCAATCAGAAATCAGAATTGAAAATCCATCTTGCTTCAGGCGGTGGATTCGTCATTAAACTTATTAAGAAATAAATATTTAGGAAAGAAGTTCATATGGTTAGTAAAAATATAATTGTAACATTGTTAGTAACTACAGCTGCGGCAGCGCCTGAGACAGGTGCTGCCCAGAAAGCTGCTTACAACACTCCGGGAGCCGGCAACCCTATCCTGCCTGGTTATTTTGCCGACCCTACCATCAAGAAGTTTGGCGACACCTATTATATATATGCTACCACAGATGGTAGCGGAGCCGGTTTCGGACCGGCACAGCTCTGGTGCAGCAAAGATTTCAAAAACTGGACCCTGATGCCGATGAACTGGCCAGACAGCCACTGGATATGGGCACCGGATGTGATGAAGAACGAAGCCGACGGCAAGTATTACTATCTCTACTGCCAGCCTTGCAAGCTTCATCTGGGTGTGGGCGATACACCTCGAGGTCCTTGGAAGAACGTATTGGGCGAGAGCGAAGCCGTACTCGTACCGGACAGATTCGTAAAGAATGCCATCACTCTAGATGGTCAGACCTTCCGCGATGATGACGGTTCGGTCTATATGTATTGGGGAACCTGGGGCATCTACAAAGGCTTCGGTTGTGGAGCAGGTAAGCTGAATCCTGATATGAAATCGTTCAGCGAAACCAAGCTCATCCCGAATACCGAGGTTACTCACTTCTTCGAAGCTCCTTTCGTCTTCAAGCGCAACGGCATCTACTACTTCCTCTACTCCTGCGAGCATTGCGAGGATGCCAGCTACCGTGTGGATTACGCCACAGCCAAGAGTCCGCTCGGTCCTTATACCTACCACGGCACCATCCTCAAGACCAATGCCGACGGTACCGTTCACGGACCGGGACACAACAGCGTGCTGCAGGAAGGCGACAACTACTACATCGTATATCATCGCCACGACAATCCGCACTCCAACCGTGGATTCCATCGTCAGGTGGCTATCGATAAACTCGAATTCAATGCCGACGGCACTATAAAGGAGGTTATCCCAACCCACGAAGGTCTCGATCTGAAACCGGAGATGAAGGTGGCTAAGAACCTCGCCTTCGGTGCCAAGGTTACCGCCACTTCCTACTACGACAACGATTTCCGTCCGGAATATGCGGTAGATGACAACAACGGAACACTCTGGCGCCCTCGCACCACCGGTCCGGCTTGGATTCAGATTGACCTGGGCAAGAAGCAAAGCATCAAAAGCATCTGGACTCAGTTTGAATACGGAACCCAGTTCTATCAGTATCTCATCGAGACATCGAATGACGGCAAGCACTGGCAGACCTTCTCCGACAAGCGACAGAATCGTCTGGCTGGTTCACCGATGGTAGATTTCGAAAATGCCAAGGCACAGTACATCCGCCTCACCTATACCGGAGGTCAGAAGAACGGTTTCGGTGGCGCCATCTGGAACATCAAGGTTTACGGTTCCGTAGAAGATTCTGCCCCACAGCAGTGGCTCGGTCTGACAGCAGCCGATTTCGACGGCACAACCTGGCATAACAACGAGGGAATGCTCGCCGGCAAGTTCTCACTCCTTCAGGGTACAGCACTCAGAGAGCGCATGGCTGGCAAAGATGCCATCACCCTGCAACCGGGTGCCCAGCTCGTGATGACTCATCCGCAACTCGGCAAGGCACGCAAGCACACCCTCACCGCCCAGGCTTTCGAAAACGGAAGCTGGCATCAGATAGATGAAAACGATCCTCGTTTGAATCTTTCTGAAGGAAAACTGGAAATCCGTGCAGGCGAAAAGCAATTTACCCTCACCAATCTCCGTTATTATAACTGGGAACAGGAGGCTGCAGAAAAGGCTTTCGATGCCCAGAGCAACATCGTGCGTGAGGCTGTAGCCGATAAGAACAGTCAGGGACTGGTGGTTGATATCAGTGCTGATTACTACAACGAGGGCGATACCGTGCCTTACATCAAGAACGGCAGTCCGCTGGATGTTCATCTCAAGGGCGAGTTCGAGACACAGCACGATACAGCCGCCATCATCAAGACCGTAGAGGGCAAGAAGGCATTCACCTTTACCGGCAAGGAGAGCTACAGAAGCAACTTCATGCTCCCTGCCACTATCCGCGACAACGCTCCATATACCATCGAGGCATGGATTCTGAATCCGGAGATTGCTGAGAATGAATGCGTAGCCGATTTCACCTCTTCGCACGATGAACTGGAGAAGCTGATGTTGGTAAACGGCACCGAGCCAAGATGCGGTGTGATGAACCACTACGGATGGTATGAGGATGCCGGCTACAAGGAGATGAAGACCCTGGAAGGCAAGTGGCAGCACGTATATGTCTGCTTCGATGGCAGAATCGAGAGCATCTACATCAACGACAAGCTTATCAGCCAGAAGGATATCCAGCTCCTCGTCAAGCCATCGCAGTTTATGCTTCTGGGCAAGAATGCCGAAGAGGCATGGCCTTTCTCAGGCTATCTGCACTCATTGAAACTCTGGGATGAATACATTCCTTACAAAAGACAAACAAAATAAACTAGCAATACATGAAGAAGATTTTAGTAACATCAGCCTTGGCAGCATTGGCATTGATGCCTGCTTCGGCACAGAAGGTGAACAAGAGCTCGGGTGGTTATCCTATCACTCCGGTGCCTTTCACATCAGTAAAGGTTTGGAACAATACGTTCTGGGGACAGCGTATCGAAACCTCTCGCAAGGTAACCATCCCGCTGGCTTTCAGCAAGTGCGAAACAGAGGGAAGATACAAGAACTTTGAGCGCGCTGCACATCCTAGCGAGAAGTATGATGTAGGTAAACTGATGCCACTAAGCTTCGATGATACCGACCCATACAAGACTATCGAGGGTGCCAGCTACGTACTCCAGACCTACCCTGACAAGAAACTCAAGGCGTATATCGACAGCGTGCTCGACATCATCGCTCCGGCTCAGGAGGCTGACGGATACCTCTATACTGCCCGTACACAGAACCCGAAACATCCTCATTTCTGGGCTGGCGACAAGCGCTGGAGCAAGGAAGAGGATCTGAGTCATGAGCTCTACAACCTGGGCCACATGGTAGAAGGTGCCGTGGCTCACTGGCAGGCTACAGGCAGCCGCAAGTTCCTCGACATCGCTATCCGCTATGCCGACTGCGTGGTTCGCGAGGTAGGTCCTAACCCAGGACAGGCTTGCGTGGTACCGGGACATCAGATTGCCGAAATGGCTCTCTGCAAGCTCTATCTCGCTACAGGCAACAAGAAATATCTCGAAGAGGCTAAATTCTTCCTCGACTATCGTGGAAAGACTTCCATCAAACAGGAATATTCTCAGAGCCACAAACCGGTTTTGGAGCAGGACGAGGCTGTAGGTCATGCCGTTCGTGCCACTTATATGTATGCAGGCATGGCTGATGTGGCTGCCCTTACTGGCGATACCGCCTATATCCACGCCATCGACCGCATCTGGGACAACATCGTGAGCAAGAAACTCTACATCACCGGAGGTATCGGTGCTACCAACAACGGCGAGGCTTTCGGCAAGAACTACGAGCTGCCTAACATGAGTGCCTACTGCGAAACCTGTGCAGCTATCGGCAATGTTTATGTCAACTACCGTCTCTTCCTCCTCCATGGCGAGAGCAAGTATTACGATGTATTGGAGCGTACTCTCTACAATGGTCTTATCAGTGGTGTGAGCATGGACGGCGGCGGCTTCTTCTACCCTAACCCACTGGAGAGTATGGGTCAGCACCAGCGTCAGGCTTGGTTCGGCTGTGCTTGCTGCCCTAGCAACATTTGCCGCTTCCTGCCATCCCTCCCAGGCTATGTATATGCCGTAAAGGATAAGAATGTATATGTCAACCTCTTCCTCAGCAACTCTTCTTCTCTGAAAGTAGCCGGCAAGAAGGTTTCCCTGAGCCAGGATACACAGTACCCTTGGAACGGAGATATCGCCATCAAGGTGGATGACAACAAGGCAGGTCAGTTTGGTATGAAGATCCGTATCCCTGGATGGGTGAAGGGACAGCCTGTTCCATCCGATCTCTACTACTACAGCGACGGCAAGCGACTGGGCTATACCATCACCGTAAACGGCAAGAAGGTAGAGGCTAAGGTAACAGAGGATGGCTATTATACCATCAACCGCAAGTGGAAAAAGGGCGATGTGGTTCGCGTTCACTTCGACATGGAGGCACGCACCGTACGTGCCAACAACAAGGTGGAGGCAGACCGTGGCTGCATCAGCATTGAGCGTGGTCCTATCGTATATTGCGCAGAGTGGCCAGACAACCAGGGCTTCGACATCATGAGCATCCTGGAAAACCGCGAGCCTCAGTTCGCTGAGGGCAAACTCTCTTACGATGGCTTCATCGACCCTAAATATAAGAATGTATTGACACTCTACAAGGGGCAGAACATGGAGACCTTGACCGAGAACGTGCAGACTCTCGCTTACGACAAGAGTGGCAAGCTGAGCACCAAGGACCAGACCCTGACCCTCATCCCATACTTCGCCTGGGCTCATCGTGGCAACGGCAACATGAAGGTATGGTTGCCACAGGATGTCAAGGCGGCAAAGCCATCAGCTCCTGCAACTCTCGCAGCTCAGGCTAAGGTAGAATTCTCTTCTCCTGTGCCTGCCAAGAGCAGTATCACCGACGGACTGGTTCCAGCCGATGAGAACGACCGATCTATCCCATACATCCACTGGTGGCCAAAGAAGAACACCACAGAGTGGATTACCTACACCTTCCCTGAGAGCAAGGAGATCAAGACCAGCACCGTATATTGGTACGACGACCAGCCATGGGGCGGTTGCAAGGTGCCAGACAGCTGGAAGCTCTACTATCAGGACGAGGCAGGTAATTGGAAGGAAGTTCCAGGAGCCGATGCTTATCCATGCAAGCGTGGTGTAGCCTGCATCGTGAATTTCGACCCAGTGAAGACCAAGGCTGTGAAGCTCGAACTAAAACAGCCAGAGACCCATTCCTGCGGTTTGTTTGAGTGGAGCGTGAAGTAACAAGATTTATTTTTAAATATTTTTCTTTCAAGAATTGCCATATTGCCATACCAGCCAGTAATCTATCTGATTACAAAGCTGTTAGGGGTATGGCAATTCTTTATTTTTAGGGGTTATCTGCCATATATTGCCATGAACAATCTTTATTCATAACTTCGCCATCGATGCGGAAGAAATTACGTCCCGACGTAGCATCTGATACATCGCGACGTAACAACAACAGCGTCACGACGCAGCATCAGATACGTCGCGACGAAAATGAGGGTACTAATTCTCACTATAACAATATATGGCAATTCCCGGCGCTTTTCCGAGAATTGCCATACGTACTTTTACGCTGAGTATCAACCATTTATACATACAATATGGCAATTAAAACAACGCATTCAAACTTTTTTTTTATTTTTTCTTCACCAGTCTAATGACATACCCAGACCAAAGACACCATACGGCAAGTATTCCCATCACGAAGATAAATATATATGTAGCAATACTACCTATGAAGATTCTACCGCTATGAGCCTCCAGAGCCACATTCCATAATGACATGGGCAGTTGGTTCATATAAGCGGGTTGTGGCGCAAAGTCGGTTCCTTCATTATACTCAGCAATGACAGGCGTATCAGAGATATCCTGGCTCATACCTGCTATCGCCTTTTTTCCGAATGGTGCGCCAGCGTTCTTTAAAGCAGCTTTCCCGGTAGAATAATCAACGGTTGTCCCCTTTACTCTATCCCAAACAAAGAGACCACTAAACGAACCGCAATACCATTTACCATCTTTGTTTTGCTGAAGGACATTCAATCCCATAACACTGACTGGTGGAGTATTGGAGATTGACTCCAACTTTCCTGTCTGGAAATTCACGGAAAAGAAACCATCCGAAGTTGACAAGAGCCAGTCACCGAACTTTTCATCATAACGCACCACACGGAGTTTGTCATTCCAAGGGTTCTTGCTATGAAGCGTCGTCCCAGGAATAGACGGCATCTTGTTCAACACCAAGGCTATCATCACAGGTGGACGAAGGCACCAACCTGTCAGGGCTATCAACAAAGTAAGCATGATGGTATATCGGCCTATTTTGTCATGCCATTGTAGCGAAAAGCGAAGCAACCTCTTCTGTTTAGGCTTTAACCAGAAGATAAGACCTGAGATGCAGAGCAACACCAGGATTATGGCAATGCCATCTACGATGAGTTTACCAATGCTACCAAACAACTCTCCACTGTGAAGCAGCCATATCGTACGAAAGACTGTAACTTTCCCATCATACTCCTTTGGCATAGGCAATTCTATCCGGTGGAAGTTCTGATAAGGTGGCAAGGAAACATAAGCATAGGAGCGGCTGAGAACCAAAAGCGTATCTCCATGAGCAGAAATGTCGCTCAACTTCTCTTCCGGCTCTGTCGGAAGAGTTACGCTTTTCCATATTTTGTGACTCCCCAACCGGTAGAGTGAAAATGGAGATACCGACCAGACAGAACCATCATCCGTTCTGATAACATTTCTTATCTGTCGGCAGTCTGCTCCTGCAGGAATCCCCTTATTAAAGTCCTTGAATGTGGATGCTGTAGAATCCGTTTGCCAGATTCCCCCGTTTCCATACAGCAATATGGCATCATCCAAAGCAAGCGTTCCCCTCAGCAACCCGCCATTCCAATTCTTAAATTCATAGCGGCTTGGCAGATATTTCCTGCTCACGTCCACATCTTTGATAAGCGAACGGTGGTTGAGCAAAATACCCGACAAGCAGAACATCAGCATGAAAAAGCTCATACCGATGCCTAACCATTTATGTTGTTTTCTCCAAGTTATTTTCTTATTTAGCATATTCATAATCATTATTACTATCTTGAATCAGGCTGCAAAGGTACATATTTCTAAGAAGGTATGCAATACCTAAAAATAATGAAAATGAGGATGCTGGCAGTTTTTTTATAAAAAAGAACGCCTAAAAAGGCAAAAAATAGCAAAATAGAGCATTTGGTTTGAGTTTCAAGTGGTTGTGGCAGTCGTTGGCTTTAGTTGGCAGTGACAAGGAAATGAGGAAAAAGCAGATTAGAGAAATAGAAACGCTTTCAAATCATTACCCAATGGAAACGCCCTAATAAGCATTTTTAACGGTGGCGGTTCAATCTTCTCCATTCTGCGTAAGTTTTGGTTTTGCCATGCAACTCTCATAGTTTAATTTTGCACCGAACAAAAAAGTAAGAATTATGAGATGCACTTTCAAGACAGTCTTCTATGTAAATGGAAGCAAGGAGAAAAACGGAATTGTCCCTATCATGGGACGTGTGACAATCAACGGAACTATCGCACAGTTCAGTTGCAAGCTGAGCGTGACCAAGGCGATATGGGATGCCAAGGGCAACAGAGCCAAAGGCAGAAGCAAGGAAGCCAATGAGGTGAACTTTGCGCTTGATAACATCAAGGCTCAAATCGCTAAGCATTACCAACGGCTTTCCGACCGTGAGGCGTTCGTTACCGCTGAAATGGTGAGAAACGCATATCAAGGCATAGGTACGGAGTATGAGACATTACTCAGAGCTTTTGACAAGGAGAACGCAGCCTTTGCCCAACGCGTGGGAAAAGACCGAGCTGTCCGAACCTACCGCAAGTATCTGACGGTAAGAAAGTACGTTGCCGAGTTCATCAAATTTCAGTACAAGCGCAGCGATATGTCCATGAATGAGCTTACCGAGGAGTTCATCCGTGACTATTGCCTGTATTTGAAGAATGTTGTCGGACTAGCGCAGTCCTCCATTTGGATTTACTCCATACCACTGAAACATATCGTAACGGCAGCCCACTACAACGGCAAGATACCGAGAAATCCGTTTGCCATGTACCACGTTGACCCAGACCACAAGGAACGTGAGTTCTTGACCTTGGACGAGCTTACCGCCATGACAGAGATAAAGTTGGAAGACCCGAACATGGCATTTGCGAGAGACCTTTTCATCTTTGGCTGTTGGACAGGTATATCTTTCATCGACATCAAGAATTTGACGGAAGATAACATCAGCATAGTAAACGATGCTCCTTGGATTATTTCCAAACGTCAGAAGACAGGTGTGCCTTTCCAAATCAAGCTGATGGATATTCCCATGCTGATTATTGAGAGATACAAGTCTTTCAGAAAAGACAACCACTTGTTCAATATCGGTAATCTTGACAGCATCAATAAGCGCATCAAGAAAGTTGCAGCAATGTGTGGTATAAAGAAGCGTGTGTCATTTCATGTCTCACGTCATAGTTGGGCAGTTTTAGCCTTGGAATATGGTATGCCGATAGAGAGCGTGAGCAAGATTCTTGGTCACACGAATATCACCACGACACAGATATATGCCAAGGTGACAAGCACCAAGCTTGACCATGACATATCTGTCTTTGAAAGTCGAATCAAGGGGCATTTGCCTGTAATGGGAGGAATAGCATGAAACGGACTGTAATCACCGTGGATGGCAATGGAAGGCTTTCCATTCCGTCCAACTTGGAGGACTTGTGGATGAGTGAGAGTGAGTTGATTGATATGCTTTATATCACTGCCCCGAAACTCAATGCTGTGATACGAGCTATATATAAAGAGGGTATGTTGTCTATGTCGGAAGTCCAACGAAGGGAAGAACTTTCCAAGGGTATTTGGCAAACGTTGTATGGATTCCCTATGGTTGTTGCCATTTGCTTCCGTCTAAACTCAAATGGTGCGGCACAACTTCGTGATGCCATCATCAAGAGATTGTACGGAGCAAAAGAGAAAACAGCCATTGTCCTGCAAATCTACGGAGGGACAAATGCCTTCAGCTAAGAATGGTCGCTTTTTTGACGCTTCGATGATTCGCTGATTCGCTGTCGTATTGACTTATTGACGTACTGATTCATTGTCGTATGGAAGTGCAGTTGCAATTTGATAAAGAAGTATCCATGCAAAGAAGTGTGTAAGCATATATGCATTGATGCCATACGTTTTACATTTTTATCGTATGACATATAAAACGTATGACATGCAGGAATACATTTTTGTTCATCCCGAGGAATGGCATTCAAGGAAAACTCATTCTTCGGGATTTTTTTCGTTTTCATCCTTTAGCATAAAGAAAATGAGCCGTTCCTTGGAGGCTTTGCGCCTCCAGCCACTGGGCGAACCTCCGCAGTGTTTTCAATGGTATTAGATTTACTCTTGCCAAAACATTGTGTCCACAAAGACACAGCAAGGTATGTTTCGAGTTACTCGAAACCTTTTGGGTTACTCCCAAAGACCTTGCCATAAATGGATGTATTTCTCTCCAAAGTTGAGAAATAATAAAAACTTTATTTTACAACACCTGTTTTGTTAGGTTTACATTGTTAGTTTTACAGTGCAGACACACTCTCTTCCCCTCAGTAGATAGTTATACGTGAAGGTATTGACGGAATTATAGATAGTGTATGCATATTGGCGTTGATTCAAAATGTTCCTGATGTCAAAAGAAATCTTCATGGCTTTCTTCCTATATGACAACCCCATATCGAGCAAACTTATTGTCTTTGACACATCTTTCGTCAATTCATTCTTTACAATGTCAGCAGAAGTGTCGAATGTAAAGCCATCGAATGGCATGAGTTTCAATGACACTTTGTGTTGTTGGCTCAGATAGCTGTTGCTCTGATACTCCGTGGAAAGATAAGTTTTGGCAAACATTCCGTTATAAGCCAACTCCACATACTTGCAAGGCTGTGAAGTCAGATATGGGGAGAATGCCCAACTCTTCCAAGTGTATTCCTGCTGAAAATCATTCTGCAAAGTCGTTTGTCGCTTCCATTGGTAGCCACCATTCAGGGAAATCTTTGTCTTGATGGGTTCTATAAATTTAGTGACACCAACTTGCCCCATAAAACTTCTACCTGTATTTGGGGCATATATCTTCGACATCGTGATGAGAGTAGAACTTGCATCTTGACTCATCAGTAAGTTGCTCTTTTCCTGATTATATAGAAAGTCTGCATTGAAGAACCACATTTTCAGTGGTATCTTATAGTCGTAATGCAATGAGGCGTTCAAACTCTTGTTGTCCGCCAAGATACCAGAGCCAACCTTCAGCGAGGTGTCATTGAATCTGACGGGTGTTTTCAAGAAATCCAAAATGTCCCCAAAGGTGCGAGCATAGAATATGTTGGTGCGAAGTACCGAGCGAGAAGTTACCTTATAGTTGCAATATACGCTAGGACAAACAGAATAATACCAAGAACCAGACGATGCGCTTTCCAAGTTGTCCTTATGGATTATATAGTCTATGCGCATAGGTATTTCCAATCTGAAGACATATTTATATTGAGGATGTGAGTACTCATATTGTGGTACCAGAGCCATTCTGAGATTCTGCATATTCACATCATTGCTCTCGTCTGTAGGGTGCAGGCTTGTTTGCACCTTATCCATATAATAATTCAGCAATATTGGTAAATAAATACGAGAATAGAGATGCTTCTTAGACATTGAGAGAGTATTCTCTGTACGAAAACTTCTTCCATTGGCATTTTGTACCACATTATCGGTAGTTTCCTTGTTAAGAGTTATCTTTCCCATAGGAGAACCTTGATACGACATGATAGACGTAACCGCCCAACACAAATCCTTGTGATGCCACAAGGTAGAGAACTTGTTGTTCACATAAAACTCTCTCATGGTCTGCTTCTGGTTAAAGAGAGAACCGTTCTCTTTAGTAGGCAATTCTGATGTCAGAAAAGAACCTGTGCTCGACAGTGTGTTGCTAAGATAAGTCTTTTCTGAGTTGTCCTTGTATTCCAACTGGATGCTTGGGCGATGTATGGTTGATAGGGGAGAATACTCTTGGGCGATAATGACATTGTTATCCGCATCCGCATAACTTCTCGTCAAGCTATAGTCGTACTGACTTTTGGCATAGCTATACCCGATATTACCTTTTAGGGTAACATCCTTTCTTATCTTTCTCAATATGTTGAATGACAATAATCTATCTGTTGGTGAGGCATATCTGTCAACTTCAATAGGAGGAGTGGAAGCGGAAATGTTCTCTAATAAATTAGACAACGTAGATAATGTCTCTTTGTTGTCAAAGTGATTCGTCCCATCAGTCAATGCAAACTGATTGATATTGCCTGCTTTTAGCGAAGCCAACATTTGAAAGTTGGATTTGAAGAGCATACCGGCACCATTGATTTCATATAAGGTGTGTTTGCCTGCCCCTAATGACACTCCATAAGAGCCTACAGGCTTAAACTTTGCCTTGTTGCTCATGTTCACATTGATAGCCACGTTGTCTGAGAATACATCTTTGTTGGCTTTTACGGCTTGGTGGTTACTCAACACTTGGACTGAGTTGACAAAAGAAGCGGGTATATTGGTAGTGGCAATGTTGTATCGTCCACCCAACAAATCCATGCCATTGATATAGAAGTTAGAAATCTCCTTGCCCAGATATTTGATAGAACCTTTATCGCCTACTTCAATGCCAGGGAGTTTCTTCATGGCATCTTTCAGCGTATAGTCATTCTTTCCGATATACGAGGCTAAGTTGTATGACAAAGTATCCCCTCGTTGGTAGATGGCTGGAGCTTTTACAACAACCTCTTTTAGGTCTGTGGTCTTTTCCTTTAGATTGAAGTTGCACTCTTGTGAGACATTCTTGATTTCTCTTTTGGTTTTCTCGTATCCGATGGCTTCGGCAGTGACGATTAGCTGCTTGGCATCTGACTTTAGTGTTATCTTATAAGTTCCATTTTCTGATGTTCTCGCAAAGCCAAGAGTAGCCTTATCGGCATTTACTCTTACGATGACACCTTCCAAAGCCGTGCCAATGGTGTCACGCACTATTCCTGTAACTACACTTTGGGCAAAAGTGCAGTTACAGAGACAAGCTAACATCATCAAAATTAGAAACCTTCTCATATTTATCAATCTCTTTGTTTACTTCAATTCGAGAGGAACATATCCATTAGGGCGCACTCTCAGTACCACACCATTGACCAAGGCACTATGCCCACCATCCTCATATTTCTGAATAGTCATCTCGCTGATGGATTCTGCAGGAATGTTGCCCATAGGATTTTGCTCAAACTTATTCTTCGCCTTGACAAACTGTTCCCTCGAAGTCTTGATGATATTGGTGTAAGGCTTGAAGTTCATAGGGGTGCTTGATTTACGGAAAGTTATAGCTTTGAACTTATGTATGCCTTCTGAATCCTTTGCTGCCAATACCAAGCCTGGCAAACCACAAAGTTTCCATGGTCCAAAGGATGCTGGTATGTCCGTGGAATACCAAACAGTCCAAGTTCTTCCACCATATTCTCCAACAGCTTTCTGACAGGTGTAACCACAGATAGTGTCAATGCCCTCGCTCAGATTCCAATTTATGGGATTGGCACTTTCCGTATAGCTGTAGTAGTTTGGCGTGATTACGCTATAAACGGTCAGTTTGCCCTTAGGCACATTTTGAGAGACTGATTGGTCGAAAAGCAAATCATTTCTCTTTTCCCGTGTCTTGAACTTTTGAATCTCTGATTCTGGCGCTTTGCAAGCAATGGCTGAGTCTGCTTGAAACGCAGTGTAATCAGAGAACATAGCTGAGTTTCTGCCAATTTGAAGAATGGTAGAAGTGACATCAGAAGAGCCTTTGTCATTCTTCATTTGGTACTCGTAGATGCATTCGTATTCATCTACGGAAGAGGAACTCGTTTTCTGCCCGTATGTCTCTGATGTTAGGCAGATGGCGGTTATCAATAAAACAATCTTTTTCATATCCTTTGTCTTTATTGTTGATACTAATGTTATTTCTCTTGGCTTACTGGGCAATTCATAAATGCGGAAGAGTCAACTTTGGGATTAGAATTATACTTCACGAATAAAAGTGACTCGCAGTTTCCAAATGCTCTATATCCGATTTTCTGCAAAGATGCAGGGAGATTGATGCCTTTAAGGTTAATGCATCGGGCAAAGGCAAAATCGGAGATCTCTCTCAAATTGTTCGGAAAGACTATGCGTTCCAAGTTCTTGCAACCAGAAAATGCACGGTCGTTAATTACTTCTAGTTGATTCTTGAATACAAGGGCCTTTATGCCTTCGCAACAAGTGAAAGCCTGTCTTCCTATTTTGCTCACATGCTCAGGTATCACGGATATGCAGACCTTATTACAATCCCAAAATGTCCATTCACCGATTTCTTGCAAACTGTCCGGCAAGACGCTAAGCTCTAATTGATGGTCCATATTGAATGCACTATTGCCGATATACCTCACTGTGTTTGGCATCTTTACGGTTTGAAGATTCTCACAAGTATTGAAAGCTCGTTTTTCTATAATCAGCAAATTGTCGGGAAGGATGACTTGCTTGATGTACTTATTCATTTCAAAAGCCATTTCTCCTATTACTTTTACATCCTTAAGCTCTTGGATGTTATTAAAATCCACAACAGAGTCTTTTCCTTCCCATTTCACAAGGCGAGTTCCATATTGTGAATCTTCTACCGTAAAATGGCTCTTTCCTTTTGCCAATGAAAGTGTTGGTAACCAACAAAGGCATAGCAGAAATAGTACAGCAACAGAAATCTTACTTTTTATCATAATCTTCTATTTTTAGTGTTCTTTATATTCAAAGACGAAAGAATGATAAAAGGGTAAACTACTTTTTCCAATATTTTTCAGCCATAGGCTGCAACCTTTCCTTTATTACTTCCATAACAGTCTTGAAATCAAGAGTTTCTTTCCATTGAATCTTTTTCAGAAATGCTTTCCAGCGAACTATACGTGCTGCGTCTGTCGCAAAACTTTCTGTAAACAACTGCAATTCGGGATTGTATGTAAGCCCTCTATTATCGAAAGTAGCCTTAATCGCATCATATAATGTGTCATCAGACAAGTTTCTCTTTGTCAGGAGTTGGTAACAGTCGAAGAAATCTTTCATGCGACTGTTGAGCACATCTCGGTCTATCATCGTTTGGAATTTCTCGGCAACAACAGTCTCCAAGGAATATGCCTGTATGTTCACAGATGGAATGTCAGGCAAAAGCAATGGAAAGTCAATAGTTGTTGGATATGGAGTTACAACATCACCAAAGCCAATGTCAACAGACATGTTGTAAGCGATAGTATCCATGTGGGCCGTAAAGTAAAATCTTGTGCCAGGATACTTCTTTTCAACAGTTATAGGCTCCAACTTAATGCTATTAACATCAAACGATACTCCATCCTCATCGCATACAATGCCCAAAATTTCCTGGAACACGTGCGTAAGGAAATCCCTATCACGGCTAATTCTATCTGCCATGAAATCAACATCTACTGTAGGACGTGTCTCAAGTCCGTTCATAGCATAAAGCAAAGAGCCACCTTTCAGCAAAAAATTGTCCTTATATTGGCTTACAGATACTCTGTAAAGCAACCTCTCGTTGAAATATCTTGCCAAGAGATACATATATTTATAGCCTGTCTCATTCATCAGATTGAGCAAGCGGGTCTTAACAGACTTACCGTAGTTTTTCTTTCCCATTTTATTCTATTGCTATTTCAAGATAATTTTTTAATGTGTTGGATACTCTGAGGCGTTTGGCATAATCTTGCAAACGAGTGAGATTGCGGTTTGGCTTTTTCAGATAGGAGCGTATCACTTCAGCACAAATATCTAACCCCAATTTATTCCTGTATTTTACAGCATCGCAAACACTTCGCTCCATATCGGTAATACGAACATGATACCCTGAAATTTCTGCATCCATAATGCCGAACTCCAAGTTCTCCTTCTTCCAATAATACAGCTCTATCGGAAGCGTATCTGGTATCACCACCTTCCGCTTGTTGGCGATGGCTATACAAAAAGCAGGTGGAACAGTTGTCGAAAGCTGATGGTAAGCCCACGCATTGTACAGGCATACAATACCATTAGGTACAATCCGTTCCACATCAATCATTGTATTAAGCAAAGCATCGGGAACGGCATATACGCCATGACGCAACTTTATCAAGTCGCCACGCTCCTTAGCTCTCAACAGTCGTTTATACTCTGACAGATGAGATATATCAGTAGTGGAGATAGTGCCACCAAGTGCTGCTACTTTGCAAACTATATTGTTCATTTCACCTCTTATTAAATGTCATTACAGCTGCAAAAATACAATAAATTTCGAGAATACGGTAAGATTCTACGGATAATTTCATAAAATACCGCACATTTTTGCATATTTTCAGAGTCCTAATTATATTTGAGATGATAATAAACTCTAAAAAACATGCAACAATGCAGTATTCTAAATTTAAAATTGTATTTTTGCCACCAAGATGACAAAGAGTTGTTTGACAATCAAACGTATGCAAATTGTAGAAATTAGAACCGTTGCCAAATCATTACCTCCATTGAGGTGAAAAACTCATAAATCGCTCATTCTAAGCTATTCGGCAGATTTTAGCGTAATTTTTCCTAAAAATATTTGGTAATTTCAAATTTTCGCCTTATCTTTGCACCCAATATCAGAAAATTCTCGGGGTTGACTGGATTTGACGGCGAGATGAAATGGTACGTAAGCATGCGGAGGCTCGTTGGCTACCTCCTAAATCCTAGTGAACAAAAAATTAATTGGCGAAAATAACTACGCTCTCGCTGCCTAGTCGAAGTATAGTAAACTAGCTTTATTCCAGCACAGGGTGCTGGAACGAGACATCGCTCAACGGATGTTGTTCCGAATCTTGTTGATCAAGCGGTGCAGGTAAATCGGAAATAGTTCATGTACGCCTCGTTGCATGGATGAAATTTTAGAGGATAAGGGTATGATTGGTGGTCCAGGTCCTGTCATGCCTCGAAAACCGAAGGCTGGAATAAGCATGTAGAAAGCGTATGGTTTCCTTGTGCGGACGAGGGTTCGAATCCCTCCAGCTCCACCCTATTTGATAGAAACAAAAAACTCGCAGATTCTTTCTTTAGAATTTGCGAGTTTTTATTTTGCTGTTATTGTTTTCTCAAACTTTCACGATACTTCAGAGGTGACATGTGCAGATGCTCTCTTACATATTTACCGAAGAATGAGGTATTGGAGAAGCCCAGTATACCAGAAATCTCCTTGATTGTTTTCGTTGTAGAACGGAGATAATAGGTGATATCAGCAAGCGTATACTCCGTAATCCACTCGATGGCCGTCTTGCCGGAATGGCGCTTGCAGATGATGGAGAGATATTTTGGCGTGATGCAAAGCTGCTGCGCAAAATATTCTACAGGCTGATGCTTGATTTCGCTCTGCTGCAACATCTCCAGGAACTTATCAAAGAAATCGCTGGCACTGGTTCCCAAAGTTTCTTTCGGGAGATCTGTCAGCAAAAGATTGCTCACAGCAAGAAGAGCACTCTTCAAGAGCGTCTCCACTATCTCACGGCGATAAGGTTTCCATGAACTGCGGTCGTTGAACTTCGGATCCAGACAGAGGCGCACCAAGTCGGTAAACTTAGAATAGAATACCATATCCACCTCGTTCATCTTCAACACCGAAACCTTGCTCACATACATGGCACGGTTCCATACCGAGATATGAGAACGAAGAATACCAAGCAAGCCGTGATTGCTGACACACATGGCTGTACATGCAAAATCTTCCGACACCTCTTTGATGTCGAGAATAGAGTTAGGCGGACTGATAAATATATCGCCCTTCTCCACGGTGAATTCCCGTCCGTTGAGTTCAGCTCTCAGGCTGCCTCTCTGGCAGGAAGCAATCATGTTCATCTGGAACCTCATAGGATCGGGGTTCTGCAACACCTTGACATTATCTATAATCAAGATGTCCTCATCCAGATAGCTCGCACTGATTTCTGCACTCTGTGCGAACTCACCTTCTTCGATACGCTGCCTGACGTCCTTCTGTTCTTTCATTAATATGTTTTTTAAAAATTCTTCACTCTTCAATATTCACTCTTCACTATCAAAAAGCCTCTCTGTATTTGTTTTCGTCCTTATCCTCCAACATAGAGAGATAACTCTGGTAGCGGCTAGCTGCAATATAATGTTCCTCAACCGCCTTGATTACCGCGCACCCCGGTTCGTGGGTATGGGTACAATCAGAGAACTTACAATCCTGAGAGAACTTGAAGATTTCCTTAAAATAGCTGGTCAGCTCTTCCTTTTCGATATCAAAGGTACCAAAGCCCTTGATGCCCGGAGTATCAATGAGATAACCGCCTTCCGGCAGTTCCAGCATCTCACTGAAGGTTGTGGTATGCATTCCGCTATTATGCGCCTCGCTGATTTCTGCGGTACGCTGCTCTGCATCAGGAATGAGCTGGTTGATGAGGGTTGACTTTCCTACCCCGCTGTTGCCGCTCAACAAAGATTTCTTATCCTTGATAAGAGGTCGCAACAGTTCAACTCCTTCACCTGTAGCTGCCGACAATTCGATACATTTATATCCGATGGTTTCATAGAGCGTGCACATCATCTTCTCGTAATGCAATTCTTCTTCTGAAAGTATATCACTTTTATTGAAGATGATGATAACAGGCACTCTGTAGGCCTCAGCGCCAGCCAGGAATCGGTCGATGAAGGTAGTAGATGTCTGCGGATAATTCACCGTTACCACAAGCAGCGCCTGGTCTACATTAGCAGCCAGAATATGACTCTGCTTACTGAGGTTAGGTGATTTACGAATGATATAGTTTTGGCGGTCTTCGATAGAAGAGATAAATGCCGTACCCTCCTGATTGGTAATAAGCTGCACATAATCGCCTACAGCCACAGGATTGGTGCTGCGGATGCCCTTCAATCTGAAATTGCCCTTGATTTTACTTTCAATCAGCTGGCCATCGTCTGTCTTGACGGTGTACCAGCTGCCTGTATTTTTAATAACGAGTCCTCTCATTATCACTTATTAAATAATGTAAGTCTAGAATGACTTAGACTGTCATGATTTCCTTCTCCTTCTCGTCCATCAGGTTTTCGAGCTGCTTGATGTACTTGTCGTGGAGTTTCTGCAAATCGTTCTCAGCATCCTTCTCCAAGTCTTCAGAAAGTCCATCCTTGATAGCTTTCTTCAACTTTTCCTTGATTTCCTGGCGCACGTTGCGCACCTCAATCTTAGCACGCTCAGCAATCTTGTTACACTGCTTTACGAGTTCCTTACGGCGCTCACCTGTTGGCTGAGGAATACCCAGACGTACGATTTCGCCATTGTTCTCTGGAGTGATACCTACACCACTATCCATGATAGCCTTTTCGATATCCTTGATAGCCTTTTTGTCCCAAGGGCGGATAGCGATAGTACGGGCATCAGGGGTTGTAACTGTAGCTACCTGGTTCAGAGGAACCATACTGCCATAACTATTTACACGCACACCATCGAGGATGGCTACATTAGCACGACCAGCACGAACATGAGAGAGCTCCTCTGCGAGATACATTGCTGCCATCTCCATACGCTCTGCTGCAGAATTCAAAGTTTCTTTAACGTCTATCATAATTATATGTTTTTATTTTATTAATTCTAATCTTTTCAATTCTTCGCCCACATAGTTGGTGAGTTCTACAAACTGCTGGATAGTGAGCTGTTCAGGACGCTTGGTCATGATGTCGGTGGTGTAGAAATCCTCGCGTGGTGTTACACCCGGGAACATCTGCTTGAGGCTTACACGGAGCATCTTGCGACGCTGGTTGAAGACTGTCTTAACCAGACGTTTAAACAGTTTTTCATCACAGCCGAGGTCTGTCACCTTGTTGCGAGTCATGCGGATTACCGCACTCTTTACCTTTGGTGGCGGATTGAACACATTCTCGTCTACCGTAAAGAGATATTCCACATCATACCATGCCTGGATGAGCACACTGAGGATACCATAGGCTTTGTTGCCTGGCTCTGATGCCATACGCAATGCCACCTCGCGCTGGATCATTCCGGTACAGCAAGGAATGAGATCCTTGTAATCGAGCATCTTGAAGAATATCTGCGATGAGATATCGTATGGATAATTACCTGTCAGCACAAACTGCTTTCCATCGAATATCTGGTTCAAATCCATTCTCAGGAAGTCTTCACCGATGATATTATCCTTGAGTGTCGGGAAATTCTCATGAAGATACGCCACCGACTCCGAGTCGATTTCCACCGCCTTGACGGGTCTTGGTTTCTCTACGAGATATTGGGTAAGAACGCCCATACCTGGTCCGATTTCGAGAACAGGTATATCCGGGCAGGCATCCACCGTATCGGCGATGCGCTTTGCTATATTGAGGTCAGTCAAGAAGTGCTGACCGAGATTCTTCTTAGGCTTTACAGCTTTCATATCTTATCTTTATATTATATATTTTGCAAAAATACGATTATTTTTCGAGAATCCACACGAAGTATACGATTTTTTTCATCTTTTTGGGTAAAAAAGGGAAAGAGCCACCTGTTTCTTTAAAAAAAGGCTACACTTTTAGCCATAAATGGCACCCAAGCGTTTATTTATGCTAAAAATATGCAGATTCGAACGATATTGTCAATAAAAGTATTATCTTTGCATCTAATTATGGATATAAAGAAGATAGCAAACAACATATGGAAGGTGGCTTTGTCGCTCATCTTGGGTGGCGCCATCCTTTATTGGATGTATCGCGGATTCAACTTCAAGCAAGTAGAGGATGTTCTGCTTCACAAGATGAGTTGGACCTGGATGCTGCTGTCGTTCCCTTTTGGCATCTCTGCTCAGGTGTTCAGAGGATGGAGATGGAAACAGTCACTGGAACCATTGGGCGAGAAGGCTCGCTCCAGTACCAGCATCTACTCCATCTTCCTCTCCTATGCCTTGAGTCTTGTGATTCCCCGTGCGGGCGAGTTTGCCAGATGCGGTGTATTGAAGAAATGGGATGATGTTTCGTTTCCGAAAGCCTTGGGTACCGTTGTTACAGAAAGAGCCATCGATTCACTCCTCGTGCTGCTGATTACCGCACTGGTCTTTGTGATGCAGATTCCGGTATTCCTCAATTTCTTTGAGAAAACAGGTACGAGCATGGACAGTTTACTCTGCCAGTTTACAGCCACAGGTTACATCGTGACTGCTATCTGTGGCATAGCAGTACTCATTCTGGCTCACTATCTGCTCAAGCGACTCGCTATATATAATAAGGTGAAAGCAACACTGGGAGGACTCTGGCAAGGTATCATCTCGCTGAAAGGTGTTAGGAATGTACCGCTCTACATCGCCCTTACACTGGGCATCTGGTTGAGTTATTTCTTCCACTACTATCTCACCTTCCAATGTTTCGAAGCGACCTCCCATCTCAATCTGATGTGCGGTCTGGTAACATTCATCGTGGGCAGCATTGCGGTCATCGTACCAACTCCCAACGGAGCCGGACCTTGGCATTTTGCCGTCAAGACAATGCTCATACTCTATGGCATTCAGGCAAACGATGCCCTCTTCTTCGTTCTCATCGTACACTCCGTGCAAACCCTGCTTGTAGTCCTTTTGGGAATCTATGCCTGGATAGCACTGGCGTTTACCGGGAAAGTGAGGAGTGAAGAGTGAGGAGTGAAGAGTGAAGAATCCTCTTGCTTTAGGGCGTATGCCCAACTTAACATTGAACATTTAACATTAAAATAAAAATATTATGGCTGACATTAAGAATTTGAACCCAGTTGAAATCTGGCGTAACTTCGACAAGTTAACACAAGTTCCACGTCCATCAGGACATTTGGAAAAGATTCAGGCTTATTTGCTCGATTGGGCAAAGGAAGCTGGTGTAGAGGCATTCCAAGACCCAGCAGGCAACATCGTGATGCGCAAACCTGCTACTCCAGGTATGGAGAACCGCAAAGGCGTTATTATGCAGGCGCACATGGATATGGTTCCTCAGAAAGCACCAGACAGCAAGCATAATTTCGAAACTGACCCTATCGAAACCATCATCGATGGCGATTGGGTACGTGCCAATCATACTACACTCGGTAGCGACGACGGACTTGGCGTAGCTACAATCATGGCTGTTATGGAGTCTAAAGATTTGCAGCATGGTCCTATCGAGGGATTGATTACCGCCGATGAAGAGACAGGCATGTACGGTGCCAACGATCTCCCAGCAGGCGAACTGAATGGCGACATTCTCTTAAACTTCGATACCGAAGTTTGGGGCGAGTTCGTTATCGGTAGCGCTGGCGGTATCGACATCACAGCAACTCTCGATTATAAAGAGGTAGAAACCGATAAGGAAGATGCTGCCGTCAAGGTAACCCTCAAGGGATTGAAGGGCGGTCACTCCGGCATCGAGATCAACGAGGGCAGAGCGAATGCCAACAAGTGCATGGTTCGTTTCGTGCGCGAAGCTATTTCAGAACTCGATGCCCGTCTGGCTTCATGGCAGGGCGGCAATATGCGCAACGCTATCCCATTCCAGGCAGAGGTTGTTCTGACCTTGCCAAAGGAGAATATTGAAGCATTGAATGACCTGGTAGCAGACTGGAAGGACGAAATCTGTGATGAGTTCGAAGGCATTGAGACAACTGAGAACATCGAGTTCTTCGCTGAGAATGTAGAGACTCCTAAGATGCAGGTTCCTGCCGAAATCCAGGATAACCTTGTAGATGCAATCTACGCTTGCCACGATGGTGTATTGCGTATGGCTCCATCTATGCCTGAAATCGTAGAGACCTCTTCAAACCTCGCAATCGTTGAGATTGGTGACGGCAAGGCTGCCATCAAGATTCTGGCCCGTTCCAGCCACGAATACTACAAGATGTATCTTGCCACAATGGTAGAGAGCTGTTTCAACATGGCAGGCATGAAGGTTGAATTCAGCGGCAGCTATATGGGATGGAACCCTAACCCTAAGAGCGACATTCTGGAACACGTATTGAAGGTTTACAAAGAGCAGAACGGCACAGACGGTAAGGTACAGGCTGTTCACGCAGGTCTGGAGTGCTCTATCATCCTGAGCAAGTATCCTAACCTCGATGTCGTATCATTCGGTCCTACCCTTCTTAGTCCTCACACAGCCAATGAGCGTTGCCAGATCAGTTGCGTAGCTCCTTTCTGGAACCTCGTCAAGCAGCTCCTGACAGAGATTCCTGCAAAGTAAAAAATGGGGAACGAAATTACAAAAAGATTAAAAAAGAAAGCCGAGAGTGAAAATTCTCGGCTTTTTTGTTCCAGTTTTCAAAAGAAATCATTACCTTTGCAGACGATTTCGCAAGTCTTGTAAAATCTCTGTAGTAGATCATACAAATTCACTTGCATAAGTTTCATTAAAATAACACCAAAATGGACGATTATCACGCGGAGAACAATAATGAATTGTAAGGCGTGGAGATTCAGCAACGACAAAGCCTTTCAGTAGGCAGCACCCAAGCGCTAGTCTCCATACCCCAAACTTTTATTATGTGGAGATTAGCAAACTATGAAGACTTATTGGAATATAGACAAGAATCTGACTGTACTCAATGAGTGGCAGCCAAACTGCTGGATACAAGTAACATGTCCAACTGATGAAGACCAGCGCTTGCTGGAAGAAGAATTCAAAATCCCTGATTATTTCCTCTCGGATATCAGCGATACCGATGAGCGTGCCCGCTATGAATATGACGATGGCTGGATGCTCATCATCCTCCGTATCCCTTATGTCAAGGAAATACGCAGCCGTACCCCATACACCACCGTGCCTCTGGGTATCATCCATAAGCGCGATGTTACCATCACCGTATGCTATTATGAAACCAATATGATGATTGATTTCGTAAGCTACCAGCAGAAGCGCAGCGAGGGGTTCACCGACTATGTAGACATGACCTTCCGTCTCTTCCTTTCATCAGCGGTTTGGTATCTGAAACGACTGAAACAGATCAATTCGCTCATAGAAAAGGCAAAACGGAATCTCGATCATGGTGTGAACAATGAGAGTCTGATTGGCCTGAGCCGCCTGCAGGACTCCCTTACCTACTTTATCACCTCTATCCGAGGCAACGAGAACCTCCTATCTAAGCTGAAGTTCAAACTGCAGGTGGATGAACTGGATGCCGACCTCATCGAAGACGTAAACATCGAGATGACACAGGCACGCGAAACAACAAGCATCTACTCGGATATTCTGGAGTCGACGATGGATACCTATTCGAGCATCATCAACAACAACATGAATACCACGATGCGTACCTTGACCAGTATCAGTATCGTCATGATGTTGCCTACGCTGATTTCCTCATTGTTCGGTATGAACTTAATCAACGGTATGGAAGACAGCCATTACGGATTTGCCATTGCCCTGGTTATCTCCGTGCTCGTTTCTGCACTTTCATGGGGCTTCCTCAGATACAAGCGCCTGCTCTAAGCATATACCACTCTGATATGCATTAAGTAGCCCGAAAGAGCACATAAAACGATGATTAGCAAGAAAAAGACAATTATAAATACAAAAAAAATTAAAAAATCGAATATCATGCCGTGATATTCGATTTTTTTTTTTAAGTTTGCAACTTATTAATAATATAATTTTGTATGGGGTCGAATTGCAGATAAGCGACTACCGGCCCAAGAAACTCGAATCATAAACTAAACAAAGTGACATGATGGACTCTCAAGAAAAAGCTCTGTTGCAGCAGAGCACCCTGGAAGACCCTGCCAAGAAGGCTTATGCCACCAAGCAGGAAGTGCTCGAAAGAGTAAAGGAAATCGCTCATAGCAGCGAAAATCCAAACAAGGAGGAACTCGACCTACTCAAGACTACTTTCTACAAGATTCATCTCGCAGAAAGAGACGCACAGATGAAAGAGTATCTCGCAAAAGGCGGTGACCCAGAGAAGTACATCCTTCTACCGGACGACACCGAAGAAGCCTTCAAGGCTGAGATGCAACTCATCAAGGAGAAAAGAGCCAAGATCTTCCTGGCACAAGAAGAAGAAAAACAAGATAATCTCCGCAAAAAAGAGGAAATTATCGAAAAGATAAAGGCCATGACCACCTCACCGGAGGAGGCCAACAAATCATATCAGGACTTCAAGGCCTTGCAGCAGGAATGGAAGGAAATCAAGAACATCCCTGCAGACAAGGCAAACGAGGTATGGAAGAACTACCAGCTCTATGTAGAGCAGTTCTACGACATGCTCAAGTTGAACAGCGAAGCCCGCGAATATGATTTCAAGAAGAATCTTGAAGCCAAGACCAAACTCTGCGAGGCTGCAGAGAAACTCAATGAGGAAGAGGATGTTATTTCTGCCTTCCACCAGCTTCAGGACCTCCACCAGCAATATCGTGAGATTGGTCCTGTTGCCAAGGAGTTGAGAGAGCAGATTTGGGAGCGTTTCAAGGCTGCCAGCACTGTTATCAACAAGAAGCACCAGCAGCACTTCGAAGACCTGCGTGCCAAGGAAGAGGAAAACCTCGCCAAGAAGACTGCCCTCTGCGAAAAGGTAGAGGCTGCCAACCAAGGAGAATACAAGACTGCCAAGGATTGGGAAAAGGTTACCCAGGAAATCATAGAGATTCAGAAAGAGTGGCGCACTATCGGTTTTGCCCCTCAGAAAATGAACGTCAAGATTTTTGAGCGTTTCCGCATCGCCAACGATGAATTCTTCAACAAGAAGGCAGAATTCTTCAAAGGATTGAAAGATACCTACTCTGCCAATCTCGAAAAGAAACAGCAACTCGTAAACAAGGCAAAGGAACTGGCTGACAGTACTGACTGGAAGAAGACTGGCGACAAACTCATCGCTCTTCAGAAAGAATGGAAGAAGGTGGGTACCGTACCTCACAAACAAGGCGAATTGCTCTGGAAGGAATTCCTGGACACCTGCAACAAGTTCTTCGAAGCCCGCAACAAGCAGAATGCTGGTTCACGCAGTGAGGAACATGCCAACCTGGACAAGAAGCGCAACATTATTGCCCAGCTCAAGGAACTTGTTGTTGCAGAGATTACTGACAACGATTTCCAGAAGAAGCTCAAAGATCTTACCAAGCAATATGGTGCAATCGGACACGTTCCTTTCAAAGAGAAAGACAAGGTCTATAAAGAGTATCATGAGGCTATCGATGCAGCCTACGAGAAACTTCACGCCACCAATGCCAAGCGCCACTTTGACAACTTCAAGAACAACTTGAAGAATGTTGCCAAGGAAGGCGGCAATGCACTCGGCAATGAGCGTGGTAAACTCTTGCGCCGCTACGACCAGTTGCGCAGCGAGATTACTACCTACGAGAACAACCTCGGTTTCTTCAATACGGCCAGCAAGAAGGGCAACAGCCTGGTAGAAGAAATGAACCGTAAGATTGAGAAACTCAAGGCTGACCTCGAAATGGTAAAGCAGAAAATCAAGGCTATTGATGCCGAGAAGAAATAAATACAATAAACCCCAGGGCGAAAGCCCTGGGGTTTATTGTTATGAATACTCCATAAAACAGAATTACTATAAACAAAAAAAACACCTTTCATTACTGAAAGATGCCTTACCGTATGAGTTGGGATACCCGGACTCGAACCAGGAATGACAGGACCAGAATCTGTAGTGTTACCATTACACCATATCCCAAACTTAAAATAGAACTTTTTGATTGTTGGGATACCCGGACTCGAACCAGGAATGACAGGACCAGAATCTGTAGTGTTACCATTACACCATATCCCAATATCAGCAAAAGAGATGTTCATTTCTCAATTGCGAGTGCAAAGGTACTAGTTTTTTTTGAACCTACAAAATTTTTCGGCACTTTTTTCTAAAAAAAGCGCAATTTCTTTAATTTTCCACATTTTTTTTGCCTTTTAAGTCGATTTTCCATTATAATAATGTATCTTTGCAGAAAAATAGAGAATATAAATTAAGTAAGAAAGAAAAGATAAATGAACACAGTTAAACAACTCGTAGAGACTATTAAAGAAGGTATACAAGAAAAGAAAGGTCAAGACATTGTTATCGCCGACCTGACAGAAATCGATGGAAGCATTGCCAAGTACTTCATCATCTGCCAGGGAGGAAGCCCTACTCAGGTTGAAGCTATCGCAGGTTCTGTGGGAGACATCGTGCGCAAGAATCTGAAAGAAAAACCTGTAAATGTAGCAGGTCTCGGCAACGACCAGTGGGTGGCAATGGACTTTGTCGACGTATTAGTACACATTTTTCTTCCGGAAGTACGTGCTTATTACGACCTCGAACATCTATGGGAGGATGCAAAGCTTACCCATATACCTAATCTCGACTAGTCAGTCTCTCCCATCCTACATGATGGATCAGACATTGTTTTTCGACTAAAAGTTATACATATAAAATAAAATGGAACAAAGCAATAATATGAAGCCTCGTGGCAATGGCGGACCAAAGATGCCACGATTTAATATGACCTGGCTTTTCACCATCTGCCTCATCACCATGATTATCCTCTTCTTTACAGGAGGAGGCGATGCGATTGGAGGCAGCGCTGCCAAGGAAGCCACATACACCCAGTTCAAACAGTATGTAGACAAGGGTTATGTGCTCAGTGTTGTGGCCAATAAAACAGAAAGCACCCTCAAAATATACATCAACCCGAAATATACGCGCGATGTATACAATATGCCGGCAAAGTCTGTAGGTCCTAACCCATACGTAAAAGTACAGTTCGGCTCGGTTGACGAAGTGGAACGCTATGCCAACCAGATGTTGAAGGAAAAGAAGATACGCTCCTTCAGCTACGACAACCAGAAGGATAACGACTTCTTAAGCACGCTTTTCAATCTGGCACCTCTGCTCTTCTTCGTATTCTTCATCCTTTGGATGTCTGGAAGATTCAGCGGCGGTATGGGCAGCGGCGGTATGGGCGGCGGCATCTTCAGCGTGGGCAAAAGCAAAGCTAAGATGTACGAAAAGGGAAATGCCATCGGCATCACCTTTAAGGATGTGGCCGGACAAGAAGGTGCCAAGCAGGAAGTGAAGGAAATTGTAGACTTCCTGAAAAACCCACAAAAATATACCGACTTGGGTGGTAAAATTCCAAAGGGAGCCCTTCTCGTAGGCCCTCCGGGAACTGGTAAGACCCTCTTGGCTAAGGCTGTTGCCGGCGAGGCAGGAGTACCTTTCTTCTCTATGAGCGGTTCCGACTTCGTTGAAATGTTCGTAGGTGTAGGTGCCTCACGTGTACGCGACCTGTTCCGCCAGGCTAAAGAGAAATCACCTTGTATCATCTTTATCGATGAGATTGATGCTGTAGGCCGTGCCCGCAGCAAGAACCCAGCCATGGGTGGTAATGATGAGCGCGAGAACACCTTGAACGCTCTCCTTACAGAGATGGATGGTTTCGGCACCAACAGTGGTGTCATCATCCTTGCAGCTACCAACCGTGTAGACATGCTCGACAGTGCCTTGCTCCGTGCCGGACGTTTCGACCGCGAAATACACGTAGATCTCCCTGGTTTGAACGAGCGTAAGGCTATCTTCCTGGTTCATCTCAAACCTATCAAGATTGACGAAACAGTAGATGTTGATCTACTGGCCCGTCAGACTCCAGGATTCTCGGGTGCAGATATTGCCAACGTTTGTAACGAGGCAGCCCTCATTGCTGCACGCCACGACAAGAAGGCTGTGTGCAAACAGGATTTCCTCGATGCTGTAGACCGTATTGTAGGCGGTCTGGAAAAGAAGACCAAGGTGATGACTGCTGATGAGAAGCGCAGCATCGCCCTCCACGAAGCAGGTCACGCAACCATCTCATGGTTCTGCCAGTATGCCAACCCTCTCATCAAGGTTACCATCGTACCTCGTGGTCAGGCTCTCGGTGCTGCATGGTATCTGCCTGAAGAGCGCCAGATAACCACCAAGGAGCAGATGCTCGACGAGATGTGTTCATTGATGGGTGGACGTGCCGCAGAAGAACTCTTCACCGGTCATATTTCTTCAGGCGCCATGAACGACCTGGAGCGTGCCACAAAGAGTGCTTACGGTATGGTAGCTTATCTCGGTATGAGCAAGACGTTGCCAAACATCTGCTTTTACAACCGGAACGAATATTCATTCCAGCGTCCATACTCAGAGGCTACTGCCCGCGAGATAGACCAGGAAGTTCTGAAGATTGTCAACGAACAGTATACCCGTGCCAAGAACATCCTGATGGAGCACAAGGAAGGTCACAATGCCTTAGCCGAACTCCTGATCAAGAAAGAGGTAATTATGGCAGAAGACGTAGAACATATCTTTGGCAAACGCCCTTGGTTGAGCCGCTCGCAGGAAATCATGGAAGACGAACAGCCTAAGATTGACGATGATGCTGTAAAGGAACTTCCAGAAGTTCAGGCTGCCATCAAGGAGCATGAAGAGAACCAGAAGAAGAATGCTGATTCTGATGAGACTTCCAAGAAGGATGAAGGTTCGGAAGAAAACAAGAACGAATAAAACAAACCGATATGACTGACAAACAGAAGAATCTAGTGATAAGATCCATCACAGGCGTATTTTTCGTAGTGTGCATGGTATCTTGCTTTCTCAATCCCAGGGCAATGGTTATCCTGTTCGCCCTCATTACCGGATTGAGCATCTGGGAGTATTGCGGACTGGTAAACCAGAAGGAGAATGTTACGGTAAACCGTTTCATCAGCACCGTGGCGGGTGTTTACTTCTTCCTTGCCGTGGCTGGTTTCCGTATGGGCATTGTGGGCAATTTCGTGGTTTTCGTACCTTATCTGCTCACCATCCTCTATCTCTTCATCAGCGAACTGTATACAGGCAATAAGGATGCCATCAACGATTGGGCTTACACTATGCTCTCTCAGTTGTACATCGCCTTGCCTTTCTCGATGATCAATGTATTGAGTTTCGAGACATCAGCCTTCGATGGTCAGATACATTACGACATGCTGTTGCCTTTGAGCATTTTCATTTTCCTCTGGACCAATGATACCGGTGCCTATTGCAGCGGTTCGCTTTTCGGCAAGCACAAGCTCTTTCCACGCATCAGCCCAGCAAAGAGTTGGGAAGGCAGCATAGGCGGAGGCATATTCGTACTGATAGCAGCAGGTATCATCGGCTATATCGCCAACGATGGGGAAGCCCACCGTCTCAGCATTCTCGGTTGGGAAGGTTTAGGTTTGGTTGTGGTATTCTTCGGCACATGGGGCGATCTGGTAGAAAGCCTCTTCAAGCGTACCCTCGGAGTAAAGGATAGCGGCAACATCCTGCCAGGACATGGAGGCATGCTCGACCGCTTCGACTCTTCACTCATGGCGATACCGGCAGCAGTAATCTACCTATACACCATCCAGTTGTTTGGATAATACATCTTTTATGAGATAAAGGCCAAACCTGCAGTTTGGCCAAGCACGAAGAAAGGCAGGGATTCCGCAAAGAACCCCTGCCTTTCTTTTTTTTCATATCACCATAAAAAACACAAGTAGCTTCGTTGGCTCACGCAAGTACTTGCCTCCAGTTTATCACGCAGATAATCTTTATGGGTAGCAGCATAGAAATGAAGGGTATACATTACATTCTCCACACCCTCGATAGGACTCTTTGCCACGATATCAATATCCTGGTCCCAATGCGGACAGCCCATCAGGATGATATTATCCGGATCATACTTTCTGATTTCCGTGATGATGGTTTTAGCGTATACCTTCAAATCTGCCTTAGTCAGCAGTTCTGCAGCGGATTGATATCCGCCACAGAACTGAAAGAGATCACTTTTTATCAAAACATTTCACCTTTTTCCTGTTCTTCTTCAAAGCGTTCACCCTTCTGGGCTTCCTGCGCCTCATACTGTGCCTGGGCTGCACGCTGCTGAGCCTCACGTGCCTTAGCCTCAGCAGCCAGTCGGGCTTTTTCTGCCCTTATTCGTGCCAGTTCAGCCTCTTCTTCTGCCCGTTTCTGCGCCGCCAAAGCTTCCTCTTCGGCACGTTTCTTAGCAGCCTCGGCTTCAGCTATCGCCTTCTGTCGCGCACGTTCTGCAGCCTCAGCTGCAGCTTTGGCTTCAGCTTCAGCACGCTCACGAGCCATACGGAGAAGCATTTCCCTACGCTTAACCAGAAGATCAAACATGATGCCCGCAGCCTCATCCGGCGCAACCTTATCGCCTAACTGAGTTCGAACTTCCTGATATTCTGCCAACATCTTATCCCTGCCAGGTTCTCCCGGAAGAATCTGATAAAGTTCGTTGGCAATACCATCAACCGAAAAGCGGTCGGCAAGCATCTCCGGCACAATCTCCTTATTGGCGATAAGATTCACCAGCGAGATAAACTTCACCTTGATGATATGCTTGAAACCGAAACGGATGAGATGAGGTACAGGCGTTTCATAACATACCACCTGAGGCACATCAAAAAGAGCCGTCTCTAAAGTTGCAGTACCACTGGTAACAAGAGCTGCCGTAGCATGCGACAAGAGCGGATAAGTCTTGTTACGCACCAGTTTGACAGGTGTACCTTTGATAAACTTCTCATAGTAAGCATCGTCTATCGAAGGAGCACCGGCAAGTACCATCTGATAATCTTCAAAACGCTCAGCCACCTCAATCATCGCCGGCAGATTGTCTTTGATTTCCTGCAGACGGCTTCCTGCCAGCAAAGCGATAACAGGACGATAGGTGTCAAGATTATTCTCCTGACAGAATTCCGTAAAACTCTGATGATATCCCGACCTGAACTCCCCTACTTCCTGAGCCGTAGGATTACCTACATAGTGAATAGGATAATGGTGCTTCTTTTCGAAGAACGGCACCTCAAATGGCAAGATTGAGAAGAGTTCAGCGATATCACGTTTAATGCTGCGGATCCGCCACTCCTTCCATGCCCATATCTTAGGAGAAATGTAATAATAGGCAGGGATATTGGTGCTCTTTTTCAAGAACTTAGCTATCTTGAGATTAAATCCCGGATAATCTACCAGTATCACTACATCCGGCTTCCATTTCACAATATCTTCCTTGCACCTCTTCATGTTCGAAAAGATGGTACCCAAATGTAGCAGTACAGGCACAAAGCCCATATAAGCCAACTCCTTAAAATGCTTGACGCGAGTGCCACCTTCAGCAGCCATCAAATCACCGCCGAAGAAACGGAATTCAGCAAACTCGTCTATTTTTTTCAACGAGCGCATCAATCTGCTGGCATGCAAATCTCCACTAGCCTCGCCTACTATCAGGTAATACTTCATAATTCAAAATTCTTTAACCAATCATAATCCGTTACATCAATCTTAGTTGGGGTAATAGCGATGTAACCATGATTCACAGCCCACTGGTCGGTATCCGTTGCCTCCGGTTCGTCATTACGGTATTCACCCACCATCCAATAATAATCATATCCATGCGGATGAGTGCGATGATCCACCTCATTGATCCAGGAGCCATGAGTCATCCGGCAACCCTTGAAACCCTTGAACGGAGGCAAAGCCGGGAAGTTGACATTCAGACAGGTATATTCTGGCAATCCCTTCTCCAGCACCAGCTTAACAACCTTCAGTACCCCATCGCGCAAAGGAGTGAGATCAGCATTTTCATCATAATTGCAACTGCTGAAGGCTATACTTGGAATATGCTGCATACAGCCCTCCTTAGCTACACCCATAGTTCCCGAATAATGATTATTCACGCTCGAATTGTCACCATGATTGATACCGCCGATAATCAGATCAGGCTTGCGATCAGCAAGAAACTGATCCAACGCCAGTTTCACACAGTCAACCGGTGTACCGCTACATGACCAAACCTCAACATCATTCCCCATATTGTGGCGACGCTTCAGGCGCAAGGGAGTAGTAGCCGAGAAGGCACAGGCGAATCCCGAACGGGCACTTTCCGGTGCTACAACCAGCAGGTCGCACCAGTCTTTCAGAAAGTTCACCAGGGTCTTGATTCCATTGGCATGATAGCCATCATCATTCGAAATTAATACTAACGGTTTCTTATTTTCCATAAAAATATCTTTCTTTTTGGTGCAAAAGTACGAAAAAACCTTTAAAGATAGCGACTTTCTCACAATATTTTTGTATCTTTGCCGAAAATTTACTAAGAAAATGGGAAAAATCATCGCATTAGCTAACCAAAAAGGCGGTGTAGGAAAGACTACTACCACCATTAACTTGGCAGCATCGCTTGCCACGCTAGAGAAAACTGTACTCGTAGTGGACGCCGACCCACAGGCAAACGCTTCCAGTGGATTGGGCGTGGACATCAGCGAGGTAGACTGCTCGCTCTACGAATGCATCATCGACCATGCAGACGTGCGCGATGCCATCTACACCACCGACATTGATGGACTCGACATCATTCCTAGTCATATTGACCTGGTAGGTGCCGAGATAGAGATGCTGAATCTCAAAAATCGCGAAAAGGTGATTAAGACATTACTGCAGCCTATCCGTGACGAATACGACTACATCCTGATAGACTGTTCGCCTTCGCTCGGCCTCATCACCGTCAATTCGTTGACGGCTGCCGACAGTGTCATCATCCCTGTACAATGTGAATATTTCGCTCTTGAAGGTATCAGCAAATTGCTCAATACCATCAAGATCATCAAGAGCAAGCTGAATCCGAAACTCGAGATAGAAGGTTTCCTGCTCACCATGTATGATAGTCGTCTACGCCTTGCCAACCAGATATACGACGAGGTGAAACGCCACTTCCAAGAATTGGTGTTCAAGACCGTTATCCAACGCAACGTGAAGCTGAGCGAGAGTCCGAGCCATGGTCTCCCAGTTATCCTTTACGATGCAGAAAGCAATGGAGCCAAGAACCATCTGGCCTTGGCAAAGGAGATTATCAACAAGAATAGTTAAGATTTGGAAATTGAACCCTTCAGGAAAGTTCAATGTTCAAAATTCAAAGTTCAAAGTAAAAAATGGCAGTACACAAGAAATACAACAACGGTACAAAGAGTAACGCCTTAGGACGCGGACTAGATGCCCTCATCTCTACAGAAGGAGTGCGCACCCAGGGCAGCAGTACCATCAATGAAATTCCTCTCGACCAGATTGAGGCGAATCCCAATCAGCCACGCCGGGAGTTTGACGACGAAGCCCTGCATGAGCTCGCCGAAAGCATCAAAGCCATAGGCATCATCCAGCCTATCACTTTAAGACAGGTATCAGAAAACAGATTCCAGATTATCGCCGGTGAACGCCGCTGGCGCGCATCTCAACTTGCAGGACTGACAGCTATCCCTGCATACATCCGCACCATCAGCGATGAGAACGTAATGGAAATGGCGCTCGTAGAGAATATCCAGCGCCAAGACCTCAACGCCATAGAAATAGCACTCGCCTACGAACACCTTCTGGAAAACGAGGGAATGACACAGGAGAAGATTTCTGAACGTGTGGGCAAAAGCCGTGCAGCCATCGCCAACTATCTGCGACTACTCAAACTACCAGCCCAGGTGCAGATGGCGCTACAGAAGAAAGAAATCGACATGGGTCATTGCCGCGCTCTGCTGGCCCTCGACTCGCCTTCGCTGCAAATCAAGCTGTTCAAGGAGATACAGAAGAACGGCTACTCTGTGAGAAAGGTTGAAGAGATGGTGCAGCGACTCAAGAGCGGAGAAGATATCGAGAGTGGTAAGAAAACCATCACTGCCAAGGCTCAGATGCCTGAGGAATTTACACAGCTCAAAAACCGTCTGTCACAGTTCCTCAATACCAAAGTGCAGTTTACCTGCTCTGCTAAGGGCAAGGGAAAAATCAGTATCCCATTCGCCAACGAGGAGGAACTGGAGCACATCATGAATGTTTTCGATCAGTTAAAGCAAGAATAAAAAGTGAAACTCAGTATATCACAAATCTGTTTGGCAACCCTGCTGCTCCTGGCACCGATGGGCGCACAGGCACAAAAGTCGAAACAAAAGACCCAAGTGACTGATGTGCCAGCCATCGCATCAGCCGACTCGGCAAAAATAGCCATCGACTCTATGCTTACCGCACAAGACAGCAGCAAACTGGCTAGCCTCAACCAACCAGTAAAGCCTGTACGCAAAAAGCGCAACTGGGCTACCTGGAGACCAGATACCAAGCGCGCCATGTGGTTGGCACTTGTATTGCCTGGTGCCGGACAGATATACAATCGCAAATATTGGAAACTGCCTTTCATCTATGGCGGTTTCGTAGGCTGTACATACGCCATCACCTGGAACAACCAGATGTATCACGACTATTCGCAAGCCTACATGGATATTATGGACGATGACCCCAACACCCAGAGCTACAATCAGTTTCTGCACTTGGGTGCCCAGATCAACGAATCGAACATAGAACGCTATAAGGAAATCTTCCGCAAGCGAAAAGATAAATATCGCCGTTGGAGAGATTTGGGAACCTTCGTCATGATAGGCATCTATGCCTTTTCTGTGATTGATGCCTACGTAGATGCATCGCTCTCGGAATTTGACATCTCCGATGATCTCTCGCTCAGAATAGAGCCTACCATGCTGAATAACGGCAACAAGACTGCCAATCCGCTGCGGTCTGGAAGCCTCGGCGTAAGTTGCTCACTCACATTTTAATGCGTGAGGAGTTAGAATACACCTATATATATTATAACGCAAAATAGAAATTAGAAACATAGACGAGATAAAACATCAATATGAAGAAAATACTAGTCATGGCAGCAGCGATGCTGTTCAGCTTACAAGGCATTCATGCCCAAACCGACGTTACAGAAGAAACAGATAGCGATGATATCATCACCGTTACCGACAAAGACGGAAAGCAGGAGGAAATCGAAATACCTGAGGGAATGGAAGATAACCTCGACAGCCTGCTCCACCTTTACAATGCACAGACTTACATGATGGCAGATACAACCTGCAAATACCGCGATGTAAACCCTGTCTTCGAGAAGGAAGTGTATATCGACCGTCTGAAGAGAATGCCTACCATCATCGAAATGCCATACAATGAGGTAGTACAGAAATTCATAGACCGATACAGCGGCAAACTACGCCGTTCGGTAAGTTTTATGTTGGGAGCAAGTAACTTCTACATGCCTATCTTCGAAGAGGCATTAGAGGCTTACAACCTGCCACTGGAATTGAAATATCTGCCAGTTATCGAATCGGCACTCAACCCTAAAGCTGTATCACGCGTTGGTGCCACAGGTTTATGGCAGTTTATGCTGCCTACCGGCAAGCGATATGGACTGGAAGTAAACTCACTCATCGATGAACGCCGCGACCCGGTAAAAGCATCCTATGCAGCCGCTCACTATCTGAGCGACCTGTACAAAATATTCGACGATTGGAGCCTCGTGATTGCAGCTTACAACTGCGGTCCAACCAATGTCAACAAGGCCATCCATCGTGCAAAAGGCAACGCCGACTACTGGAACATCTATCCATATCTGCCAAAGGAAACACGTGGATATGTACCAGCTTTCATTGCCGCCAACTACATCATGAACTACTACTGCGATCATAACATCTGCCCTATGGTAAGCGAACTGCCAGTAAAGACAGATACCATCGTAGTATCAAAAGACATCCACCTGGAGCAGATTTCCAAAGTGCTGAACATCAACATCGAGCACCTGCGCAATCTGAATCCACAGTATCGTCATGATATCATCAACGGATTGAACCATCCGATGGTATTGCGTCTTCCATCTACCCTCATCGGTAGTTTCATCGACCAGCAGGACAGCATCTGTGCTTACAGAGCCGATGAACTCTTCCTGAAGCGCGCTACAGTAGATGTCAACGATGCACAGCCTACCTATAGCCGCCCACGAAGCAGCTACAGTCGCCACAGCGCTTCTTCACGCAGCAAGAAGAGCAGCAAACGAGGCAGAAACAGGAAACAAGGCAACAAGAGTGTAACCATCAAGAATGGTGATACCCTTTCTGAAATAGCAGCACGCCACGGAACAACCGTTAAGAAACTGCGCAAACTGAACGGCATCAAGGGTAACAGTATCCGTGCCGGAAAGAAAATCAAAGTGAAATAAAAGAACTACGTCCGCTGTAGTTTTTTCAGTCTAATTAAGAACATTATTTATTGGAGGGACCCACTATGGATGACCAGAACTTGAAAGACCTCGAAAGAGAGCAGGCTGACAACCAGTTGATTGGCGATGCCTTTCAACACCTGCTTGACACCTACCTGAGTTCGCGACACCGCAAGAAGGTAGATATAGTGACCAAGGCATTCAACTTTGCCCGACAGGCGCACAAAGGTGTGCGCCGCCTCTCGGGCGAACCATATATCATGCACCCTATCGCAGTGGCTCAGATAGCCTGCGAGGAGATGGGGCTCGGCTCAACGAGCATCTGTGCCGCACTGCTTCATGATGTGGTAGAAGATACCGACTACACAGTAGAAGATATCTCAAACATCTTTGGAGCCAAGGTGGCACAAATCGTTGATGGACTCACCAAGATCAGTGGTGGAATCTTCGGCGATAAGGCATCAGCACAGGCAGAAAACTTCAAAAAACTGTTGCTCACTATGAGCGATGACATCCGTGTTATCCTTATCAAGATTTGCGACCGCCTGCACAACATGCGCACGCTGGAATCGCAACCGGCCAACAAACAATACAAGATTGCGGGCGAAACCTTGTATATTTATGCACCTCTCGCCAACCGATTGGGCTTGAACAAAATCAAGACCGAACTCGAAGACCTCAGTTTCCGCTACGACCATCCACAGGAGTATGCCAATATTGAGCATAAACTTGCCGATACCGAATCGCAGCGCGATACCCTCTTCGAGAGTTTTACTGCACCTATCCGCGAAGAACTCGACAAGTTAGGTGTAGAATACAAGATTAAAGCACGTGTGAAGAGCCCTTATTCTATTTGGAACAAGATGCAGAACAAGCACGTTACCTTCGATGAGATTTACGACATTCTTGCTGTGCGCATCATCTTTACGCCAAAGGTGAGAGCAAACGAAGTAAACGAATGTTTCAATATCTACGTAGCCATCAGCAAAATCTACAAGAGCCATCCAGACCGTCTGCGCGACTGGTTGAACCATCCGAAAGCAAACGGTTATCAGGCACTCCACGTTACCCTGATGAGTAAGCAGGGAAGATGGATAGAAGTGCAGATCCGTTCCGACCGTATGGACGAGGTAGCAGAAAAGGGATTTGCTGCCCACTGGAAATACAAAGAAGGAAACGAAGGTGAATATACAGAAGATGAGAACGAACTGAACGACTGGCTCAGCACCATCAAGGAGATTCTGGACGATCCGCAGCCGGATGCCATGGACTTCCTCGATGCCATCAAGCTGAACCTCTATGCTTCAGAAATCTTCGTCTTCACTCCAAAGGGAGAAATCAAGACGATGCCGGCAGGCTGTACTGCCCTCGACTTCGCCTTCCAGATTCATACTTTTCTGGGCAGCCACTGCATTGGAGCCAAGGTAAACCATAAGCTGGTTCCGCTGAGCCATAAGCTGCAAAGTGGCGATCAGGTTGAGATTCTTACTTCCAAGAGCCAGCATGTACAGGAAGAATGGGTCAACTTCGTCAGTTCGGCCAAGGCAAAGAGCAAGATTCTTGCCATCCTGCGCCGCGATTCACGAGAGGTTCAGAAGAAGGGAGAAAACATACTCACCGAATGGCTCAAGAAGAACAGCATCGAGATGAGTGCGTCGGTGGTAGACCGCCTATGCGATTTTCATAATATCCAGAAGCCTGAAACCCTCTTCCAGTCATTGGGAGACCATCAGATTATCCTGGGCGATAAAGACTTCGATGAGTTGCAGGGCAAGCCTAAGAAACAGCAGGCCAGCAGCTGGCGCAATTATATCCCATTCCTGGGCAAGAGCAAGGAGAAGGCTCCAGAAAAAGGCATCGTGAAGCCTCAGGATCTTTTCGTGGTGGGCAAAGACTTCAACAAGAAGAAGCCACTCATCCTGACCGAGGAGAATATCAACCAGTTTATCTTCCCTAGCTGCTGCCATGCGATTCCTGGTGATGACGTCATGGGCTTTATCGACAACAAGAACCGCATCGAAATACATAAGCGCTCTTGCAGCATAGCAGCCAAACTGAAGTCCAGTTTCGGCAACCGCATCGTAGATGCCAAATGGGATATGCACAAGCAGATACTCTTCGATGCTACCATCGAAATCAAGGGTATCGACCGTAAGGGCATGCTGCTGGATGTAAGTAAGGTGATTAGTGACCAGTTAGGCATCAATATCCACAAGATAACAATCAGTAGTGATAACGGCATCTTCGACGGAACCATCGAACTCCGTGTTCACGACCGCGAAGAAGTTAAGACCATTATGAACCAACTCCGAAATATTGATGATCTGCAGGAAGTACAGAGAATCCTGTAACTTAGGAGTTTATGATAATAAAGAAAAGATAAATAATAGAGATTCGCCGGATTTTAAATCTGGTGATTCTCTATGAAATCATACAGATTTCAACATCTTATAAAAACAGATTCAAAACAACAAGCTTAAAAACAATATGAAAAAATTATTCTTATCATTTTTAATGATGTTGACCCTGTTGCCTTTGGCAGCAGCCAACAAGTATGACAACCCCGACACGATTGTAGTATCCCGTGATGGTACCGGCGAATTCCGCACCATCGACGAAGCCATCGAAGTATGTCGTGCTTTCATGGATTACAGCAAGGTAATTTACGTAAAGAAAGGCGTGTACAAGGAGAAACTCATCCTCCCTTCATGGCTCACCAACATCACCATCTGTGGTGAAGACCGTGATAACACCATCATCACATGGGACGATCATGCCAACATCAAGATGCCTGTAGGTGGACTCGATTCAGAAGCTGCAGTAAAGGGCAAACCGATGGGCACATTCCGCACTTATACCCTGAAGGTACAGGGCAGTTACATCACCCTGAAGAACATCACCATCGAGAACAATGCAGCCAAACTGGGACAGGCTGTCTCTCTGCATCTTGAAGGCGATCATATCCTGGTTCAGAACTGCCGTCTGCTGGGCAATCAGGATACCGTTTATACAGGTATAGCCAACAACCGTTCAGCCTTCTATGATTGCTACATCGAAGGAACCACCGATTTCATCTTTGGTCCGGGAAGAGCATGGTTTGAGAATTGTGAGATTCGCAGCAAGGCTAACAGCTACATCACAGCTGCATCCAGTCCTGCCGGTCAGGAATATGGCTATGTATTCAACAAGTGCAAGCTTACCGCCGAGCCAGGCGTAGACAAGGTTTATCTGGGCCGTCCATGGCGCCCTTATGCAGCTACCCTCTTCATGAATTGCGAAATGGGCAGCCACATCCGTCCAGAAGGATGGCACAACTGGGGCAAGCAGAGCAACGAACAGACAGCCCGTTACAGCGAATATAACAACCACGGTGCAGGTGCTGCAACCAAGGCACGCGTAGCCTGGAGCCGTCAGCTCACCAAGAAAGAAGCTGCTAAAGTTACCATCAAGAATGTCTTCGGCGAAGAAGCGTGGTAACCCACCATCCCCTAACCTTTCAACTAATCATAAAGTTCAAAGCTCAAAGTTCAAAGCTCAAAGTCTTAAACCAGTCCATCGAGCTGTTTTTTGAGTTCTTTGAGCTGGTCTCTTACAGAAATAAGGGTGTCGAGAACTTCAGAAGATTTCTCGGCACCCGTTCTGTTTTGGTTCAGATACTTACGGGCAGCCGCAATCTTCAATCCCTTCACTTTGATAAGGTTGTAGATGAGCCTTACCTGCTCAATATCCTTATCGGTATACTGGCGCACTTTATTGCCAGCAACCTTCGGTTTGAGAAAAGGAAACTCCTTTTCCCAATATCTCAACGTAGAGTCGTTTAGACCAAACATTTCACCTACTTCCTTGATAGAATAGTACAATTTCGTTGTTTTATCTGGAATTATTGCCATTTTTTCCGTCTTTAATTTCAAAAATAATTAATTTAGTTGCAAAATTAAACAATTCTTCTTATCTTTGCAAAGATTTTCGGAAGAAAATGCCCTAAAGGGCAAAAATATTTTCTGAGAGGACTCTCAATCCCCTCTCCAAAACAGGAAAAAGAAATTAAAGATAAATATAAAAAAGATATGATGACAGCTAATGAAGTGCGCGAATCCTTCAAGAAATTCTTCGAAGGTAAAGGCCACAAGATTGTTCCATCAGCACCTATGGTTATCAAGGATGACCCAACGCTGATGTTTACAAACGCTGGTATGAACCAGTGGAAAGACATCATCCTCGGTACAAAAGACCCAGGCAAGGATGTTCGTCGTGTTGATACTCAGAAATGTCTCCGTGTAAGCGGTAAGCACAACGACCTCGAAGAGGTAGGTCATGATACTTACCATCACACCATGTTCGAGATGCTCGGTAACTGGAGCTTCGGCGACTACTTTAAGGAGGGTGCCATCGATATGGCATGGGAGTATCTTACTGAAGTTTTGAAGCTCAACCCTGCCGATCTCTACGTTACCGTATTCGAGGGTAGCAAGGAGGAAGGTCTGGAACGCGACAACGAGGCTGCAGGTTACTGGGCTAAGCACGTGCCAGCCGACCACATCATCAACGGTAACAAGCACGACAACTTCTGGGAGATGGGCGAAACAGGTCCTTGCGGTCCTTGCTCAGAGATTCACGTGGATTCTCGTACTCCAGAGGAGAAGGCTCAGGTGCCAGGCCGTGAGTTGGTAAACAAGGATAACCCTCAGGTCATCGAAATCTGGAACATCGTGTTCATGCAGTACAACCGCAAGGCTGATGGTTCTCTCGAACCTCTCCCAATGCACGTTATCGATACAGGTATGGGCTTCGAGCGCTTGGTTCGCATGTTGCAGGACAAGCACTCTAACTATGATACTGATATCTTCCAGCCAATCATCAAGGAAATTGAGGCAATCTCTGGCAAGAAGTATGGCTTCACTACTCCTACAGGTAAGAATGGCGAGGGCAAGGATGAGCAGGAGAAGATTGATATAGCTATGCGTGTCTGCGCCGACCACCTCCGTGCCGTAGCCTTCTCTATCGCCGATGGTCAGTTGCCAAGCAACGCCAAGGCAGGTTACGTAATCCGACGCATCTTGCGCCGTGCCGTACGTTACGCTTACACATTCCTCGACCAGAAGCAAGCATTCATGTACAAGCTCGTCAATGTATTGGTAGAGCAGATGGGTGCAGCCTTCCCAGAGTTGCCAGCTCAGCAGGAGCTCATCACCCGCGTGATGAAAGAGGAAGAGGATTCATTCCTCCGCACCTTGGAGAAGGGTATCAACCTCCTCAATGGCGATATGGACGAGCTCAAGGCTCATGGCGAGACTCAGCTTGATGGCGAAAGCGCATTCCGCCTCTTCGATACATACGGTTTCCCTCTCGACCTGACAGAGCTCATCTGCCGTGAGAATGGTTACACCGTAGATGCCGCAGGCTTCGACGAGGAAATGAAGAAGCAGAAAGAGCGTGCCCGCAATGCTGCTGCCGTAGAGAACGGCGACTGGGAGGTTTTGAAGGAAGGCGACCAGAACTTCGTGGGTTACGACTATACAGAATATGAGTGCCACATCCTGCGCTATCGCAAGGTGACTCAGAAGAAGAACTCTTTCTATGAGTTGGTACTCGACAACACTCCATTCTATGGTGAGATGGGTGGACAGGTTGGCGACAAGGGTGTACTCGTTAGCGAGGATGAGACTATCCAGGTTATCGACACCAAGCGCGAGAACAACCAGAGCATCCACATCGTAAAGGAGTTGCCTAAGAATGTAAATGCTGACTTCATGGCTTGTGTTGATATCGAGAGCCGCGAGGGAAGCGCAGCCAACCATACAGCTACCCACTTGCTCGACTACTGCCTGAAGCAGGTTTTGGGCGACCACGTAGAGCAGAAGGGTTCTTATGTAGATAAGGATACATTGCGTTTCGACTTCTCTCACTTCCAGAAGGTAACTGATGAGGAGCTCCGCAAGGTAGAGCACATGGTAAACGAGATGATCCGTGCCGACTATCCATTGGATGAGCACCGCGATACTCCTATTGAGGAGGCTAAGGAACTTGGTGCTATCGCCCTCTTCGGCGAGAAGTATGGCGACAAGGTTCGTGTAGTTCGCTTCGGTCCATCTGCCGAGTTCTGTGGTGGTATTCACGCCAAAAGCACCGGTAAGATTGGTTTCTTCAAGATTATCTCTGAGAGCAGCGTTGCAGCCGGCATCCGCCGTATCGAGGCTTTGACAGGCAAGGCTTGCGAGGAGGCTATCTACGGCTTACAGGATACCATCGTAGCCTTGAAGGGCTTGTTCAACAATGCCAAGGATCTCGAAGGTGTCATCAGAAAGTACATCGACGAGCACGATGCCTTGAAGAAGGATGTTGAGAAGTTCCAGGCTCAGGCTGTAGAGCGTGCCAAGGATAAGCTTGTAGAGAATGCAAAAGAAATCAATGGTGTGAAGGTTGTTACAGCCGTATTGCCAATGGAGCCAGCAGCTGCCAAGGATTTGGTATTCAAGGTTCGCGAGGCATTGCCAGAGAACATGATCTGCGTGGTAGGTTCTGTTTATAACGACAAGCCTATGCTCAGCGTAATGTTCAGCGATGATATGGTAAAGGATCATGGTTTGAATGCTGGTAAGATGATTCGCGAAGCTGCCAAGTTGATTCAGGGCGGCGGTGGCGGTCAGCCTCACTATGCTCAGGCTGGCGGTAAGAACAAGGACGGCTTGAGCGCTGCAGTAGATAAGGTTGTAGAGTTGGCTCAGCTGTAATATTACATATAATACAAGGTATAAAGACAAAGTAGCAAAATATAATGTGCTACTTTGTCTTTCATTTTAAGAACCCAAAATATTAACAACAAAATGAAATTTTTCAAAAGTTCAGCCTTCCGATTAGGCTTAATACTAGCATTTCTAAGTGGAACAACTAATGCCAACGCTCAATTTTTCAAAAAGTTAGGCAAAGCAATTCAAAAAGCTGCAAATACCATTGAAGAAATTACTCAACCAACTAACGAGCCTACAACTCGTACAATGAAAATATACAAACAGCCGGATTCTATCCAAGCAGACTCTACAAGCAATAAAAAAGAAATTACGGAAGGAGCTTTAAATAGATGGAACAATGCAGCCCAAACTGCCTCTCAAATAAATAGTAAATCTGGCAACACTATCACAAGCTCTAGCAAACAAGGCGGCAAGTTATTACCAGGACAAAGAATAGCACTAGCCGTTCAACAGAGAGCAGAATACGAGAAACAATTCTACATCAATGATACCATCTATAAAAAGGAACAATTAGGTGAATATAAGACATTTGAACAAATGAAAAAAATATATGCTTTAACTGATAATTCAAAACAAGCATATGCTTTCTTAGTAGAACCTATTCGAATTTTTGCTCCTTGGGGAGGTAAAGATGGATTAGTTAAGATTGCTAATTCGCCAACACTTTACACAACACTCCAAAAGCTACTTGCCAAATATAAAGAATGGCAAAAAACAGCAATCAGCAATAATGTTGGAGCATTTGAGAAAGAAATAGACATTGAAATTCCTATAGAAACTATGACTTTTTATAGGGGTAAAGAAATACATGCAGGAAAATGGGATAATAAAAAGTTCACATTTATATATAAAAATTCGCCAAAACCTCCTGTTCTAACATGCACCGGAACTTGGAAAGGCATGAATGATGATACTGCTCAATTAACTATTGCATTTAAAAATGAGCAAGAACTCTGTGATTTCATTGCGTTTTTTAATCCAAAAGAATTGAAAAAAATGATAGACTTCCAAAAACAAGGAGGATTATTCCATTAAAGACTAATTTAAAAAAACATCAACTTTCTACATAATGAAGTTGATGTTTTTTGTAGATACAATTACTAAAAGTTGCCGGGAAAGACTAGTAAAAGAACTATCTCTATTATTTCTAAGAAAAAATAATAATCTAAATTATTTTTTATATCATTGCCAACCTTACAATTGCAGTAAGGGAAGCAAAAAATGACAATTGCTCAAGAAATTCAATGGGCAATGCAAAAAAACAAAATGGGGAGACCGCAGTCTCCCCTGAAATAATTATATTTGCATTGCTATGTACAAACAAATTAGTCGAGTAAGTAGAGGGACTTTCACCCTCCCTTCTCACAGAACCATGCTTGACTGTTTCCCATCACACGGCTCTTCGCACTTAACCCTTTAGTTTGTTGTTAGAATTCATTTATTTCTAACCTAGACGTGGATAAGGGACAAATCCTCTCATCCAATGTGAGAATTCCATTCTGTTATACTCTGCATACTTAACAAGCCAGTCATACGCTTTCTTCAGCGCGAATTCAACAAGCAAGTGCAAAATTACGTAATGTTTTTGTAAAAGCACTCCTTTGTTGTTGAGGAATTCAATTTCTTTCTTGGTCTCCCATTAATTTTTGCCATAAACTTTGTTATTTTCTGCTGACTGAAGTTTGAAAACGCAGCAGACTTAGGAATGTACTGCCTAACGAGTCCGTTTGCATTCTCAATAGCACCCTTTTGCCATGAGGAATACGGATCAGCAAAATACACTGGTACACCCAGAGATTTGCTGATTATCTCATGTGCAGCAAATTCCATCCCATTGTCTGTTGTTATGGACTTTATTTTTCCCTTGAATGGCATAAGTAGCTACTTTACAGTCTCAGCCAATTTCTTTGCATTCTTTCCGTGCTTCAATTTTCTCATAAACAGCATATCAGTTTGCTTTTCAACCAATGTAACAATTGCTCCACAATTACCCTTTCCAGCGATTGTATCCATCTCAAAATCACCAAATCGCACTCTATCAACCTCCTTGGGTCTTTCGCTGATACTCACACGATTAGGTATGACAATGCGTTTGCCACCTACAAGTCTTGCACGATGCTTCAATCTGTGACGGCAATTCTTATAAAAAGAACCTCCTTCTTTTTTGTCTTTCCTGAAAGCCCCAGCTTTCAGCCATGCTTACAGGAAATCCCTACTTCGACATTTACCCTTATCAAACAGAAGAGAAACTGTTTTCATTACTGGATAAGCTGCTATCATAAAAGCAGCTAATTTCAAGCTTTTATCCACGATAAAGATAAAAATTCTGTATTTCATTATCATTTTATGATAATCACTTTATGATAATCGGAATAAAAGTTGTATCTTTGCAGCCGTAAAATATATAATAAGGTATAAATATGGTAATGAAGAATCCTTTTGTCACAAATGGTTACGCCGGTCCGGAATACTTCTGCGACCGTATGGAAGAAACCCAGCACATCACAGAGATGCTGACCAATGAGAATAACATGGCTCTGATTTCCCCTCGACGCATCGGAAAGACAGAGCTGATTCACCATTGCTTTGCCCAGCCAGTCATCCAAAAAGATTATTATACTTTTATCATAGACATCTATTCAACCAATTCCGTCAGCGATCTGGTCAATATGTTCGGCAAAGCCATTATTGATGAACTTCGCCCTAAAGGCAGAAGCGCTTGGGAGAAATTCCTGATAGCACTCTCTTCTCTCCGTTCAGAAATCTCTTTCGATATCAACGGGGCTCCTGTTTGGGGAATAGGCATCGGCAACATAGTAAATCCCGAAATTACGCTTGATGAGATATTCTCTTATCTCAACCAAGCCGACAAGCCATGTCTTGTTGCCATCGACGAGTTTCAGCAAATCACCAACTATGCCGACAACCGCATAGAAGCTTTACTCCGTACCTACATTCAGCGTTGCACCAATGCCCACTTCATCTTCTCGGGTTCTCACCGCCATCTGATGGCAGAAATGTTCACATCTCCTGCCCGCCCATTCTATCAGAGCGTGACGCTGATGAACCTGAAGCCTCTGGATGTGGAGAAATACAAGGAGTTTGCCACAGCCAAGTTCGAGGAGCGCAACAAACATCTAGATACTGCCATTATCGGAGAACTCTTCGCCCGTTTCGGTGGTGTCACTTCATACATCCAGCGAGTAATGAATGTTCTCTTCCTCAAGACTCCCGAACAGGGTACCTGCACTCTGGATATGGTAGATGACGCCATCAACTACAATCTCAACATGGCATCAGACACCTACGAGACCCTTCTGCGCCAGATGCCGGAAAAGCAGCGCAATGTCTTCATCGCCATCTCTGCAGAGGGCGAAGCCAGAAGCGTAAAGAGCGGAGCCTTCGCAAAGAAATATCATCTCCCGTCGCCAAGCTCTGTAAATTCCGCCCTGAAGGGATTGCTGGAGAAGGATTTCATCACCCAGCAGGATGATGCCTACGTGGTATATGACAAGTTCTTCGATTTGTGGCTGAAGAAGTATCTGAAATAGTATAAGGTGATTCCAATATTTTTTGCTACCTTTGCACCCAAATTTAAATATATATTCAATATGGCTATTATAAAGACAGTAGAGGGAAAGACTCCTCAATGGGGAAAGAATTGTTTTATCGCTGAGAATGCCGTACTGACCGGCGACTGTATTCTTGGTGATGACTGCAGCATCTGGTATAGTGCGGTATTGCGCTCTGACGTGGATGCCATCAGATGTGGAAACAGGGTAAATGTGCAGGATTGCGCCTGCATCCATCAAACCGGTACGATGCCTTGCATTCTGGAGGATGATGTATCAGTGGGACATGGTGCCATCGTTCATGGAGCTACCGTTAGAAAAGGTGCTCTCATCGGTATGAATGCCACCGTGCTAGATAAGGCTGATATTGGTGAAGGAGCTATTATTGCTGCAGGTGCTGTAGTTACCCATGGCACCAAGGTTCCTGCACATGAGATTTGGGCGGGTATTCCAGCCAAGAAGGTGAAAGCTTGCGCTCCCGGCCAAGCCGAGGAGTTTGCCAAGCATTATTCCGGATACATCAAAGACTGGTATCTGAAGGAAGATTAATTGTTACAACGAGCATTTAATATCATTGAAACGATACCATCTATAAGTTATAAAAACTAAAAATAGATAAGTTTTATCACTTATAAGTGAAACTTTTCGTATATTTACAGAAAATTTCATTTATAAGTGATAAAAATATGGCAACTATTATTCGTCAATCATATATCGACAAGATAGAAAAGTATCTTGGAAAGGAGACAGTCATCGTATCCTCAGATTGGGCACACAGTGTATTCCCAATCTGAGGATTCTTTTATTCCTCCCCATTCAGGCATTCGCCCGTCTCATAACTCTTCGTCATATCCTTTAAGATATCAATCATCTCCTGCCTCAAGTTCTCGGGCTTCAGTACGATGATATTTCTGCCATGCCATAACAGTTCCTGAAGGAAATCACGGCTGGGGCGAATGGTGAGGGTATATTCCCGATACATAGTTAACTATCTTAAGATACTTTGCCATGTATCTTAAGATACTTAAAAAAGTAACCTAAGATACCCTCGTACCCTTTCTTCAGTTATTTCAAATACTCTATGAGCATATTGAAGTTCTTTTTACCAAGATTATTCTCAGACAAAGACTGACTCATGTTCTTATTAACGATAAGACGTGATTGCATCTTTTCCCAAACATCAGCATCTAGTAATTCCTTCCATTTAGCTGCACTTCGCATGATAACAAACACTACATCTTCTCTTTCGTAAGCCAAATATCTAATTAGTTTCTTTGTTAATTCCTGAGATGGCAACACAACACCCCTTGGAAAATCCTTAAAGGAAACAGAAGTGTAAGCACAATACTGAACTATTGCAAAGTTTCGGAAGAACTCATATTCCTTTTGATGATTTATGTTGAGCCGATTAATATTATTATACCAATAATAGTCACCAATCTCATTCAATGCATCGCCACAAAGGACTTGGGAACCCTCCATGCTATATTTTTCCTTGAACTCTTCATGACTCTTAACATAAGATTCCTGTGGGGTGAGCAATCCTCTCACTTGAAATGACAGCGTATTGATCAACTCTGCCATAGCATCCTCTAAAGGTGCCCTATATCTTTCATATTGCACATTATCATTCACACCTAACTTAAATTCTGGATTTAGGCTAAGAATAACGACTTTTGCCTTGAGCGGGTTACCTCTCCACGGCTCAGCAGGAGCACCAAGAAAGTACCGACAATCCTCTTTTGCCTTTTTATTGAATTCATTTATCACTTGCTCCTCGTAAGAATTCGGATAAACCATTTTTATGGACTCGTCATACCAATGCGAACGCATATACTCCCCAGTCAGCTTAGGCCAAAGATTCTCTTTAACAATATCAGATTCAGATACACTATAATAGCCAGTAGGATTAACCATACATTTTAGTAGCTCTTCACCTTTCAAAGACTTTTTCAATGAAGCCAGACTATCCCACCTTAGGTATTTCTGCGTAAAAGTTACAGACCTATCGTCTTCTGTATAAGAGAATCTCAATCTAATCTCCATCATGAGAAGATCCAACACTTTCTCTAAACTAAGTGTTTCTTTAAGATAATTAGCCATTGCAAACTGGTCATCCACGTATCTATCACCGTCAGGATATCTAAGATGCGAAACGAAATACGCCAATGTTTGCTTGATACTATCTTGGGCAATCTCAGGATGATTGTCTAAAAACTCACGAATATGCGATAAGATATCAAAGCCCTTGTCGGCAACATAAAGCAGATGCATCAACTTTGTGTCTGTATCCGTCTGTCCAAACTCGTGACAATAATCGTCTACATAAGCCTTGATATGCCTCTCTGGTAGACTAACACGCTCGCCTCCTACTGGATAAAATGCAATTCTTCTCATAATTAATCGTTTTGATGTTACACTTTTTGCTTCAAATCTTACCACATCCACAAAGATTATCAGCATTTTCGTTTTTGCGGATTGTTAGATAACGGATTATCTAAAACTATATTGCATAGGGAACTCATTTTTTGTATTTTATAGAAGATAAAAATAAAATATTTCCGATTTATATCCATTATAAAAGATAAAAATATGGCAACTATTATTCGTCAATCATACATCGACAAGATAGAAAGGTATCTTGGTAAGGAGACAGTCATCGTATCCTCAGATTGGGCACACAGTGTGTTCCCAATCTGAGGAATCTTTTAATTTTCAGGGACTCCTACCCCCTCTTCTTTCTGCATTCATACCTTATTATATAGAGTTATTGTCAATTCTGCTGCAAAACTACAATCCGGTGGCGACAAAAACTGACATAGGGAGAAGAAAAGATGAAGGGGGAAGATTAAATTGCAGATGAAATACATTCGGCAGAAAGTCCCATCGCCAGCAAACGTTGTGCTGTTTCTGTGTTGACCTCATGTTTGCCTTCAACTCTGCCTTCTTCCATACTTCCGGGAAAAGTTGCTGAA
>JAJVTK010000037.1:0-33166 GCA_021622245.1 Segatella copri | reverse complement strand
CATCGGGTTACAGATATTACTGCATCGGGTTACAGATATTACTGCATCGGGTTACGGATATTACTGCATCGGGTTACGGATATTACTGCATCGGGTTACGAATATGGCTGCATCGGGTTACAGATATTACTGCGTAAGCTAACGGAGACGTATCTGTAAGCTTATCGAGACGTCTGCATCAGCTAACTGAGACGTCTGAACTCGCTGACAGAACTACTTGAGTTGTCTTACTGAACCACTTGAATTGCTCGACTGAACCACTTGAGCTAGCTGACTGAGCCACTTGAGTATTCTTCTTCATGTGCTTGCGTGCAACCATAGAAACTTTTCAACCGTACAGTTATAAAAAAAAGAAAATCCCATAATTTCTTGGCAGTTTCAATAAAAAAGTGTATCTTCGCAGCAGAATTGCAATATTGCGTCCACGACCTTATAAAACGTAAGAAGATGGCAAGATTTATAGACCCACGTGTCGATTGGGCTTTCAAGCGAATTTTTGGAAGCGAGGACACGAAAGAATGTCTGATAACATTCCTCAACGGACTGTTTGAAGACGAGTTGGTAATCAAGGACGTGACGTTTGCCAAGACTGCCATTGTTCGACAAGCATACGGAGGCAGAGTGTATGGATATATTTGATTGTTGGATTTATATAGTGAAGAATATGAACATGTTTGAACAGATGCCATTCAGCGAGAAGTATCCAGTCTTCCGCAAGTTGGCAGAGATAGGAGACCTCCGCAAGCTTTCCCGAGAAGAACTTGAGCTTTATGATGAGGACATCAAGAATATGCGTGATATATATGCCACCAGAAAGTTTGATGAGAAGAGAGGAATGGAAAAAGGGCGTGCTGAAGGTCGAGCTGAAGGTGAACTGTCTAAAGGTTTGGAAGTAGCCCGTAACTTGTTGGCAATGGGTATGTCTTGTTCTCAAATCATACAAGCTACAGGATTAACAGAAGAGCAGCTGAAGCAACTTCAGGCGTAGTGTATGTAAATTATCCACGAGTCTTTTTTCTTAGTATAAGTGGCTATGCCAGACGTGAAGGAAATATCTTCAGCCATTAAAACTATAAGGGCCCCAAACGGCATTGTTACCGTCTGCAGCCCTTACTTATATTAGTATCAGGAGCGTTAAATTACACTCCCTGACCTGGATAGTTCGGATCATTCGAGCCGAAGCCTGGACCCATACTATCCCATTCTTCTTGCGTTATTCCTCCACCGGTTTCTCCTCCACTTCCTACCAGAATGCAAGGAGTATTCATTTCTATTACCTGAATTGCAGGTGATATATATTCTTTCTTCTTCATAATTCCTTGCTTATTAATTATTTAACACTAAATTTCTTTCCATTCTTGATATAGATGCCCTGGCGAGGTGTTCCCATTACGCGCTGGCCCTCTAAGGTATAGATGGCTGATGAACCAGTCTGTTTGCCATCTCCTAAGCTGATAATGCGGACACCTGTAGTAGAACTGTCATCAGGCAAACCGATGCTGAACAGCATGGTACGTGAAGAAGCCGACTGCGATGGCTGGACGTTCAGATACATGCGATAAGGAGACAAATCACCTGTGTGGATACCAAACTTACCATCTGCACGGAAACTGTAGCTTCCCTCTGCCATAGGAGTGGTAGTATAAACGCCACCTATTGAGGCATTTGTCAGTTCATGGCAGATAGTCATAAAACCACTCTTACCATCCCAGTCTCTCAGAGTCAGCGACTTGGCTGTTGGATTTGCAAAGAAGTTGGCGTTATACTCTACATTCTGTGCCGTTGCAACCAATTTCTGAGCTGCGTTCTCTGCAGCAAGCTTAACAATCATCGGTGTGCCAGCCTCGATGACAGACTGCTCATCGAGCATAAGAACGAATTTCAATACACTTGCATCATTTGTAGGCATGTGAATCATCATATCTCCTACCGGATAGCATTTCTCTGCACCAGTAACATCAGCTACATTGATATCAAAAGGAAGGCAGAGTGTTACATAACCCTTTTGTCCCTCATTGAGCTGACGGCTATACTGCAGGTCCTTTACCGTGAACTGAGCCTGGGTGTTGATGGCTTTAGCATCGGTAAGGGCCAGTTTCTCGACATAGAACTTGCCGTCTGCCTTTGTAGCCTTCAGTGTTCCATCAGCATTTGCTGCATACTTATGCTCAGGGCAGTTCTCGTTGCTGCAGCCCATGTGATAGATGTGCTTGTCGGCATCGAACTTAGGACTGGTTAAAGTGGCAGATGCTACGTGAACCAATTCAGTCTCAGAAGTACTGTTGCTATATGATGCAGCCGTTCCATCGCAGCAAGTGAACGATCCATGATATACAGTATTGCCCTCTGCAGCAACAAGCACAGGATAAGCATCAGCACCCAAGAGTTTCTGATACCAAACCAGTTCACCTTCTGATTTGCTTCCGTTGAGCAGGTAAGCCACTTCACCGCTGTTCAGCTGCTCTGCGGTGAATGCCTTAATCTTTTCTGGATAGGTCAATGAGCCTTTTCCGATAGCCTTGACAGCATTACCTGTCTGCTCAGTTTTATTGATGGTAAGTTTCGCGCTGCTATTGTATGCCAAGATGCCAGAAGCGGTGCTGGAGGAATCGACTATGTTTCCTACAAGGAGACCGGCACGATCTACAGAAGTAGCAGTAACATTACCAGTGCCAAGCACATTGTTCAGATTACATATAGAACCAAATCCTATCAGGTTTCCGACAATATCAGCTCCAGTTATATCGCCATAGTTGGCACAATTCTGAATGGTTCCTGAGCCAAAATTTCCAGCAATGCCACCAACGCTGTTTCCCGTACCTGTTACGACACCATAATTGGCGCATGAAATGATGGATTTGCCGAATTCTCTATAGCCACCTACAATACCTCCTACAGAATTTGCACCATTCACCATTGCATGGTTTTCGCAGTTGCCGATGTCGCCACTTGCCATTCCTGCTATTCCGCCAACGCCATTTTTTCCTTCTACCGAACAGTTAGCCAAGGTCTTGATATTTTCAATAACACAAAGCTCTTCGAATCCTGCCAAAATTCCAGTCCAATGATCATCAACAGTACTCTTTACCTTTGCATTGTCGAAAGTGATGTTCTTGATGCTGCCCTTTTCTGCATAGCCGAAGAAACCGACATAACCAGCGGCGGCATTGATGATGTAGAGATTACTGATGGTCTTCCCGTTGCCATCGAATGTACCTTGATACCTATTAGTATATGAGGTACCGATAGGAATCCAGCTGAGCTCTGTTACCTGCTTTTCGGTATCAGCCTTATGGCATACAGTGCTCATATCAATTTCTTTCACATCATCGGCAATCTTTGCGCAGGCTTTCATGTTACCTTCATTCACGAAGTCACGGAACCACGCCAGATGCTCTGCCGTCTTCAGCTCAAATGGTTCCGTCTCAGTTCCTTTACCAGTCATGCCTGTTGGCAATTCACCTTCAAGACCATTCATTTTTACATTGAGCTTGACTTCGCCTTCAATGGCATTGCCATCATATTCTCTTGCACCGATATAATAAGTGGTGCCTTTCGTTACATCGTAGGTGATTTTGAAGTCAGGCCAATTGCTAGAATCATCGTAAATCAAGCGAGATGCAGCCGTAGGGCTCTCCCACAGGGTGCCACAGGTATTATTGCCGTTGTTGTTTGCCGTCACCTCCAATCTGCCATCTTCTGGAGCTGTATATTTATAAAGGTTGTAACCGCTGATTTCATCCCTACTGCCATACGTTTTTTCGATTGTTATGAGATTGTTACCCAATGTCAAGGAAGGAATTTCTTTCTGACACATCGTACACTTGTCGTTCTCACCATATTTGTGTCCGGTAGCTGATACTACAAGAGTGCTCACTCCTTGTGTCAACAGCTCGTCTGAGAAAGACTTATGACAAAGATTACATTCCCAATATTCGATGTTGCCATCTGTGGTGCAGGTAGCAGCCACGGATTCGTGATGTATGGGACTATCGCCATGCTTAACCGTTAATGTGCCATCTTGTGCTGGCTTTGTGTTGGTAAATGTAACTGTACTTTCCACCTCGCCTAAACAATTCAATGTCGCATTACCTGAGTAAACCTCATCAGCAGAGCCAAGTAAAGGATAATCGTCTGTGTTCAGTTTTTGTCCCCATTTTGCACTTCCTGAGACATTTTTCTGGAGCAGATTGGCAACCATGCCGCTCTTCAATTGTTCTGCGGTGAATGCCATTATCTTTTCTGCTGATGTCAATGAGCCTCTTCCGATAGCCTTGACGGCATCGCCTGTCTGCTCAGTTCCATTGATGGTAAGCTTCGCGCTGCTGTTGTATGCCAAGATGCCAGAAGCGGTGCTGGAGGAATTTTCTATTATTCCAACAAGGAGACCGGCAGGATTTCTAGAAGTAGAAGTAGCAGTAACATTACCAGTGCCAAGCACATTGTTCAGATTGCATTCATCAGCACATCCTATCAAGTTTCCGAGAAAGAAAGTTCCCGTTATATCACCATAGTTGGCACAATTCTGAATGGTTCCTGAGACAAAATATCCAGCAATACCGCCAACACTCTCTCCCGAGCCTGTTATGACACCATAATTGGCGCATGAAGTGATGGATTTGCCGGAATACGTATACTCACCTACAATACCTCCTACAAAATTTGCACCATTCACCATTGCATGGTTTTCGCAGTTGTCGATGTCGCCATTTGCTCTTCCTGCTATTCCGCCAGTGTAGTTTTTTCCTTCTACCGAACAGTTAACCAAGATCTTGATATTTTCAATACAAGAGCCTGCAACTCCTACCAAAATTCCAGTACAATAATCATCAGCAGTAGTCTTTACCTTTGCATTGTCGAAAGTGATGTTCTTGATGCTGCCCTTTTCTGCATAGCCGAAGAAACCGGCTTCGCAGGGGATACCGATAAACTCAGAGATGTCATTGATGTAGAGATTTCTGATGGTCTTCCCGTTGCCGTCAAATGTACCTTGGTACATATTTTCAATATTATCAGAGTTACCGATAGGAGTCCAACTGACTTCTTTAGTATACTTGGTGCCATCCTTCGCATGGCAGAACTCTGCCAAGTCAATATCTTTAGTCAGCGTGGCTGAAATAGTAGTATAACCACTATTCACCTGGTCGCGGAACCACGCCAGTTCGGCAGCTGTGGATATCTGATAGGGATTGTCTACTCCTTTACCAATGGAAGGCCTGGAAGGCGTTTGTGCCCATGCCCCCCCCATAAGGCATGAGGATAGCCATCACGAGCAGCAGCATCGTGACGAGCCAATTCGATTTGTGTAATTGTTTCTTTTTCATACACGTTTTGTTGTTAAATGATTAATGTTAATATTTTGTCTTATATATCTGCTTGCCAGTTTATCGCAAAGATCAGGAGTTTTCCTCTATGATGGGATAGGCTTCGCTATCATGTCCATTGGATCATCAGAGCGAAGATCATTCCTGGAAACATAAGAGGCTTGCCTGCATGATGAACAGGTATGTCGGACAGCAAACCGGCATGGCTCCAATCTAGCAATCATGCTGCAAATATACAAAAAATAATTGAAATAAGGTGTCGCATTCCCATGCCTAGGTGTCGCATTCCTATCATTTAGGTGTCGCATTGGTGGGGGAATGCGACAACTAAAAGGGATTTTTTCGATAAAAATGTCGCTTCTCTCTGGTGTTTTACAAAAATTAGCAATTTAGGCTTCCTGTCATCCGGAGCAGCATTTGTAGCCGGATAGTCACTCTTTTCCGTCTCTCAGAGCCTCCCGAAAGTCCATTTTGCGTAATGCCAACAATAAGAAAAAAGGGGCAGCATGTTCGTTATGCTGTTCCTATATGTAACCTTTGTTAGCCTGTTTTGATTTAATCTTCCGCATTCTTTCGAAAGATAGAATTGTAAAGATTATGTATCTTTTTGGGTGTTTATATACGCCTCCAAGAATACAGCTTTTATCCAAAAGTCAAGGCAAACAATGGCTGATTTTATCCCTGTTTCTGCCACGAAATCAGCCATACGATTACGAATGCGCATATCTGAGAAAAACAAGGATTCTTTAGCCAAATCGATGAATTTTAACTCGATTTGGCTATAGAATAGGCTATACTATAGCCAAATCGAGCAATTTTCCTTCGATTTGGCTATAGAACACCTTGCTGATTGCTATTATCCCCCTGGGCTAAGAGCTTTTGAGCTTTCAGCCCGTGCCGTACAGTTCTTTAAGACTTGCACAGGCAAGATTTTGAGAATTTGGGGGATTTCAAGCAAAAATATTTTGAGAATCTGGGGGAATTTTAGGCAAAAAGATTTTGAGGAAAAGAATATTTTATGTATATTTGCCCCCAATTGTAACATCAACAAGTAAAGATTTTGAATATATTCATTATGAAACAAAGGAATACAGACATCGACTGGATAAGAGCCATACTCATTATTCTCATGATATTGATTCATATCGTGAGCTTCGGCAACGCATACCCCCAGCTCAAGGCAGGCATCCTCTCGTTCATGATGCCTACCTTCCTCATCATCACTGGCTATCTCGTGAATATTGAGAAAAGCCCAAAGGAGATGGAAAGGTACCTGATGTGTCTCGCTTTGCCTTACGTCATCATGGTAACCGGTTTCTCTGTCCTCTCCTATTTCATGCCGGTGAGAGATGGCATCACGGAACTGTCACTCTCTCAGATTTGCGAGAAGATATTCGTTACGTCCATCGGTCCCTATTGGTTCATCCAGACCATGATTATCTGCGGCATTCTCTATTACGTCAGTTTCAAGGGAGCAACCTGGGGAACCCTCAGACAGGGAAAAACGACGATGAGCACCACCACAAGCCTCTTTATCTTCGCCACCCTACTCCTGCTCCTGTCCAAGACACCCGCTCTTTCGCCCAGTGCCGCCACCTATTATTTCATCGGAGCGGTACTCAGACAATGCCATATCGGCTTTGACAGAATTTTCCGTCCTTCACCGGTTGCCCTGCTGCTCTGGATCAACTTGCTGGGCTTAGAAGAATGGTACGACTGGGGCACGCTCGCCATCGTCTTCTCCTGCTGGTGCTGCATTTCATCCCTGATGTGGATACACAGCCTCATCAAACGCCTACAGGATAATGCCTGCGTCCGAAAGACAGAAGACACCTTATTATATATAGGCCGCAACACGCTGCCCATCTACCTCTTCCACCCCATCTTTACGATGGCAGCCAAGTTTTATCATCCCCTCTTTAGCTGGGACAGGAGCGAAATCTGTTTTGCCCTCGTTACCATCTTCATCGCCATTGCCGGAAGCATCGGCATCGCCAAGATGATGGAGAAGACCCATCTGGCTTATCTCTTCGGAAAAGGAAAGATGCTGAGATAAATAATACCACGATATATTTGGTAATTTGGAGATTTTGAAGTACTTTTGCAACATGAATATCAAGAACAAGATAAATAATATGGATGATGCCAAGCGAGAGAAGCTGGGCGAAGTTATCAGATTCGGAATCGTAGGCGGACTGGCTACGGTACTGCAATATGTCATCTATCTGGCTATGATGCCGGCACTGACCCATTTCATCCCCAACATGGGCGACCACAGTCTGGCTACCACCGCCAACACCATCGCCTATATCGTGAGTTTCATCTTCAATTTCATCGCCAGCACCCGCTATACCTTCAAGGTAAAGGCGAATGCCAAGCGCGGAGCAGGATTCACCCTCTCCCACATCGTCAACTACTCGATGCAGACCCTCTGCCTCAACCTCTTCGTAGGCTTGGGTCTAGCCAAACAGCTGGCTATGATACCCACCCTCTGCATCTGCATCCCGGTAAACTTCCTCCTGGTAAGGTTCTTCCTGAAGAAATAAGGGGATTCCCAAAACACGATAAAAGAAAGATATGAAAAAGATATTCGATATTTTTAAAATCAAGAAAGAGGAAAGAGTTTCAGCACTCGTCGCACTCATCATAGCATGTGCCCTCAATGCCCTGACTGTCATCAAATACCACAGCCAGTTCTCGCAGATTACAGATAATTATCACAAACTCTTTGTCAAGACCTTCCATGTGGCAGGTTTCGACCCGCTTACCTATAGCATCGTATCTCACTGGGACACAGAATATAACGTATACCGCCACCCGCTGCTGGCGTTCTTCATGTATATCCCGAATCAGATAAATCAAGGATTGATAATGCTTACCGGCATCAACTGCGTTCAGTTTGTCGTGGGAGCTATCCTGGTGTTCTGCGCCTTCTATTCCTTCATTTTCCTTTATCGTATATTCAGAGAAGTGATTGGTACAGAGCGCTTTGATGCAAACCTGCTCTCTGCCTTCTATTTCTCTTTCGCTTATGTGATGGTTTCAGCGATGGTACCCGACCATTTCATCATGTCGATGACCATACTCCTCTGTACCCTGTATATCACAGGCGTATGCATGAAGAAAGGCAGACAGCTTACCATCTGGCAGACTATCCTGCTCTTTGTTTTTACTGCGGGCGTATCACTCAACAATGGTCTGAAGACCTATCTTGCCGCCCTTTTCACCAACGGCAGAAAGTTCTTCAGTATCAAATACTTCCTGATAGGAGTCATCCTTCCTGCCGCTCTCATATGGGGTTTCGCCAGATGGGAATACCGCACCTTCGTATGGCCTAAGGAGATGGCAAGACATGAGGCTAAGATGAAGAAAAACAAGGAAGCCACAGCCAAGATTTACCAGCAATACCGCGACAGCACGGGCGTGAAAGACTCGGCAAAAGTGGAAGCTGCCGTCAAGAAAATCATCAAGGATAAGGCGCATGCCAAATATGTACGTGACCATAAACAGATATGGAACAAGAACACGGGCAAGCCTATCGCCAAGGGCGAATTCATGAACTGGACCGACAAGACAACTTCCCGCTCGCAAACGCTGGTCGAGAATTTCTTCGGCGAAAGCATCATGCTGCACCAGCAGAACCTCCTGGGCGATGTATTGCGCAACCGTCCGGTTATCGTGAAATACCAGTCGCCGGTCAATTATGTGGTAGAGGCATGTATCGTTGTGCTTTTCTTACTTGGCATCCTTGCCGGAAGGAAGTCTAAGTTCCTCTGGCTCACCCTGACATTCTTCCTGATGGATGCAGCCCTCCACATCGGCTTGGGCTTCGGCATCAACGAGGTATATATCATGACCGCCCACTATATGTATGCCCTTCCTGTCGCCATCGCCTTCCTGGCACTCAAGGCAAAAGGAAAGAGCCTGAAATGGGCCTTCAGAGGATTGATGCTCGCCATCACCCTCTATCTGTGGATCAGCAACGGATACCTGCTGGTAGGCTATATGCTAGGATAAAGCCCCAAAAGAAGCCTTTATCCAGCAGATGATATCCTCATGCTTCATATCAAACTTACGGGCAAAGAGGCGGTTGCTCTGTTGCAGCTCCTCTTTGTCTGCCATAGTCCAGACGTATGGATTGCCCCGTTTCCAGTCGATAAGTCGCATGCAGCCCTCATATTCATCCTTTTCTGAGTACAGGGCAGCCCGGAAGTCGGGATGATTCCATACCAGGGTCTGCAGGAAGAACTCATCAGGGCAGAAGGTATAATTGAATCTCTTCAGCACAAACGGCTTCTTGCTCACCACATATTCCACGCATGCCTGCGTGATGCTCACCCAGTTGGCACCCTTGGCAAAATCCATCTTCTGGCGATGCAGGAAAGGCATGAGCAGCATCGAAAGATATTTATTCAGTCGCCTGGTAATGGCATTCAAAGCCCCATACTTCGAGCGGGTAAGACTGGTAAATAGCCAATAACGCATCATCTTCCGGCGGCAATCCCATTCAAATTCCTCACCATGATTGATGCCCACAAACTCCTTACCCTGATGCTCCTCAAAGAACTGATGGATGTAATCCTGCGATTTGATAGGTAAATCCTGACCACTCAGCAGATGGTAGTAGGCATAAGGTCCATGCTTCAAAGCCTCCTCGAAAAGCACATACTCCGCCTTAATCTGGCTCAGATTTCCCCAACGCACATCCACCCTCTGTTCCAATACAAAGAGGCGTGCCTTGGAAAGAACCAGCGGTTCAGCACCATCCAGCATATCCGATTTCCGGTCGATATGCAGAAATATATCATTGCGCTCATCATCGAGCATCGACAGCAATACCTTCAGAAGCGGCAAACTGCCATGAGCCATTATCAAAAAAGCATGTTTCATTGTCATTATTTATCTTTTTTATCCAACTGTCCGTCCTGATGACTTTTTCATCATCATTGCGACAAAGATACACCAAATAAAAGAGAATACAAAATAAAACTCCGTTTTTATCAGAAAAAAGACACAAAATAGAGTCTTTCTTTTTGAATATTCAGAAAAAACAATTACTTTTGCAGCGCCAAGAAGGAGATGCGGCATGCATCAGTCCGATAAAAAATATAATCAGAGAATGAACAATATATTTAAGATAAAAAAAGAAGAAAGGCTCTTTGCCTTGATTACACTCATCGTTATCATCGCCTTCAATGTGCTGATGATAACCTATCATTTTGATGATTTCGGCAAACCGAAAGCTGGATTCTGGACGCTCTTCACCAAGAACTTTCAGATTTCAGGTTTCGACCCCTACACCTATCTTACCCTCTCAAAATGGAAGGTGTATTATACGGAGTATCGCCACCCCATGCTCCCTTTCTTCCTCTATCCCTTCTCGGTACTGAACGGCTGGCTGATAGAACTCACCTCCCGCAACTGGGCAACCACCATTGTAGCGGTGATGATGACATTCTTCTCCACCTACTCCACCCTCTTCTTCCGAAGAATCTTCAGAGAAGTGATGCAGCTGAAGGCGATAGACAGCAATGTGCTTACGGCGATGCTCTTCTCCTTTGCCTATGTCCTGCTCGTCACCTTTGTGGATGACCATTTCGGCATGTCGCTTTTCTTCCTGTCGATGACACTTTATCTGGCAGGCAAGCAGCAGAAGGAACACCGCAGCATGCCTTGGTGGCAAACAGCCCTGCTCTTTTTCTTCACGGCAGGCATCACGCTGAGCAATGGCGCCAAGACTTTCCTTGCTGCCCTCTTTACCAACGGCAAAAGGCTCTTCCGCCCGAAATATCTGGCTTTGGGCATCATCTTGCCTACCCTCCTGATAGGGGCTGCAGGCATCTACCAGAACAAGGCTTTCATCATCCCTAACCGACTGGAAGGAGAACGGCTCGTTGCCCAAAAGGCTGCTAAAGACAGTACTTTTAGGGCTAAGATGGAACAGAAGCAAAAGCACGATAAGGCCATCGCTGGCAAGAATATCCAGAAACGGGGCATGCTTTCATGGGCTGATATGTCTATCTCACGTTCTGAATCACTGGTTGAAAACGTTTTTGGCGAATCGCTTATCCTGCACAGAGAACATCTTCTGGAAGATATCCACAGTCACCGACCGATATTCGTGAAATACCAGACGCCCGTTCCTTATATCATAGAGGGTATCATCGTGATTCTGCTGTGTATGGGCTTTTGGATGGGAAGAAGATCGGCCTTTCTCTGGCTCACTGCCTCATGGGTGGCATGCGATGCCTTCATTCATCTGGTCATGGGATTCGGACTGAACGAGGTTTATATCATGGCTGCCCACTGGGCGTTCATCATTCCGGTTTGTATCGGATATATCATCAGAAACTGTAAGGAGAAATATCTGCCTTATCTTCGTGGAACACTCGCAGTTATCACCATCTTCCTGTTCTTCTATAACAGCACGCTGATATTCCAGTATCTCACAAGATAAAAAAGAGAACCCGACAAGATAAAAAGTATCTTAGATTAAAACCATCATGCTGAAAATAAGTATCTTAACCCCTATCTATGGAGTAGAAAAATATATCGAACAGTGCGCCCGGTCACTGTTCGAGCAGTCGTATGCGTCTATCGAATACATCTTTGTAGATGACTGTACCCCCGATAAAAGCATCGGCATTCTACAATCGCTCCTGAAAGAATATCCTGAAAGAGCACAACAGGTACGCATCATCCACCACGACAGAAACCGAGGCGTGGGAGCTGCAAGACAGACGGCACTGATGGCAGCTACAGGCGACTATCTTTTATTTGCCGATAGCGACGATATGCTGCCGGAAGATGCAGTTGAGAAGCTGACCACAAAAGCCGAAAACACTCATGCCGACCTGATTGATGGCGGCTACCGGGAGTGGTGCGATGGGAAAGCAGGAATACTCCAGAAACCTTTTGAAGTTTCTGATGAGAAACTGCTCAAACTGCTTGTCTGCCAGAACATCATCACCAATCGTCTGTGGGGAAGAATCTACAAGCGTTCGCTCATCATAGAACACAGGATATTCTTTGAAGAGGGCATCAACTATGCGGAAGATCTTTTCTGGAATGCCCAGTTCATGTTCTACGGCAAAAAGGTGAACATCGATGATGCGGTATATTATTACCGTACCGACAATGAGAATTCCTACAATCACAACATCTCTGAAAAGAATCTCCTGTCATACTTCAAATCAACCCGCCGACTCATCGATTTTTTCGAGCAGAACGATACGGAACATCAGTATCTCAGAGCCACAGAGATAGGCATCGTCAATGCCTACCGCTGGGCAGCAAACGCACAGGTAGCCTTCGAAAAGGTAGATCAGGCACTCGTATACAAGCCTAAGAGTTGCCTCATCCGCCTCATTATCAAGCTCATCAAAAAAGGTGTACCTGTCAAGAGGGTGAATCTTATCTACCTCGCTTACAGAAGGCTATACACTCTTCTAATATCTGCACCTTCAGCAGTTTCATGATACAGAAGTAGATGGTGGCTGAAACCAGCAGACGAACCAGCAGCAGGAGATAGATGTTCTGCAGGCTGCGGGTCATGAAATAGGTAACTACCATCGTGGCTGCCGCACAGAGCATGAATGGCAGTATATCCTTTGCCACATCCAGAAACCGCAATCCGGCAACACGCTTCATCATCCACTGCCAGACCAGAAGCCAGGCTATTATAAATAAGGTATAGGCTATCACCATGGTCTGGATGCCATATTGATGACAGAACAATACCAAGGCAAGCAAACCCACTACCTGACCGATGTTGCACCACATATATACATCAGAACGTCCCTTGCTGATAGCCAGATTCTGATAAAGCGTGTAAATAGGCATAAAGGCACCGCTCACACAAAGAATCTGCAACAGCGGCACACTGGCTATCCATTTCTCATGAATCGTAATCAGAATGAATTCGCGTGATACCAAAGTCAAGCCGAACATCAAAGGGAAAGAAAGGAATGCCGTGAAACGGAGCATTTTTCTAAACACCAGCAACTCGCGGTTCTTATCGTCCTGGATAGAAGCCAAGACGGGCTGAGCTATCTGTCCCACCGTATTGGCAACAAACGAATTAGCCTTGGTGTCCCAGTTGTATGCCTGACTATAGTTACCCACATCATTAATCGGATAGAACCTGCCGAAGACAAAGGTCAATACATTGTTGCTCACCGTATTGATGATGTTGGTAACCAGAAGTTTCACGCTGAATCCGAACATCTTCCTTACCGGTCCGAAATCGATATGAAAGTTCGGGCGCCATCCCGTATAATAATATCTTCCGATATTCAGCACGAGGATAAAGATAACCTGCTGCCAGGCAAGACTCCAGTAAGCCATGCCGTTGAATGCCAGTACCAGTCCCACGACATTAGAACTGATCAGAGCCATGAAATTAACGATGGTAATCTCCTTGTTCATCATGTTCTTCATCATATATCCGTTCTGGGCGATGCCAAACGAAGAGATGAAGAAACTCAGGAACACGAAGCGCGACAGGGAGGTGAGACAAGGCTGATGGAAGAAATCTGCTATCAGCGGCGCACAGAAAAAGAGCACCACATACATGGTAAGACTCACCAGGACATTAAACCAGAACACCGAGTTATAATCGTTGTCGGTGGGTTTCCTGATATTCACCAGTGCCTGGGTAAACCCGCTACTCTGCAGATTGCCCGCTATCAGGGTGAATATGGTGAGGATGCCGATGATACCATAATCGGCTGGCGACAACAAACGCGCCAAGAAGATGCCAAAGAGGATATTGAGTACCTGGGTAGAGCCACTGTTCATCGCTCCCCAGAACAATCCCTTGGCGGTTTTTTCCTTTAATGATTCTGCCATCGTTTCTATCTGATAAATATGGAATATTACTTGTTTTTACTTTTTAGAATGCAAAAGTAGCATAAATAGTTTGAAGTTCAAAACTTTTTGCTTACTTTTGCAGCCGTAAAACAGAAAAAAGTATGGATATTAAGAACATCAAGAAGGAATGGAACGCCACAATACTCGATATATTGAAGGCTTTCATCGAAATCTGCAACAAGTATCACCTCAGATATTACTGTTGTGCCGGCACCGCCATCGGAGCCGCCCGTCACCACGGAATGATTCCCTGGGACGATGACATCGACGTACTGATGCCACGTCCCGACTACGACCGTCTGCTCGAAATCGCCAAGCATGAAGACTTTGGCAAATACGAGGTAGTAACTCCCTACAACAACGAGTCATACCCTCTGTATTTCTCCAAACTCGTGAACCGCGAAACCACCCTTATCGAGGAGAAGGAGCGTCCCTGCATCATCGGTCTTTACGTAGATATCTTCCCTCTTGATGCCACCGACGATGACCTGGAAACGGCAAAGGCGCTGTATCGCAAATACTCTAAGACCATCAACCGTCTGAATGCCGTAACCACCCACAATACTTTCTTTGAGTACATCTCCCTGCTCCTGCACAAGGAAACCTGGGGCCGCTTTGCCATCAAGACGATCGCCTTCTTCTGCCGCAGCAAGATGCGCCACCGCCTCATCCAGCAGATGGACGAGATGAGTCACCGGTATGACTTCGATAAGGCGAAGAACGTATTGGTGAATACGGGTTCCTACCACTATAAGGAGATTTTCCCGAAGGAATGGCTCGGCAAGGGCAAGGAATTCCCGTTCGAGGATACCACCGTCTTGCTGCCGGAGCAGGCTGATACCTATCTGCGCCACTTCTTTGGCGACTATATGAAGTTTCCACCCGTAGAACAGAGAGTAGAGAAACACCTTCGCTACTATCTGAACATGGAAAAGCGGGAAACATGGGATGAGATTAAAAGAAAGCTTTAGCCTTCCCTCACTTCCTGCAAGGTATGTTCGAAACCTTCTTCTACATCAAAGAGCGGTTTCCAGCCTAAAGCCTTGAGTTTATCCGTACTGAAGGTTGCCTTGGTGATAGGCGTGGTATTGCCCTGCTGCACATCCGCCACAGGAATATCAAACACCACCTTTCTATCCGCTTTCCGGGCTATCAGCTCTGCCAGTTGGCGGATGGAGATATTCGATTCTGAATGAGCCACATTATAGGCATTTGCCTTCTCGCCATCCAGCAGGAGGCGCAAGATGGCATGGGCGGCATCTACCACATAAAGCCAGGAGCGGAAAGCCTCACCCTTACTCTTCAGGACGATATCCTCACCCTTCAGAACATTGCGGATAAACTGGGCATACACCCTATTGTCACTCTCCGTAAAGCCCGGGCCGTAGGTATGACTCAGTCTGGCTATCACCACATCGGCATCATATTCTGCTCCGTATGCCATGCAGAGCGTTTCGGCAGCACGTTTGGAAGATGGATAGCAGGCACGCACCGATGCACAATCCACATAGCCGCTGCTCTTCTCGCTAAATTCAGAGCCATCGCCCTCGCCATAGATTTCACCCGAAGAGATATAAACCATGCGCTGCATGCGGTGACTCAATCCATATTCCAGCAGGTTGGATACGCCGTTGATGTTTGCCTTCATCACCTCTACAGGGTTCTGCTTAAAGAAGTTAGGACTCGCATTGCTGGCTGCATCGATGATGTAATCAGCACCCTCAGCCAACTCATTATAGACTGGTTCCCCTATCATCCTGTCCATGCTCTTGATGACAGGCTGGGTAACGTCTATCTCTGCAAAGAAGAAAGATTCATCCTCCCAATAGGCAGCAAACTTCTGTCGGGCACGTTCCTTGTTTCTTCCGGCTGCTATCACCTTGTAGCACCGGGCAGGATTCTGCATCAGCACATCAACCACACAGCCTCCTACCAATCCTGTAGCACCAGCCACAAGAATGGTTTTGCCATGCAGACGCTCCAATTCCAAACCTTCCCGGAAAAGGTGCGCAATATCTTCCTTATATGGTGAATTTCCTATCATAACATGTTTATTTTAACCAAGCCTCAGGCTGAACCTTCATCAGTGCCTTCAGTATCTCCAGATCCTCAACGGTGGTTATCTTGATGTTCTTCTCTGAACCAGGCACGATATGCATCTGTCTGCCTCCCAGTTCTGCCATCAGGGTACAGGATGCCACCGAATTGGCGATGCCCTTCTCCTTAGCCTCTTCGTGGGCTGCTATCAGATTACCCAAACGGAAGGTCTGGGGTGTCTGGGTACGGATCAGTTTGTCGCGCGGAATACTGGTGTTGGTCGTAAAACCATCTTCGCTCTCCAGGATAGCCTCTCTACATTTGATACCCGTAATGGCATAGCCATACTTCTGGCAGATGGCGATATTGGATGAGATGATGTCTTGCGACAAGAGTGGGCGCACGGCATCATGCACCAGCACCAGGTCGTCATCACCGCACCCCGCCTCTTTCAAGCCATAGATACCATTGTGGATCGACTCCTGACCATTGCTTCCGCCAGGGAATATCCATTTCAGCTTGGTAATGCAGAACTGGTTGGCATACGACTGCAGTACCGTTTCCCAACCTGCCAGACATACCACAGCAATACCCTGAATATCAGGATGCTTCTGAAAAGCCATCATCGTATGGATGATGATAGGACAGTTGTCTACATGCATAAACTGCTTTGGGATGTCCTGTCCCATTCTATTGCCAGAACCTCCGGCTATGATCAATGCATAGTTCATATTCTCTATCTTTAAATTGATTATTTCTGAATGATTCTCCCCGGATTCCCAACCACGGTAGCCCCGTCGGGAATATCCTGGAATACCACGGCACCGGCGCCTATCGTCACGTGGTTGCCGATATGGATGCCGCCGAAGACCGTGGCTCCGGTATAAATCTTCACGTCATTTCCGATGGTTGGTCTGCCGCCCTTGCCGTTGCCCAGCGTCACCATCTGCAGACAGTAGAAGTCATCACCTATACTTTCTGCGTTGAGATAGGTGGCATAGCTGTGCTCCAGATGCGCACCCTTCCCGATATGCGGACACCAGATGGTCATCGTACGCTCGGGAGGCAACAGCCAACTGATGAAAACCGAACGGTATTCGCCCATGCGGTAATAAAACAGATTGCGGAAACTCCTTTCGCGGGTGCATGCCTTAATCAGGTTGAGCACCGTAGGCTTCCTGTCCTGCACCTTCAGCAGGTCGGCATCTATCTCCTTCTTATGGAGCAGATACAGAGCGATATGCGGCAACATGCGCACCGCCGAAGCTGACAATATGATGGTTTGTACTATCGGATTCATGACTCTAAATCTTATTTATCTTATGCAAAGATACAAAAAATAAAGCAACTAGCATGCTTTTATCCGAAAACAATTGTTCTTTTCACTAAAAATAAGATAATAGAACAGGGTTTGTAGAATTTTAGTCGGTTTTATTACTAAATAATGTGAATTAAATAGCTTTCCATACAACTTTTCCGTACCTTTGCACAAAGTTATATATAACGATTTTTTAGAAGAGGATAAAACAGAACATTATGAAGAGGATATTGATTGTTGAAGACGATTTGGCATTCGGAACCATGATACAGACTTGGCTCAAAAAGAAAGGATTCGATGTGGAAAGGGTAACATCCGTAGGCGCTGCCATCAAAGCGATGGGAGCCGGCGATGCATTCCATCTGGTTCTTTCCGACCTGCGCCTGCCCGACCACGACGGACTGGTATTGCTCCAGCATATCAGAAAGTCCGATGCCCACCTGCCTTTTATCGTAATGACTAGCTATGCAGAGGTTCAGAATGCTGTATGTGCCATGAAATCGGGTGCTACCGATTACGTGGCTAAACCTTTCCATCCCGAAATCCTCTTAGAGAAAATCCGTGAGGCTATCCAGTCGGCTGCTTCAACGGTTTCCGCCCCTCAGCCTGCGGAATCTTCCGCCATGCAGGATGCACCCCAAGAAGAGCAGAAGGGCGCTACGGAAGTGCCTAGATATATAAAAGGTGAAAGCGAGGCTTCCAAACAGCTCTACGAGTTCGTTTCGCTCGTTGCCCCAACCCCGATGTCAGTGCTCATTCTCGGAGCCAGCGGCACCGGAAAGGAATATGTGGCGCGCAGCATCCATGAACAGAGTCTGCGCAAGGACAAGCCTTTCTATGCCATCGACTGCGGCGCCATTCCTAAGGAGGTGGCGGCATCTGAATTCTTCGGATATAAGAAGGGTGCCTTTACCGGAGCCGAACAGGATAAGAAGGGCGCCTTCGAGATAGCTAACGGCGGAACGGTTTTCCTCGATGAAATGGGAAACCTCAACTACGAAGTACAGGTGCAGCTCCTCAGAGCCTTGCAGGAGAGAAAAATCCGTCCGCTGGGCAGCACGCAGGAGATTGATGTGGATATCCGACTCATCTGTGCCACCAACGAGAATCTGGCGCAGGCGGTAGCCGAAGGCAAGTTCAGAGAGGACCTCTATCACCGCATCAACGAGTTTACCATCTACATGCCTGCCCTCAAGGACAGAGGTGCCGACATCTTCCTCTTTGCCAACCTCTTTATCAAGCACGCCAACCAGGAACTGGGCAAGAATGTGCTCGGAATGGATGCCAAAGCCTCCGAAATCATTGCCTCATACGACTGGCCGGGCAACCTGCGCGAACTGAACAATGTGATGAAGCGCGCCACCCTGCTCACCCGTGGCAAGTATATCGGTGCCCAGGAACTGGAGAAGACGATGGCACAGACCTCCCCAGCCCGACCAATCAATATGCAGCTGCACAGCGAACAGTCGGAACAGGAAAGCATCGCCGCTGCCCTGAGAGCCACCCACGGCAACAAGAGCAAGGCTGCCCAACTGCTTGCCATCGACCGCAAGACACTCTACAACAAGATGAAGAAATACGGCATGGAGTAAACATGCCACACCCCGATTCCCCAATATATTCCACACTATATTGGGGAATTTTTCTACACTTTTTCCCCACTTTCCCCACACCCCATTTCTGGCACAAAACGCCATCCTCACTGACTATCAGATACTTAACCAATTCATCAATTTCTGGCACGCCTATTGTGATATTATTTAGCGAACTCGCAAATGAGTTTCAGCAAGAGAATTAATAAACAATAATATTCACAATTAAAAAACAAAAGAATTATGAAAAAGTTAGTATTTGCAGTTATCGCAGCAGTAGCAATGGTATCAGTTAGCAATGTATTTGCAGGTAACAGAATGGTAAACGTTGCAGGTTCAGAACCAGTAGACACAGTAGCTCCAGCCGACACAACAGCAACACCTGTTGAGGCACCAGCTGCAACAGTGGATTCAACCGTAGCAGAGTAAATCCACCTTCAGAAAATAGTAATTACGCGTCGCTTTCAATGAAACAGGAGATAGATGACCAGATTTTGGCATTTATCTCCTGTTTTCGTTGGTTTATATCGCATTTTTGATTAACTTTGCACGCAAATAGCAAAAAGACTCAAAACATAAAAAGATAAGAAGATGCAGCAAACAAACGTTCCTTTCAAGGTAGCCCTGGGTTACATCATCGTCGCCATCGTACTGATTCTGGCGATAGGGCTGGTATATCGCAACACCACAACCGTGCTCGCTATCAACCAGGCAACCCGCGACTATATCGAAAAGCGACAGGCAGCCGACAGCACCATGTCCAACCTGCTCAAGGAGGAACAGACCAATCTGCAGCAGCTTACCCGCGCCATGCAGGGCAAGTCATCCCACAACTATCTGCACGAGAAGATGAACAGCCTCAACAGTGGCGAAGATTCCGTTGTCGTGCATTCCAAGGCACCCAAGACTCATGTGGCAAAGAACACTACCGTAGAGGTGATGAAAACCCGCAAGGGCTTCTTCCGCCGCCTTGCCGATGCCTTCAAGAAGGAGCATGCCGAAACGCTCAGCATCAGACGCGACAGCAACCAGGCTATCACCGATACCCTCTCTACCCCGGTCAACGTAGCCGAAAACGTAGCCAATATCCTGAAACAGATTGACCGCAAGGAGAAGCAGTCTACGCGCGATAACCACGAAGCTATCAACCGCGAGGTGAGAGACCTGCAGATTACCAATGCCCGCCTCGCCCTGCGCTCCTCCCAGCAGCTCAACGATATCCACCAGCGCGAACGTCAGGCGATGCAGCAGGCTATCAACCAGGCGATGCAGGCGCGCCAGAATCTGCTCTGGCAGATAGGTCTGCTTGCCGTCGTAGCCATCACAGCCGCCGTCATCCTCGTCTATTACATCTACCGCGATACGCAGAAGGAACGCATCTACCGCGAGAATCTCGAAGAGGCTAACGAGGAAATCAGACGCATCATGAACCAGCGCGAACGCCTGCTCCTCACCATCACCCACGACATCAAGGCGCCGGCTGCCAGTATCTCGGGTTTCATCGACCTGATGAAGGATTATGTCGACAACCCGCAGGGCATCTCTTGCCTCAACAGCATCAAGGGTTCTGCCACCCATCTCTCCCGGCTCGTTGCCGCCCTGCTCGATTATCACCAGTTGGAAAACGGACTGATGAAGCTGAACCAGGTAGATTTCTCACCTGCCGACATGTTCCGCCAGTGTGCCGGAGAGATGCAGATTCTGAGCCGTGAGAAGGGACTGGAACTGCATCTGGAGCTCGATGGCATCAGCAGTCCGCAGACCTACTACCGTGCCGATGCCTTCCGTATCCGTCAGATACTCAACAACCTGGTTAGCAATGCCATCAAGTATACCGATGAGGGCAGCGTCACCATCCAGGCAGCCATCAGTCCCCAGCACCTCCTCACCTTCTCGGTAAGGGATACCGGCAAGGGCATGACCACCGAAGAGCGCCAGAAGGTGTTCCAGGCGTTTACCCGTCTGAAGAGTGCCCAGGGCATAGAGGGCACCGGTCTCGGACTGAACATCACCCAGGAACTGGTCAATCTGCTCCAGGGCACCCTGCGTCTGGAATCCGTCAAGGACAAGGGCAGCACCTTCACCGTCACCATTCCGCTTGCCTTAGGCACCGCTCCTGCAGCAGAAGAGGCAGAAGAGCAGAAGCCGCTCGCCCCAGCCAAGCCCCATTTCGAAAATCACAAGATACTGCTGCTCGATGACGACCCGTTGCAGCTCCGTCTGCTTCAGGAGATGCTGAAGAAGCTGGTAGGCGACAGTTGGCAAGTCTTTGCCTGTCTGCATGTAGCCGAGGCGCTCACCGTGCTCCACAACGAGCATCCTGCGTTGATGATGATGGATATCGAAATGCCCGAGATGAACGGCATCAGGATGATTCAGCACATCAACCACAGTCACATGAAGGTAGTAGCGATGACCGCCCACGATGCCAGCATCATCAGAGAGTTAAAAGAAGCCGGTTTCGACGATTGCCTCTTCAAGCCGTTCAGCACAGAGAAGCTGAAAGAAATCCTCGGATTAGAGGATACTGCATCAGCAGCAGAGGATATGGCAGAGAAAACAAGGGATACTGCATCATCAGAAGCAGAGGATATAGCAGAGAAAACCAATAAGAATTCCCGCTTTGCACCCCTCCTGGCCTTTGCAGAAGGCGATCCGGAGGCAGAAGCCGAGATACTCAGCACCGTCAAGCAGGAGTTGTCATCCCATCTCCAGAACCTCCAGCAGGCAACAGAAGGCGAGTTATCAATAGAAGCCATCGGCAAGACAGCCCACAAGCTCCTCCCTATCGCCACGATGATAGAGATGGAGACCCGCCAGCACATCGCCGCCCTCGCTCCCGAGCATATCAGCGATCTGTCAGAATCTCAGATAAGAGCCTACACCCAGGCCATCATCGCCGACCTGAAGGGGCTTTAAAGGTAAAAAAGTAAAAAGGTAAAAAGAGCACCCTAGCTTAACATTCCGCTAGGCTCTTTTTACCTTTTTACTTTTTTACCTTTTTACTTTTTACACAGTTCCCAATATCGCTGAGCAAGGTCATGGATGAACTTCCGTCCTCGCTCGGTCCATACGAGATAGGTATGTGTGTAGGCTCTGCCCATTTTCTCCTGTCTGCCATCGCTCTTCGGGTCGAGGAAGGCGCTGTAGCGGGTGCGGCTCTTTGCCAAGCCCATGTGGGCATAATCGGCATAAAGAAGATACTGACCGCTCTGGTAATACTGGATATGCAAAGCACAGAGCGAGCGGTTCAGCTCCTGGGCTGTGATACCGAGTTCCTTCGCAATCTGCGTCGTGGTGAAGCAAGAAACGGAATCGAGCACGTTATCGCTATAGAGCGCTTTCGGCAGAAGATTACCCACCTGATTCTCCAACTGGATGATGTTCTCACCATTCTTGGCGTTGCGAACCACCTGCTCATCCACCACATCATTCAAGCGTCTGATTTCGGTATCCTGTTCGCCGATAAGTTTCTTCTGCTGTTCAATCTGCAGACGCTGCTTCTTCAGCAGATTCTCCTTCTCCTTGAGCGTAGCACGGAGGATTTCTTCTGCATGTCGGATTGTCTCCTCATCGCTTTCGCCCGGCTGAACCGGAATATAACCGCCCGTCTTGCGAATCTGTGGCAGCACATCTGAAGTAACCCAGTTCTTGAACTTCACGGCAGTAGAAAGCTTAGAGCCGAGAACTAAAGCATAGAAACCGCTCTCGTTGACATAGAGCATCAGCTGGGTTCGTATTGTTCGGGTTCCATCCTTTCGAAGGCTGCCCGGAACCTTGCTACCGCGTTTTGCGGTATCAAGGTGGTTAACCAACTGTTTTACAGCATCATAAGATTTTTTATATCCCAGTATATCACAGACATCCTTTGCACAGAACAAAGGCTCTCCATTTTCATCGGTCAAGGTACGAATCTTACCGAATTCAGGGTTTTCAAACACGACAGCAATTGCTGCCTTCTTATCCATTTCTACTTTATTTGTATTAACTGACTTTACCATAATAATTTGTTTTTAAAAATTAATAACTCAACATTCAACACTCAACATTCAACATTAAATGATTGTAATCCAAACGCTCTCCTCCCGTTCTCTCGCTGCGGTAATGGCATTGATAAGCCTGTGCAGCCAGATGCGGGAATTAAAGACGGCACCCTGTAATTTATTTTCACCTACCAGAATGCAGCCCTGCGTATCATCGGGATAATTACCGGCATGAATGCGGATGCCCTCAAAATCAGGAACACCCTGCACCAGCGGAAGCCACTTCTTAAACCTTGGCGATTTCGAGATAACAACAGGATACGAGCCCTCTGGTATCGCCGTATGACCCGGTATCTTGCGGGCTTTCTTACCCGATACCCTACTGTACCGTCCATCCTCCTCTTCCGGTTTCAGTTCGATACCCAGGAGGTTTCTCCACGTAGGCTCCAGGGTATCACAGAAGTAATGCTCCTTGTCCAACTTCGCCTTATCGAAGCTGTGCTCAAAGATACGCTTGTCGCCAATTTTTACCCCCGAACGCCAGGTACGTTTCACATCCTTATCGTTCAGGATATAAAGATGACCTATCGTATAAGTCTTCTTCTTTGCTATTCTTTTTACTACTATTTCCATACGCTATGAATTCTCCTTTCGGAATTTAAGTTTAATAAAAACTGAGGAACTGAGGAATTGAGGAACTGAGTCGTTCTCCTTAGCCCTGATGTAATGGCGATCCTTCCAGTTTCCCAACATCTTGGAAGTACCTTTCTGACTCATCCCATTTGCTACACGCAAGTCTATCACCTGCTGGTAAGTAAACTCATCCGGCAACTGCATCAGCATGTTGGATGGTCCTCGCTTACTCGACTTCTCGCCTGTATCATTCGCCCTCTTGATGGCATCACCGAAGAATCGCATCTTGCAGTAGAGGTCGTAACGCTCGCTCCAGCGGATGAACTCGTCAATCTCCGGTTCCCATTTGCAACCATTCGCCACATACAGCACACACGCCTTCAGGTAGGCGATGACGTTGGCACGGAAAGAAAGATTCTCGTAAACCCTATCCTGCGACAAGCGCGAGAACTCAGCATTCTCATCCTTCAGTTTGAGGGCAAGCTGGAATGCCTCAGGGCAGTCAATCAGTCCCCTGGCGTTGTTCAGATTCTCGATATAAGGCTTCAGCGCCTCACGGTAAGCATCATTGTAATCGCCGTAAACAGGCATTTCATCACCGATTTCACGCTCCGGAATGGTACAGAAATTGATACGGCTTATCGGACCGTCTGTCAAAACTTTTGAGAAGTAACGCTGCCCCTTTTGGATGGTGGTAGATGCATTCCAGTTGAACCTTATCGTTACCCTTTCTGTCACACTTTGAACGCCCACGCGCTGTTGGCCAAAGAGGTTGAAAGGGTCAAAAGCGAGGCACATGATGCGGAACTGCTGGTTACCGCTGCCCCGGAGTGCATCAAACTGGTCCAGCTCGTTAAGCGAAGTATAGAGGAAACGCCCCTGCGCCTCAGCGGTACGCATCACGAATGCCGGACTGGTCATATCAGCATCAATCTCCTGGATAACGAGATTATCCGGTCGTTTGCGCTTATCCTTGTTGGCACCCTTGCGCGTCACTTCCTCCTTCCATTCCTTCTCACGTTTCAGATTCTCCGCATCCCGCTTTCTGATATCCTCCATAATATACCTAATCGGCTTATCCACAGACGATTTACCTGCGCCTGTACCAGCCAGCAAGCAAGTAGAAAGCGTAGCCTCATGTACTACATTATCAATATACCGGAAGCTCGTCTGCCAGAGATGTGTAGCGAGCGGTGGGAAGATAGCGTGCGCCACTGCCGGCTTATAAATCTCCGGTGTCCGAGATATCAGCAGTTCCACCAGCTTCGGCAGTTTCTCCGGCATCGCTGGCGGGTCAGGATAATCCTCCTCGGTACTTTGAACGTTAGGCACAGCCCTATTAACTGTAAACTGTAAACTATTAACTTGCTCAGCCCTATTAACTGTAGACTGTAAACTATTAACTTGCCGGCTGGCCTGTTCGGCAGTAGCATTGATGCGGATAACATCACGTGAGAAAGGTTTCGAACTGTCACCATATTTCGCATAGAAATCATGGATAAGTTGGTGGCAATCCGGCTCCTGATAATAGCTCGGCATCTTCTCAGCCACCACCTTCATCAGTTCCTCCTCGCTCATCACCCTCGAAGCGCCTGCGCTCATGATAGCGAGCAGCGAAGAGTGCCGAGACCCGACGGTATCAATCGCCATCCCCTCAAGCCCAGCCGACTGCACGAACAGATCAAAGGCTATCAGATTCTTCTCACTGGCCTCTCCCAGTTCACCAGTGCCATAATTGCCTCCAGGATTCCCGAGATGAGAATCATCAGCATGATTGCTATTACCAGATTGGGCAGGCTGAACAGCAGTGCCAGCAGGAGCAGCATAATCGCCATGATTGCCCGAAAGTCTATTGTTTTGAACGTTGTCATTACTATTACTATTAACTGTAAACTGTAAACTATTAACTTTTGCATCCCCCCTTCCGTCAACCGTCAGTCCACGGTCGAGAAAAGCCTGTCTGCGAGCCTGTATCTCGCTCTCCGGCAGCACTGCACACCACATTTTAGACCGGTAGATTTCCGAGTCCTTATCCGTCAGGAAAATCATCCTCTCAGGTGTGATGCAGCTTTCATCATAAGGCACACCGAGCGCCTCACAATACGCCTTCTGCGTCTCCTCGATGGTCATCCCAATCGGCATTCTAATCCCGATATGCAGCTTTTTGCGAGCGCTATAACAGAGATGCAGCAACGAGCCGTTCCATATCCCCGAAGAGCAGTTCAGCTCGCGCGCCTTTTCGATAGCCTTCTCCACATACTCCTTATCATCCACATCGATAATCGTCTGGAAGAGAAAACTTTCCGGCATCGCATTCTCCTGTCTGCGCACATTATTCTTGAACATGCCGTAATGCGGACAGAAGAAAGGCAGCTCGCTCTTGAGCCTCTCCTGCGCCTTCTTCACCGCCTGCGCATCGTTCAAATCCACTCCGTCAATCGGCAATTCACCCCGAATCTGCTGAATCATCTTCTTGATTTCCTCCGACCCGATGACCTTATCATAAGTATCGATATTGTAAGAAAAAACTTTCCCCTTATTTCCCTTACGATAAGGATTAATTGCCACTACATGTACTATCTCCATTTTACCTCCATCATTTTAAATTTAGTTATTCAAGATTCGCATGTAAGCCCCACACGCCCTGAACCAACGGTCACCGGCCGAAGGTAAAGGTAAAGGGCAGAAGCTATCATGTAAGCCCCACACGCCCTGAAAGGGCAGAAGCTCCTAGCCCAGGGCATCGCCCTGGGTAATTACGGACGCAAACCTGTCGCCCTGTAAGGGCAAAAGCTTTCAAATACCTGGCAAAATACAAAGCTTTTGCCCTTACAGGGCGTCTTGCTGATTGCCATCATACCCAGGGCGATGCCCTGGGCTAGGAGCTTCTGCCCTTTCAGGGCGTGCTGCTTCTGGAGCTTCTGCCCTCTCAGGGCGTGCTGCTTCTGGAGCTTTTGGGCCTTCAGCCCGTACTTGAACCACATACGAAACTTCAGTTATTAATCGAACACTTCGCTGTTAATCATGATATACCCGCTACCATAACTTACATTAATCGGCAGAATCAGCGAGTTATCCGAAATCTCGTCAACCCCGTTCGCCTCGAAGAGCGAAGCATTCTCGGCATCATTCAGTCTGCTCTTGACGAACCCTATTACCCATTTTGCCGCAATCTTCTCGGCAGCAACATGCCTGTCTACGAGGTCCTTCACCAGCTGTTCATCGCAGAAGTTGATATCCGCATTCACGTTCTCAGCCTCCGCTTCTTCCTTCCCCATTTCCTGGTTCTCGAAGAAGAGGTTATACTTGATTTTCATATCCTTCATCATTACGATGTTCAGATTTTTCAGTTCCCCCTCCGAGTCAGCAATCGTCTCATAGAGTTTCTGAACCGACTTCTTGAAGATGTTCTTCACGTCCATCAGACAGTAATAGATTTTCCCGTCAATCACCACCACCCTCAGTTTTCCGTACTGCGGATGAGTAAAATAAAAAGGTTTCATTGCTTTCATCTTATAAATTCCTTTTTAAACAGTTGGGCGCTCCCACAACGGTTGATGTGCCTATACACAAAAGCCCCCGAAACCCAGACCATATCGGTTCTGAATTCCGGGGGCAAATGTACGGCGATTCAGCGACACTGCTATGGTACGATGAAGTACGGTCGTACCACATCGTACCAAAAATTATCTCAAAATGAATAACTACAGAAAATTGCGGAAACAGCATAATACTGCTAAAACAAAAACTGCGGAAACACCCAATATCATATGTTAAAAAAGTGCGGAAATTCGATTTTTTCTATATTTTAACATTCAAATTTCATTTTTTCTCCGTATCTTTGCGGTGTAAAATATGATACCAGTATCAAAAATAGTACTCTAATATGATATTTGAACGTAAAAAATACTTGGATGAACTTATTGCAGGACGTGGCAACGGGCTTGTGAAGATTATAACAGGTGTCAGAAGATGTGGAAAGTCTTTCCTACTGTTTGATATCTGGCATAATTGGCTATTGGAACATGGGGTGACTGATAGTCACATCGTCGAGATACAGCTTGATGATTTTCGAAACAGGCGGTTGAGGAAACCTGATGCCTTGCTCGACTATATAGATTCAAAGGTTGTGGATGATGGCAATCCTTATTATATAGTCTTGGACGAGGTGCAGCTAGTAGAAGAATTTGTGGAGGTTATTCTTAGCTTGACACACATGAGAAATGTAGATGTGTATGTGTCAGGCTCAAATTCTCGCTTTCTGTCAAGTGATGTTGTGACTGAGTTCCGAGGTAGAGGTGACGAGATACGTATCTGGCCTCTCACCTTTGACGAATACTTCAAAGGCATTGGTGGCGATATACGTAAAGCATGGCTGAACTACTATACCTTTGGCGGACTACCACAGGTGGCTTTGCTTGAAACAGAAGAAAAGAAAACAGACTATTTGCGTGGTCTGTATAAAACCACCTATCTGCGTGACGTGATTGAGCGCAACCATCTGCGCAATCCTGAAGGAATGAAGGAATTGGTACGCGTGCTAGCTTCAGGCATTGGTTCTTCAACCAATCCAACAAGAATAGCCAATACCTTTCAATCCGCACAAGGAGTAACCATAAAAAGAGACACTATAAAACAATATATTGACTATCTGAAAGACTCTTTCTTGATAGAAGAATCCTTACGCTATGATGTGAAAGGCAGGAAATATATTGGCACCGAGACAAAATATTACTTCGCAGACATCGGCATTCGTGCTGCCATTCTCAACTATCGCCAACAAGAGGAAACACACATTATGGAAAATATTATCTATAATGAACTTCGAAGCCGTGGATATAATGTGGACGTGGGATTAGTAGAACTTGGTGGTAAGGATGAGAACGGCAAGTTTATAAGAAAGCAGTTAGAGGTTGACTTTGTAGTAAACCGTCCTCCATACAGAGTGTATATTCAGTCGGCTTTCCACATGCCAACGCCAGAGAAGGAACAACAAGAGCGACGCCCACTATTGTCAATCAATGACCACTTCCGTAAGATTGTTATTGTTGGTGATGATATTCACCGCAAGGAAGACGAACTCGGTGTATTGACTATTGGATTATTGGATTTCTTGACGGACAAAAAACTGCTGGAGCAAGGCTAACTGTCCTTTTGTTCCATAGTTGCATTGCAGTGAGCATACTTCTATGAAAAGCCCCCGAAACTCAGACCATATCGGTTCTGAATTTCGGGGGTAAATTATCTCAAAATATCCATGATTTCCTCATCAAAATCATATTTATAAGCATGATCCTTAGCTTTATTGAATCCGCCTCTCAAACTTTCTGCATCCATATCCCAGAAAATGCCAAACACTTTCCAGGTGTGCTGGATGTTCAGTTCCGTTGCCAGTATATCGGCAAGTTCCCCTCTTTTCCACCACGGCATTTTGTTGACGGGCTTGAAATCATCATTCAGGATTTGAGCGTCTCTAAGTAGTCGGAATATCTTGGTTGCTCTGGCATTGCAAAGTTCAAAAGGAACAACCCTGCCTTCCAATAGGAAACAAGACGGTGTATGTTCTTCATCTTTTCCTGGTTTAGATTGGTCATTCACCACTTCCAAGTCGACCGTAGGAGCTCTGTCTCTCGCTCCTGCAGAACCCGTTCCTGGCTCTTCCTCTTCACTCTCTTCATTCTCCTTTTGCTGATCATCATCTTTACCAACAATCATTCTGGATTGATCACGGAAGACGATTTTACCTATTCTAATACTCATCTTCCATATCCATTAACTGTTTGAAACTAGCAGAATCAATAACCACTTTGCTGTTGCCACTGAATTCTACGTTAATAACTACCTCGATGTTTACCGGTCCAGTCTGCACTAGCCAGATTGGCAATCCGTAAAATATTTTAGTCATATATCTTCTCATTTTAAGATAGACTAAATTTACTTCCTCAATCTTGGAAGAAGAGGTGGCCCCTGAAAGTTTTCCAGGGTGAATCCTTACTTCGGAGACATTGAGCTGCAGAGCAGTATGAGGAATGCCTCCCCCGATTTCATGTTGAATTTTTCATTTTTATTTGTTTAAAAGTTAATATTGTTATTTGTTTCTTCATGATAGCCACACAAATACTCATGTACGGCTAAATATTATAGTTGTTATTTGTTTATCAAAGCTTCAGCGTTCTCAAATCTACTCCTTTGGCGATTAGTTCATCAACTATAGTAGCTTGTATACCATAAAGTTTTCTATACCCTTTATCAAGTTTTTCAACCTCACTTACAGAAACCTCATCAACTTTTTCCTTATTTGCCTTGCTCTTCTGTTTATTCAGCTCTTCATTCAGATAATAAGCAATAGCATAATTGAACTTCAATATGGAACCCATAGAAATCTTTACCCCGTCAATAACAAGTTTTCTGACGGTTTTATAATCGATATGAAATTCCTTTTTAAGTTGCTTGCGGGTTACTATATCTTTCTGCAACATAGATTTTACGAGGGGCCTTAGTTCGTTACTGAGCTCCTCTTCCATGTACCCCTGTGCAGATATTATTCCAGTATCCGTATTTACCTTCATGTTGATTTTATTTTTAAAAATTTCTACGAAGGTAATTTATATTTTTATGTCAGGCAAAACAATTAGGAGCAATAGCTCCTAAAAAAAAGTTTCAAAGCACTTTATTTCTCAGAATTATTTACAAAAAAAGGAAAAAAAGTGAGCAATTTACGTTACTCGCCTTCTTCCCCTTACTTTTTATGATTTTACGGTAGGTGCATCGCTCTGCACAATCCTTATTTCATTGCAATCTTAATAGAATCCTTACCCACCTTGGCGATAACCAAAGACTCGGAAACGGCATAAGAGGCAGCACCGTTGGCTGCAACAGTAGAGCCAAGATACTTGCCGTCAGCAGCAAAGAACTTCACCACCTCGCCATCGTCAAGACCCGAGAGGCTGATGATGCCATCATGAGCCGAAGCCACCACGCCCCGTGTTCTTACCTGGTTGATGTTGGTACCATTATCAAGGTTAGCATTAATCCAATACAGCGTAGCCTCCGCCTTATCAGATGCTTTATAGCCATCAGCGGTTGCATAAACTGATATATTATAGGCTGCAGAAAGAGATACCTCCCCATTTTCATTCAGCGCATCAGTTTTTATATCCGTATCAGTGATAGTATAATGGTATTTTGCTCCAGCCGTTTCACAATCAAACTTCAATTTGCCGGATGCGTAAGAAATGGTTGGTGCAGCACATGGAGAAACAGAACCATTATCATCACCTGACTCGCTAGGATTCCAGGCGTAGATATATTTATAACTAGATCCAAAAGCATTTTTATAACCCTGTAGATATTCAGTAGGGACCTTAATGATACTTGTCGTTGGTATATACAAGTCAGTGTAACTTGAATTACAATATTCACCTTTAAAATAAACAGTTTCCAGCTTTCTACATAGAGCGAAGCAAGAACTACCCAATGACGTTACAGATGAAGGGATGGTTATAGAGGTCAAGCCAGTGCAAGCTGAGAAGCACGACTTGCCCAATGACGTTACAGATGAAGGGATGGTTATAGAGGTCAAACTACTGCAACCATAGAAGCAACACTCACCCAAAGAAGTAACAGACGAAGGAATGGAGACAGAGGTCAAGCCGCTGCAACTATCGAAGCAATACTCACCCAATGAAATAACAGATGAAGGGATGGTTATAGAAGTCAAACTACTGCAACCACCGAAGCACGACCTACCCAAAGAAGTAACAGACGAAGGGATGTTTATAGAGGTCAAACTACTGCAACCACTGAAGCACAACCTACCCAAAGAAGTAACAGATGAAGGGATGGTAATAGAGGTCAAACTACTGCAACCATAGAAAGACTCACCCAATGAAATAACAACATATTCTATCCCATCATTACCCTTAACCTTTTCTGGAACAATAATATCACCAGAATATTTTCCTTCCATTTTAGGAAGAAGCGTAGCTGTCTTCGTTTCTGAATCCAGCACATAACGAAGTCCATCAATGACTTCAGCCATCGCAGAACTTGCCATCATAAGCATCATAACAACAAGCATAATAAAGCCCTTAAAAGAGCTGCGGGTCCCACATTTACTTTCCAAGAACCTTTTTCTTAAAGTAAAATTTCTCATAATCTCAAGTTTTTAAATTCAAATTTATAGTATATGTTGCCTCATCATCAGCACCGCTAATGGTTATTAAATGCAAAGGTAAACAAAAAAGCATAACGATATTCTGCAAGTCACATATTTAACGTTACTTTAACTTTGTGCCAATAAAAACAGGGCTTTGCATTATGGTTCAAGAATGACCGAAGGGCAACAGCCCTCCGAATGTTTATAAGTGCGCGAAATATATAAGAAAGATGAAATGGTATCCGGTTATTCGGATTCTTTTGTATCTTCGCGACATAGAATCTAAAGAAAAAAATTATGAAGAAAGTATCAAATGACATGAGATGGTTCGTTAACCAACTAAGGATGGCAGAAGGAATTCTGTCAAATGCAATAGAAAAATCCGAGAATTTTTCAGAACATGACAAGCGCATTATCAGTAAAATAAGAAGGGAGGTTGATATGGCTGACCTCACATTATTGCAACTGCTCTCTCCCATAGCCCCATTATGAGCTATGGGCTCAGAACATTGATATCAATATTAAAAACCACAGACAACAGTCACCTAATATGTGCCAATTCAAATTGTGTACGAACTCGTACACTTTTGAATAACTTATCCTTTCAGCTGCTGTAACTGACTCTCCGACAATCCTGTTATTTCCATCACCGTAGCAGCATCCATACCATTTGCCAGCATCTTTCTGGCAATCTCAAGGCTTCGCTTGTTCATGCCCTTCTCCATGCCTTCAGCCAAGCCTTTTACCAAGCCCTTTTCCATGCCTTCAGCCAGGCCCTTCTCCCTGCCTTCAGCCAGGCCCTCTTCTTTACCTTCTCGCTTGGCGGTATCTATCGAATTCTTGATATCACGATATGCCATCTTGCTGGCTTCAAAACTGATATATCTTTCTTCTACCTGCTTCATAATACCAATGTTATTAATATTTCTATTGCATCAGCAAAGTTACGATTTTATTTTCATACCTGCAAGAGTTTTCTGATAAAAATTGAGAAACATGCAAATAATTGAGCATTTTACAATATTATTCCTTTCATTGATAATCATAAAATACGAGCGAAAAAGGTTATTTGGGAGCTTTCGAGTTACTACTAACACACGTACTTAAACCACTGCGATAATGACTCAGTTCCTCAGTTCCTCAGTTCCTCAGTTTTGTTCTAGGGGGTATACTTGATACTTACAAATTGTAAGTAATTATATTTTATTATATATATAATATATTATATATATCATAAACCTCTAAATAAA
>JAJVTK010000065.1:0-5085 GCA_021622245.1 Segatella copri | reverse complement strand
CGCTTATTTTTTAATACGTTGCAAAGGTACAACAAAATATTGAGAAACTGCAAGAAATGGTGAAAAAATAACAAAATGAGAGGGAGAAGGAAGGTATATCTGAAAGAAAAACGGGGCACCCTTTGGATGCCCCGCCACCAATTAAAATAATTGGTTGTCGCATTATAAACTTACCGTACTACTTAGCGATCATGATCGTTACACGGTTCTCTGCGTTTTCTGCAAAAGGCTGCACACGTGCACCCTTAGCTTCTTCTGTAATGCGCTCAGAAGGTATATTATATTTCTTTGTCAGCATCCAAACCACAGCTGCTGCTCGCTTGGCAGCGATGCGGTCGTTGATGACGTCATTGCCTGTACCCTTGTCTGCATAACCGGTTACTACAACCTTTGCCTCTGTGTTCTTGTTCAGGAAGTCAACCACCTCACGGATCTTAGCGTCCTCAGCAGGAGCAATCTTGTAAGAATTGATGGTGAAGAAGATGTCACGGCGAATCTCCTCTACCTTCTTCTCTACAGGAGCAGGCTTAGGCTCTGGCTTAGGAGCTACATATTCCTGCTTAGGAGCTGGTGCCGGAGCAGGTTCCTCTACCGGCTTAGCCTTCTTGGTATAGCTCTTGCCCAGGTTGATGCGTACACCAGCCAGTGCATTGAAGTACCAGTCAGGGTTGTCTGCCTTCTTAGAGTTGTACTTGTCTGAAATCATGTTGGCATTGCCTTCGAGCATGATGCTCACCGCCTTGCTTACCTTGAATTCCAGATCGATACCAGCTCTGCCGTATGGGCGAACCTTCTTTCCCTGCCAGAGATATTCCAGCAGATAGTTGCTCTGATTCTTGATGTTGGCAGCCAGGTCGTTTACCTCCTGGTTAGCTCCTGCCCAGTTGATACCACCACCTACGAAGGCAGTAGCGCAGAACACGCGGTTCGGGTTCCAGCCACAGAAGAAGTTAGAGAGGTTGAACATAAAGTCCACACCAGGAGCTACATATTTCCATTTGTAACTGGCGGTATACGGAGTACCGTCCTTGGTAGCCTTGTATCCGTTCCATCCGCCCTTACTCCAGATACCGTTTATCTGACCACGGAGTCCGAAAACAGGAGAGAACTGGTAGCCGATGGCACCCTGGAAGTTAGGAGAAAGCAAGTCAGAGAAGCTTGCCTCACCCACAGTATATTGCCCACCAGCCTGAACATCCAGGAACCAGTGACGCTTAAACTGATATTCGTTTCCATCCTTGTCTGTGTAGGATGCTTGCGCCATAACGGCAGTAGAGCCGATGGCGAGCAACACTGAAGTCATAAATAGTTTAATCTTCATATAGTCTAATGTTTTTATGGTTTATACTTAACAGAATAGTAAACTATTTTTGTTTTGCCTTATTCTATTTCACTTTCTCCTTTGTCTTTGCCTTTGCCTTTTCCTTTTTTTGGAAGTTCTTTTCTACGGAGTCTCGTTTGTCAGGATCAACTACACCTTTGTCACCATATTCGGTATTGTTGAGACAGAGCAGCCAGTTACCCATGTAGTTGACAGGCTTGAAGAACATCTTGGTGGATATCTCAGGCGTTTCGCCATCAGCTTTCTTCATGATGACATAGCAGAGAACTTCATTGAGATTAGCTTCATCAAACTTGATATACTCGATACGGTAATCTACCATTGGAAAAAGCTCTAACATGTGCTTGACTTCTGCCATTTCATCGTTGTTTAATGGCTGAGGTTCTTCCTTCAGGTCGTTAGCTGCACGATAAAGCATACCTGCTGCCTCTGTGAAGTTCTTTTCTTTAGCATAGGTAAAGAATTTGTCTACCAATTGCTTGACGGCAAGGGTGTCTTTCCCTGTCATGCTTTCTTCAAACTTCGTAGGAGAAGGACCTTGTGGTTCTTCCTTCTTGGAGCTACATGAGTTGCAAGAACTCAAACTTAGCATCAGCACAGATGTAATGAGAAAAATAATTAATTTCAAAGATTTCATACAGCTTATATTTAAGAGAAAGGAGGACGGAGTTTCGCTCCGCCCTCCTTGATATAGTCTTTTGTTTCTAATTAGTGCTTTCTAGCAGCTGCAGATGCAGGATTTACATGGAACTGGATATCGGTGTACAATGTACCCCAGTTGTATGTAATAGCAACAGGTATCTTAACATCGAAACCATTTGCACGGCTCTGGTTAACCTGTACCAAAGAAACCTTACCATAGTCGGATATTACGCCATCGCTTACAGCAAGTGTGCCCGGAGTGTAAGTTACCTTGATGTCGCTTTCATCAATCTTCTTCCAAGCACCACTATAGTTAGTGGTAATGTCGCCATCCTTCTTAATAGATGCAATCTTATAGAAGTCCTTGAATGCAACCTTCGGATTACTATTAGCCCAGAATTTAGCCTGAGTATAGTTGTTGAAATCAACAAATTCGAACTTAACAGGAATATTAGTCATTGACTGGTAATTGTTCAATGTCATTGCTGCAACGGATACACTCTTTACGAAGAGAGGTTTGATAACCTTTACATCGAATGTCTTATTGGTCAAGTTGATCAAGTCTGATGCAGGATCACAAGTCTTTACATCTGCAAGGACTGTAAATGTCAATGCGTCGGCAAGTTCAGAAACGCTGCCACACTTGTTCAAGATATCCTTTGTGAAATCATTCTTCTCAATACTGATAGTACCATCTGTTGCTGTGATAGTTGCCAATTTATGACTAACAGTACCTGCAGATGCAGAGATTGTAGTACCATCTGTGCTCACAGAGATATCATATTTAGTATTGCTCTTAGCACCATAGAATGTCTTGTGAGACTGATCTGCGGTAGGAGCAAACTTGTATGTTACGCTAGCTGCACCAGCGAGAGCTGCATACTGATCCTTAATCTGATTCTTGACAATATCAACAAGTTTAGAGTTGAATGTACTAGCTACTACCAGATTGTCGAACTCACATGTTGCACCTGCCTGGGTAGCGTTACCTACCTGAATATGGAGCTGGTCGAAGCCTGCGGCGTTTGTGTTTGCCTTATGCCAAGCAGCAGCCTTCTTGTCAGAGTCCTTGATGGTTGCAGTTGGTGTGTTGTGAACCTTTGGTGCTGTCCAAGACAACTTAACATAGATGTCCTTCAAAGCTCTTGCTGTAGCCTTAGGAGCGAACTTAACCCATACTGTGATTACATCGCCATCCTTCTTCAACAACTGATAAGCCTCGTTTTCTGTAACTGTCCACTTCAAAACATTAGTCTGGTGACCGCCAACAGCATCTGTTGTGCTAACTACAGTACCAACGCTTGGTGTAAGTACGTCGAAGCCGTTTTGAGCATTAGGAGTATACTGAATATTATCTACAAATGTATAGTTTGCCTCGAATTCAGACTTACTCATATCAATCTTAGCGAGAACCTTGCTCTCAACCTCATCCCATGTGATAGCCTGTACGCCATCCAAGGCATTACCTGTACAACCTACAGTATAATCCTTCTTGATACCATCAGATTCAACAGTTTCAGGAGTTGCATTTATATCTGTAATTTCAACCTTGATGTAACCAACAGAAGCAATAGCATCACCAGAGTTGCCATCAACCAAAGTTACACGTACAAGAGGAGTACGACCAATAATCTGACGACCAGTAGCGTCATCCTTGTAACCCTTTACCTTGAAGAGGTCGCCTTCGATTGTTGCGTGATCACTCTCGTTGGTATCATAGTTAGGAGAAATGTAGCCAATCAACTCATACTTCAGCTTGAAGTTCTGCTCGTTAATTGTGGTCTGACCACCCCAGAGAGCATATTGGTTGTTTATCTTATAGTGAACATCCATCCAATCATCGAGGTGAATACCATCCACATCATTGTATGCAATAGTCAAGACTGGAGCATGAACATCTTTCACAGCAGACTCTGCTGTAGTAGCCAATGTCTGGCAAGAAGCGTTCTGCTCATCAACGGTACCCTTAGCAGCAACCTTGTTGATAGTGAAGCTGGTAATCTTGAAGTGCTTGAGAGCAGCAAAGTCAGAAGTTACGAGTGTATCCTTTACTTCTTTATCTCCCTTCTTGATAGCATACTTGTAGCGAAGTGCTGCAACATCAACCTTATTGTTTGTTTCTGTCAAAGCATTTCCGTTAGCCATACCGAAGTGAACTTTAATCATACCATCTTCCTTGTCCACCTTTGTAACCTTGATATCGTTGCTAGAAGCACGAGTATTCAAAATGTCTGCAGTGTTAATCAAGAATGAGAAGTGGCTGAGATCTTTAGTGTCAACTGACGCATTAGATGGATTGAGATAGTAAGAAGCTACAGCATCAGGAACGATTGATACATGCTTTCCTGAATTTTCTGTACCCAAGTCGCCTATCTGATTCTTTGTTACATCTGCCTTCTCCAATTCAATAGGATTGTAGTCGAAGGAGTAAACTGGAATAGTCTCAATACCTTCCCAATAAGCCTTTGGACTAAATACTAAAGACAACAGCTTGCTAGTCAAATTGATGACCACCTTGCCGCCTTCGACACCACTTACATTATTGAGTGTAAGAGCATCTTCTGTCCAAATGGCAGTAAGAGTATTGGCACTTACATAAGAGATACCGGTATCTGTCTTGGTCTCGCCGTCAACCACCCAGAATGTACCAGTAGATGCATTTGGCTCATAGTACTTGCCATCCCTACCAGGAGTACCAGCTGCACCAGCTGCACCAGGAGTACCAGCTGTACCAGCTGCACCCTTTTCTCCTCTTGATGGCATGCCAGTGTCTTTCCATTCTCCACCTTTCTCAGAAGACCACCAGTTTCCATTTTCACCAATCTTCCAGACTGTACCATCCTGACCGGCAGCACCATTGTCACCCTTTGCACCATCCTTACCATTAGTAATGTTGTAAGTTTCTTGTTTGCCGTTCTTTGTCAACTTGATGGTGAGACCATCGTTTGTAGATTGAACATCGTCAAGAATAGCTCCAGCGTTGATTTGGCTCTGGATCTCTTTCACGATTTTGTTAAGATCATCAATCTGCTTTTGCAAGCTGCTGATGTCATCATCGTAGTCTTTACAAGAAGTAAATGTGCTTACCGAGGCAATTGTCA
>JAJVTK010000036.1:0-37074 GCA_021622245.1 Segatella copri | reverse complement strand
CGCTTCTTGTACTACTTGTCTGTTTATGTAAAATCTTTCAAAGAACTCTTTCTTTTGTTGCTAAGAGAAAGTGTATTTCTCAAAAGCGAGTGCAAAAGTACTAACTATTTTCCATTCCACCAAATCTTTTCGCAAAAAAGTTGCTTTTTCAGCAAGTATTTAACATTTATAAAGACTTTAGCATGACGATTTTTTGTGTATACATTATTATATATATGCATGCGTACGCTTGCGTGCATATGCGCTTGAGCGCGTACATGATAAAATTATGGTATAACTCAAATCATGCTTAGTTTTAGACAAAAATAGAAACAGAAAGATGAATTTTCCTCCGATATTTTTTGTCTATTCACATATTTATATTACTTTTGCAGCAGAATTACATAAGAAGCATTAAAACAAGAACAAGCATCATGAAAAGATTTACGATTTTCATTTCTTTCATTATGCTCACCTTCATGCCGCTCATGGCACAGGTGAAGCAGACCGTTGCCGTTCTCGGTGACTCGTATTCCACTTTCGAGGGGTTCATTCCTAAGGGTTATGCCACCTGGTACTCACCTACTACTCCACCAGAAACTACAGATGTAAACAAGGTTGAGCAAACCTGGTGGTGGCAAGTTATCAAGGAAGGAGGCTATAAGATGGGAAATATCAATTCCTATTCTGGTGCTACCATCTGCAACACTGGCTATCGTGACGAAGATTATACCGACCGTTCTTTCATCACCCGCAGTTCTCTTCTTGGCAATCCGGATATCATCCTGATTTGCGGTGCTACGAATGACAACTGGGCTGATGCCCCGCTCGGCAACTATCAGTATAGCGACTGGAAGCGCGCAGATTTGTATTGTTTCCGCCCAGCCATGGCCAAGCTGCTTTCAGATATACGACAGCATTATCCTAATGTAGAGGTATATTTCATCTTAAACTCTGAACTCAAGGATGTAATCAATGAGTCGGTAAAAAAGATCTGCAACAAATATCAGGTTCCAGCCATTGCTCTTCATGATATTGACAAGAAAAACGGTCACCCTACTATCAAGGGAATGAAAAGTATTGCTGACCAGGTTCTGAAGGTTATAAAAAAGTAAAGAAATAAAAAGTTTTAAATAGATAAATGATAGATTCAATACAAAACATTTTAGTTCAGGTTAGCGATTTTCTTTGGTCGTATATCATCATCACCGTCTTGATATGCTGTGCCCTGTTTTTCACTTGGCGTACTCGTTTCGTCCAGTTCCGCCTTATCAGAGAGATGATCAGGCTGCTGCTTCATCCCGACAAGGTACAACCGGAAGAGATAGGACACGATGAACTGTCGATGGAGGTGAAAGTGGATGGCGAAATGAAACACATCTCTTCCTTCCAGGCATTCGTGGTAGCATTGGCTAGCCGTATTGGCACCGGTAACCTTGCCGGTGTGGCTACTGCTGTCAGCATCGGTGGTCCGGGAGCCGTATTCTGGATGTGGATGCTGGCTTTACTGGGCTCTGCATCCGCTTTCATAGAATCAACTCTCGCCCAACTTTACAAGCGGAAAGGCAAAACATCGTTCTATGGCGGACCGGCCTATTATATGAAGTATGGTTTGGGAAAAGGATGGATGGGTATTCTTTTTGCCGTGCTGATGATCATCACCTTCGGCTTTGCCTATAATTCAGTGCAGAGCAATACTATCTGTCTGGCATGGCAGAAGGCTTTTGGCATAGAACCTGCCACCATGGGAATTGCCCTCACTGTGCTCACCCTGCTCATCATCTTCGGTGGCATCCATAGAGTGGCTAAGTTCTCTTCTACCGTGGTTCCTGTGATGGCTGTCGTTTATCTTCTGATAGCTGTAGGTGTTGTTGTTTGGAATATCACCAGTCTGCCAAAGGTTCTGCTTACCATTGTTGAGAATGCTTTCGGATTCAATCAGGCTGCTGGCGGAGTTCTTGGTGTTACTGTGATACAGGGTATCAAGCGAGGTCTGTTCAGTAATGAGGCAGGTGAAGGTAGTGCACCAAATGCAGCTGCGGTAGCTACTGTCAGTCATCCTGTAAAACAGGGATTGATACAGGCTTTGGGTGTTTTTACAGATACGCTGGTAGTATGTTCCTGCACTGCATTCATTATTCTGGTGAGCGGTGTGGATCTTACGGCTTCAAATGGAATTCAACTCACCCAGGATGCCCTGACCCACGAAATCGGAAGCATCGGCAATCCGTTTGTTGCGGTAATGATATGGCTGTTTGCCTTTAGTAGCATCATCGGCAATTATTATTATGGAGAAACCAACGTGAGATATATCAGGGACTCCAAGCTGGGTGTATTTGTCTATCGTCTTGCTGTAGCAGCAATGGTAATGGTTGGAGCGGTAGTATCTCTGGATTTTGCATGGAGTTTTGCAGATATCACGATGGCTCTTCTCACCCTCTGCAATCTCGCAGCCATCGTCCTGCTTTCCCGTCAGGCCGTCTTCCTGTTGAAAGACTATCGCCAACAGAAGAAGGAAGGCAAGAATCCTGTATTCACCAAGGATAAGATGCCAGAGATTGCAGATAAACTGGAAGCATGGTAAAGTTACAATGATGGATTTTCAGTAGGTGAAAATCTATCCTTCATACAAATCATCAACAAAATTCCCCGATACGAATCCTGCAGGAATACTGAGGATTCATATCGGGGAATATTTTTATGCACTAAACTATTTTATTTCTTATAGTAATCGTATAAGAAAGCATCAAGATAAGCACCACGCATGTTGGTCTTATAGAAATTGCCATCCTTATCTAGGATGAGACAGGCTGGAATACCATTGATGCCATACTCGCCCATCACCATACCGCCAAAACCTTCAGGATTGCGAACCTGTGTCCAGGTCATTCCTTCCTTGGCCATTGCCTTTTTCCAGTCGGCATCTCTCTCATCTACGGAAATACTGATGATGTTGAAATCCTTGTATTTCTCGTGTACCTTCTTGAGATGTGGAATCTCCTGACGGCATGGACGACACCAGGAAGCCCAGAACTCCAACATGGTGTATTCACCCTTCTTGATAAGTGAAGAAAGCTTCACCTGCTTGCCCTCAGGAGTGACAACGGTACCATCGATATAATGGTTGCCGATAGCTGTATGCTTTGCCATCTCTGCCTGCATCTGCAGCATCGGATATTGTGCAGAAGAACTCCAGTCGTTCTTCAACCAGCCCATCATCTCGTCAATCTGCTGAGAGGTATATGGGGTTGGTAAAGAAGAGAAACTCTCGAGAAGCAAGTCGAAGGCTACCAGAGAAGTAGTATGCTGCTGAATAAACAGACTGGTCTGATGGCGCATTTCCTCCTGCAACTTGATGGCTTCCTTGGCAAGGGCTACACGCTGTGCCAAATCGGTAGTCTGGTTGATACTATCATCCATCTTGTGCATCTTGTCCTGAATAGGTGACATCAGTTCAAGATAAGCCTGATAAATATCCTGAGTGGTAGAACCCTTTACAACAGGCTCTATCATACTCATATCACGCTCTGCAGGAAAACCGGTAAGATCTACATCGTAGGTCATCGGCTTATTCTCTACATAGACTCTTGTTGAGAATATTTTCTGATAGTCAGGCTCAGCTGTACCAGGCTTGTTCATATCAATAACCATCTGATACTGCTCAGGCTGGTTAACTACCCCCTTGAGGGTGAACTCACCATTCTTGATTGTAACACTATCCAGATTGGTAACACCTTCCAATCCATACTTCTGCAACATGACAGAACAGCCGTCCACGTTACCTTTAACCTTACCTTTCATCTCAAAATTCTGCGCGCTGGCAGCCATTGCAAGTACAAGACCGGCAAGTGTCATCATGCAAGTTTTCATTTTCATCTTATTCATTTTTTCTCGATTTTATTTATTATATAATGTTTATTGATTCACATATTCCGGATTCTGAACCAGAAGATTATTGGCTCCAATAGATGCCTTTGGTATAGGAAGAAGATATCGGCGGAAGCTAGGAAGTTCTGCTTTCTCATCTTCTGTCCAACTCTCGAAACCACCCTGACGGTTATAACGGCAAAGATCGAACCATTCTTCCAGATTTTCGTTACTCATATCACACAACTTATGCTTGAGAATTTCACCCAGCAGATCGCCGTCGGCAATAGCGTTCACATCGTCCTCAGTATATCCAGCTCGTTCGATGACTGTAGTCAAGAGCGTACGAGCCTTAGCATACTGACCCTGACGAGCCTCTGCTTCGGCAGCGATATAATAGACTTCGGCAAGGCGCATGAAGTAATAAGAGTCAGCATAGAACATTTCAGGAGTCAACTTGTTATATTTTCCAATACCGTTCATGGCATCTCCCTTATAGGCCCATGTATATAGCGCATCGTATGAAGCTACATCTTCATCACCTGGGAAGAATGGGAAATCACTGCCATCACCACCAGGAATAACTACGCCTCCATCACCGCCTGGGATGACTACTCCACCATCGCCGCCTGGAATAACAACACCACCATCGCCAGAAGCACTACCATCAGAAGAACCATCAGGATCAGGAACAACAACGTCCCCACCATCTCCTGGGTTTGGAATAACAATATCTCCACCTGTTTCATCATCTGGAACTAAATCATCTGCCACCTTCTTGAGGAGTGAACCTGGAGAAAACATATACCAGTTTGAGTCCATCAACTCACTTGGATTGGCTGTATAAGGAGCAAAGAGCATCTCCTGAGAATTAAACTGTTCGTCGAAGATCTTGGCATAATCGCTTTCCAAACCATAACCAGCTGCTTCAGCCTCACTGATCACTTCCTCTGCCAGTCTTGCAGCTTCAGCATAATTATCCTGAGCCATATACATTTTGGTTTTCAAAGCCTTGGCGAAAACAGAACTCATGTGATAATGATCTGCCGGATGCTGTTCACAATGGGCGATGGCATAGTCGAGATCATCAGATATCAACTTGTAAGTTTCAGCCACAGATGAACGCTGACGAACCTGGTTATCTCTTACCAACTCATCCTTGAAGAGACAGACTCCGTATTGAGAATCCTGCTTCCAGTATTCTCCGAAACATTTCAGGAGAGTGAGATAAGCCAAAGCACGCTGGCAACGGGCCTCTGCAATCATCTCTGTACGTTTCTCCTCGCTCAGTCCTGGTATATTCTTGTTGATATGTACCAGGAAGGTATTGGCCGTATTAATCACATTGTAGTAGGCGGTATAAGCCGTCTCCACATTACTGTTATTGGTCTCGATATTCTCGGCAGCAAACTCATCCGCCCCCATTGCCATCGACTGAGTCTGGGTATGAGCCATAGACGACATTCCATAGCGCAGGTAAGATACACCCGTGCTGCGCCATGAGGCATAGACACCATTGAGCGCCGTCTGTGCAGTTGAGACATCAGTGATATAATTGTCATCAGTAACCACATGTTCTGGTTCGATGCCGTCGAGGCTACCTATCAGGTCACACGATGTAAGAGTCAGTGCTGTGGCTGAAAGGAGCGTAAGAAATTGAAATCTTATATGTTTCATAATCTACAGTCTTTGTATAAGTTAGAATTGTAATTTCAGACCGATGGAGAAAGAACGGCTCATTGGATAAACGTCCTTGTTCTCTGTTGTCTTTAAAAAGGCATTTGTTGCCGACATGTCTGGATCCAAACCTGGCCAGTTAGTAATGGTAAACAGGTTGGTGGCTGTGAAGAACACAGATGCTCCGCTGATGTGCAGGCGCTCCAGAAGAGATGGCTCGAAATTATAGGAGAGCGTGATATTTCTCAGACGGAAATATGAGTTGGAATATACATAGCGGTCGTTGATATTTGTATTGTCCGTGCTTGCAGGCAACCATACCAGCTGAGCATACTTGGCATCCGTGCGATCCGGTGTCCAGGTATTGCCGTACATTTCTCTCAGAATACTCTGACCCAGACTACCGGCTGCAGATTCCTGCATAGTACTGTAGTATGCATGACCTCCAAACTGATACTGGAAGAGCATTGATAGGGTGAGGTTCTTATAAGATAAGGTATGAGACCAACCTCCGAACACCTTTGGCTCCGGATTGGCGATAGCCGTACGGTCTGCCTCGGTAATATACCCGTTGCCATCTGTATCCACAAACATATAGTCGCCTACGTGAGCGCCATTCTGATAGAAATCATATCCGTTTGCCTGTGCCTGAGAATTCAGTTCATCAATCTGTTTCTGACTCTGGAAAATACCAGCCACCTTGTAACCCTTCACGGTTCCCATCGCATGACCTTCCATGTAGAGCTCCTGGTGCATCATGTCGAGTGTAGAACCATTGAGCTTGGTTATCTTATTCTTGTTGGATGAGATACTGAGCATCGTATTGTAGGTGAAATCCTTGGTGCGAACCACATCTCCTCCGATAGAGAACTCGAAACCATTATTGGTCAGGTCGAGAATATTGCTGTAGAATGTACCGATACCAAACTCCAAGGCGATAGGAGCTGGAGCCAAGGCGCCATCTGTCTTACGGTGATAGATATCAAAGCTACCGTTCAGTCTGCCATTGAAGAACGAGAAGTCAACACCGGCATTGTACTCTGTAGTCATCTCCCACTTGATATTCTTGTTAGGATAAGTAGTGGCTAAGGTAATGGCACTCTGTCCACCATAGATATTGGAGTTGAAATACTGGATGTAAGAGAAGTCGGATACATTGGTAGAACCTGTCTTACCCCAACTCAAACGGAACTTCAGATCATCAATATCTCTTACAGATTCCAGGAAAGGCTCTTGATTGATGCGCCAGGCCAGAGAAACTGCAGGGAAAGTACCGCGCTTGTTACCCGGTCCAAATTTTGATGACTCATCGGAACGAAGACTGAAATCAAGCAGATAACGTGAGAGGAAATCATAGCTCAAACGGCCATAGAGGGAATTGAGTCCACTCTTGGAATAAGTCTCCATAGGCTTGTTGACGGTAGTTGCAGAACTGGCATTGTTCAATACATCATCGTTAGGAAAACCACTATAAGCCTGGTCGTGTTCCTTGCTCCAATACCTGTCAGCACTATAACCAGCCATCACGTCGAAGCGATGGTCGTCAGTAATCTTGAATTTATAGTCAGCACGGAAGTTGATAGACGTATTCGTGTTGCGATAGTTAGCCTCTGCGAGCGTAGAAGTTGGTTCTGTCTCATACTGTTCCGGCAAGGAAACTTTCGGAGAGAAATAGCTGTTGCTGAAGATGAAACGGGATATGTTGGCATCAGCATGGAGGGTAAGACCTTCAATAGGCTTGATGTCAATATAGGCATTTCCGGAGAACTGGTCGTTCTCATACTGGGTCTTTCTCTGGAGTTTTCCCACCGGACTTGCATCCATATAGCTACTTGTATATTCGCCAAACTTATCTACTCGATTCAGGTTACCGTCTGCATCGCGTACGGTCAGGTCTGGGCGAGTCTTCCATGAGTCGTTGTCATAACCCAATGCAGGATCGTTGCTTCCGCTCTTGCGAGAAGAGTAGGTATAGTCGAGTACACCACCCACGGTGATATACTTATTGATTTCAGAATCCAAAGAGAGTCTGGCACCATATCTCTCCATACGGTCGTTGATGAGCAGACCTTCCTGGTTCATACCGTTGAAGGAGAATGAATAGTTGGTCCTGTTGCTGCCACCTCTGATGGCTACATTATACTGGTGGGTAGGCGCATTCTTGTTAATCACCTCCTTAGCCCAGTTGGTATTCGTCGTACCAAAGAGACTCTCATTAAGTCCATCATATGTATAGACACCCGTCTCGGCATTATATCCGATGTTACCAAATTGGCTCAGATAGTCGGCTACGCCATACATATTCACCATCGAACTGCCGCCGTTCATGCTATTTACAGTATTACGCAGAATCTCGTCCTGCACATTCTTGTATTCAGAAATGTTCAATGGCTTATAGTTTTTGATAGGATTACTGAACGAGAATGTGTAGCCGAAATCTACCTTGGTCTTCTCATTGCGCTTTCCGTTCTTGGTCTTGACAATAACGACACCATTGGCTCCACGTGATCCATAGATCGCAGTAGCTGCGGCATCTTTCAGCACATCGATACTCTCAATATCGTTTGGTGAGATATTGATGAGCGGGTTGATGCCGGTATCCTCCATAAAGGTAGGAACGCCATCAATGACATAAAGAGGCTGGTTGTTGTTACCTTTACCCGATTTAGGATAAGGAGATGTAATACCGCGGATGTTTAACTTGAGAGATGAACCAGGCTCACCATTTGCGGTAGTAGCCAATACGCCCTTTACAGTACCCTGAAGAAGACCATCGAGGGTTGGTGTGGTAGCAGCCAACTTGCTTATCTGTTCCTGACTCACGGTAGAGATAGCGGTAGTTACATTCCTACGGCTCTTGCTACCGTAACCGATGACAACGAGATCATCCAGCGCAACATGATCCAACTCCAGCATCATGTTCTGCTCTTTTACACCACGAAATTCAATACTCTTCGATTTGTAACCAATGCTGGAAAATACAATTTTAGGATGCGCCATAGATGGAAATTCCAGTATGTAGTTACCATCAGCATCTGTGATAACGCCATAGCTTGTGCCTTCGATCTGCACCGTGACACCTACCAGAGGATTTCCCTCGGAATCAATCACTCTTCCTTTTACAAAGGTATGACCTTTTTCTTGCACATTTTCAATACCAGCCGCAAAACTGGTATGAACTGGAAGGGCTGCCTGCACAAAGCTGGCTGAAGTTGCTGCCAAGAAAAGCAACAAGCTTTTTTTCTTCTTCATAATAACTGAATGTTAGTTAAACTTCATGTTCATGGCACAAAAGTATAAAAAATATCTAAAACTGTAGCATCATGTTACAAAATTAACTTATTTTATACACATATTCCTGCATTTTCTCCTATTTTCCTTACATTTTCCCGGTTTTTAAGTCTTTTTCTCTAAAAAAATGCTATCAGTAAACGTTCAAATCAAACAAAGTGTATTCTGTTCTCCGTAATACATTATTTAAAGAGGATCCCATAGCTTTTGTGTTATGGAACCCTCCCCTACTCTACTTAGAGTATCATTTCTTCATATTCCAGTCCGAAGACATCCGCTACGGCCTTGAATACCACCTTTCCATTTACGATATTCAAACCCCTATACAGGGCTTTATCCTCCTTGCAGGCCTTTCGCCAACCCTTATCAGCAAGCGCCAATGCATATTTCAGCGTAGCATTGGTCAAGGCAGTAGTAGAGGTATTCGGCACAGCACCAGGAATATTAGCTACTGCATAATGAACGATTCCATCGACCATATATGTCGGATCAGAATGTGTGGTTGGATGCGATGTCTCGAAACAGCCACCCTGATCGATTGCTACATCAACAAGTACTGTTCCTGGCTCCATCAATTTCAACATATCTTTCGTGATAAGATGCGGCGCCTTATCGCCTGGTACGAGCACACTACCCACAACGATATCCACATCTGCCAATTCTCTACGAATATTATGCTCGTTGGAATAGAGCGTGTGTACATTGATAGGCAGCTCCATCTCTAACTGACGAAGACGAGGTAAACTGATATCTGTAATCCATACATCAGCTCCCATTCCTGCAGCCATTCTTGCTGCAGCTTCTCCTACGGTTCCGCCGCCCAATACCAAAACCTTGACGCGGTTCACACCAGGTACACCACTCATCAGTTTTCCTTTTCCTCCCTTTGTCTTCTGCAGATAAAAAGCACCATTAATAATGGCCATTCTTCCAGCTACTTCACTCATCGGAATGAGTAAAGGCAAATGGTGGTTATCTGTCTCCACAGTCTCATAAGCCAGACAGACAGCACCACTCTTGAGCATGGCATCGGTAAGTTCCTTGTCACAGGCAAAATGGAAATAAGTGAATACAAGCTGGTCTTGATGGATTAGTGGATATTCCTCAGCGATAGGCTCTTTCACCTTTACTATCATTTCCGCCTCACGATATACACTCTGAATGTCGGGTAAGATTATGGCTCCTACCTTTTCATACGCTTCATCAACAAATCCGCTGTTCTCTCCAGCCGTATGCTGAACCATCACTTCGTGACCATGTCGAATGAATTCAGCTACTCCTGCTGGTGTCATTCCAACACGGTTCTCATTATTCTTAATCTCTTTTGGAATACCAATTTTCATGATGTTATAGTTTTAAAGGTTCGACATCAGTTTAACTCTGTAAAGATACTGAAAATTTCAATAGGTTGTATGCACTTAGAGGAAAAATTAACATATCTTATATAAACTATTTCTGTTGAACATACGTATTTTAGTTTATTAGACAATTAGACTAAACGAACATTCTAACTTTATACATGATAGATATTCTACAAAAAGAATAATCAAAATGCTGAATAATAAAGTGTTAACATGTTAGGTTTGAAATATACATGTTTATCTCGCCAATCATTAGATTACTATAATTGCTGGCAGTTAGTATTTTAGTTTAAACGTAGTTTTGTATTTTCGTTTATCATAACATAAGGCTTTACGTATATTAGTTTATTTGTTCTTTTGTTTATATAGCTATACATAAATAAGTTTATTCATATCTCAGTATAATCATTTATTAGCATAAATGTCTATACAAATATATGTATAATAGAATATTCATATATAAGTTTAATCAATTTGTCCGTCTATTAGGATATCCATATTTTCGTTTAGTAATACATTCGAAGTGATGCTTATTCTTCATGAAGATTGTTAGAAAAGTATAAAAAAGAGGATATTTACAAAGAAATAAGAAGATAAATTCTTTTATATCAACTATTTTGGCTATTTTTGCAACCAATATTAGAACTTAAGAATATTAGATAATCCAGAAATAAGACTTTTAGTCTTTCCGGACGAAAGAATATAAGTCAATCCGTTTATTCTAATTGCCAGCAATTCTAATATATGTAAATTGTATTAAACAATAACGTGAAATAAGGAAAAAAGAAATATGAAACATGAACTACAGGAAATTGTTGCAGTAGTAAACAACAAGGGTGGAGTAGGCAAGACGGCTACTGTGCAGTCTCTGGCTTCTGGCATAGTCCGGTTGAATCACAATCTCAGGGTTCTGGTAATAGACTTAGACCCACAATGCAACCTCTCTTCGCTTTTCGGAGTGAGAGATAACGAATATGATAACATATACAACGCCATGTGCAAACAGAGTGGTGTGCCAGTCTACAAATGTAAAAATGGAGTATATGCAGTTCCAGGATCAGCTCAGATGGAAAATATAGAACAACACCTTCCAGGAGGTCCTTCACTGAGAGAACAGATGAAGAGCTACACGGTATTACTGGGATGCTTGCAAGACAACGATTGCCATGACATGACAGGAGAAGGACTGAAAAACGTATTTGATGATTTCGACTACATTTTCATCGACTGTCCTCCAGCACTTTCCAAGAACACTTATAATGCTTTGGTTGCAGCGAGCAAGATTTTGATTCCTGTACAGATGGAAGCATTATCTGTCAAGGGAGTAAGTGAAGTACTCAGCGTAATGGATGAAGTGAAAGAGTTCCACATGAACGATAATTTGGAATTACTTGGACTCCTGCCAGTTATGGTAGATGAACGAACCAAGATTACCAAGCAGTTGAGCAAACTTTTAGGCGAAAAACATGGCGACTTAATTCTGCCTTGCCGTATCCGACGCTCTGTAAAGTTCCTGGAAGCTCAGGCACACGGACAAAGCATATTCGAATATGCACCTTACTCAAGTACAGGTATCGATTACGAAATTGCTATCAAGCGCATGTTCAACATCAAAATCTAATCTTGATAGGGTAGGTTGAAACATGTAATAATAAAACAAAAGAAGATAAACTTATAAAATATAAGAATTATGGCTGTAGCAAAAAGAAATTTAGAAGAAATTGGTGAGTCTCTTGAAAATATGGGTATGAACGACCGACCTAGTTTATTAAACACAGAAATGGCAAAAAGCGAAGAGGATAAAAATATATCTAAAGGTGGTCGCAAGAGAAAAAGTTACTGGACTGCAGAGGAAAGACGCACTAGAACGAGTGTGGCTACATATCTTAACAAGGAAGAACTCCTTCTCCTGAAGATGAAATGCCTCTCAGATGATATCCCACAGGAAAATCTGCTCTACAATATCCTGATGGATTACTTGAAAAAGTAAGCAAACAAAAAGTAGTTATTAAAAGGGTGAAAACCACAAAACTGTTTACCTAAAAAAGCGCTAAGCTTAAAAATAAGGTATAAGTTCCTACAAAAACCACATTTTTGTTTACCAAAAGAATGATAATTATAGATTATTCTTTATAATAAATTATATATCTCTTATTTATTACAGAAAGCATAATAACTTGATTAATAATGAGTTATGTTTGAAATGGTAAATAGAAAAGTGGTTTTAGGTAAATAGGAATATGGTTTATGGTAAATAGCTTGGTGGTTTCGGGTAAATATTTATGTGGTTTTAAGTAAATAAAAAAGTGGTTTTAGGTAAACAACTTTGTGGTTTATGGTAAACAGAAATGTGGTTTTTATATGAGTGAACCAAAAGGAAACAAGAATCTGGTGTGGATTAACACACCTTTTTCGCTGACAAAATTGGATAAGCAATATACATTATTGCAACAAAACATATTGATGGTTGCAAGTACCCATCTGCAGAAGTATGTTGAAGAGTATTTTACCGAGAAGAGAGTGCTTGGAGATGCACGCTCCGACTATCTTTTCGAGAAAGGAATAGAGCATGCTGTTATGGAGATTCCGCCCATCAAAATAGACATCAAGGATTTTCAGGTATCAACGGAGTTTCATAATTATAAGAATCTGCGTGATACGCTGAAGAACGATATCCTCAACCTGTCGGTGCGTGTAAAGACGGATAGCAAGACAGAGAAGATACAGCACGTATTTTCAAACATCGAGATTCCGACAACGCAGAAAGGCTATACAAAGAGCGATGGTGAGAAAGTAGAACGCATCAAGGGTGAAGTAATACTTGAGATAGATCCAAAACTCACTATGAGCCTTTTTGATATGCGTCAGGGATATATTCACCATATCTCCATGATTGCTAAATATTCCAAGAAGGTGAATACACCTCGACTCTATATATATCTGCTTCGTCAGATGGGACTAGACAAGAGCTTGGATGTTAAGGTTGAGTTTTTGCCGATGAAACAGTATTTGGGTCTGGTAGAACTTGATGAACATGGCAATATTCTGCTTGACGACAAGGGGGAGCCTGTGATGAATAAATATCCTAAATTCTCGCAATTCAGAAAACAGGTACTTGATGTGGTAAGGGAAGATCTCAACAGAATGGCTAGTCGCAGTGAGACAGATATCGTATTTGATGAATTTTCTGAAGAAGACTTTATTTATCGGAACGGAAAGCATAAGGGAGATCCTGAATATGTTATCTTCCATATCAAGCGGACGGATGTAGGTATCAATCATATCGGAGATAAAGATGCAGATATTGCTCGTCGTCTGAATGAAAAAATAAACCGTAATAGGGGAAAGAAAACATCTGATGATGCCACGCAGCAGGGAGATCTTTTTGCGCATGTATATCAGAATCCTGACAAGAAGATAGAAGTAGACACGACTCAAGGTTTTGAGCAATGGAATCAGTTTATTTCGATGGTACAGGATACCAGTCAGCAAGCCCTGTTGGGCAGATGCAAATTCATAGGAATCAAGAATGACAGATTCTGTATTGCTGCTAGTGATGATGATTTTGCTGCTTTGAAAACATCGGGTCTTGAAAGGCTGGCACAAGAATTTTTTGACTGTGTCGGTTCATTCATGCCTGTATTCTATAGAGGCTAAGCAGAACAAGAAAACAGAAGAGGAAGTAGGGGAGTACCGTACTTCCTCTTTTTGATATGTAAAACCACATTTCTGTTTACCTACTTTTAAGAATGGCTTATCATCAAAACCACAAAACTGTTTACCTGAAATGTCATGTATATAATTCATTCCATTTTGAGGTTATATTAATTATTTACCAAATCCCGTGTTATAATTTGATATGTAATAAGTTATATCATTTTTATATCAGTCTTTTATTCTTAGGTAAACAGTTTTGTGGTTTCTGGTAAACAAAATAGTGGTTTCAGGTAAACAGTTTTGTGGTTTTTATCTTGATAAGATACTGTTTTTTATCTTATTCTATTTGAAATCAGGCACCTGAATACAATTTGAATATGTGTATAACTATCAGTATATTAGTATGTTATGTAAAACGCCTAAAGGAGTTGTCTAGACTTTTATTTTTTTTCTTTAGTAGCAACTGAATAAGAATTTAAAAACCACAAAACTGTTTACCTGGCAGAACGTTCATCGATTTTTCTCATAAACCACATTTCTGTTTACCTGTTTTTCTCATGAATTTAACTAGGTAAAAACCACATTTCTATTTACCAAAAGATGAGCAACTGCTTTTTACTAGGATAGGTAAACAGTTTTGTGGTTTCTGGTAAACAAAATAGTGGTTTTTGGTAAACAGTTTTGTGGTTTAGGTAAATAGAATAGTGGTTTAGGTAAACAAGAATGTGGTTTGTGCTACAAAATGCAGTGATTTTTGGTAAACAACTTTGTGGTTTATGCGTAGTTTTGTGGTTTTAGGTAAACAGTTTTGTGGTTTTCTCCTTATAGAGAATCAAATTCTTAATTGTCTAATTGTAGAATTGACTAATTGCCGGATAAACGACAAGTAAGTTTCTTTTTTAGGTTATTATTTTGTCATTGAACTGCTTTTAAGTAAGTTCTCACCGCATTCACAAGTTCTATGATGGTTATACCAGTCATGGCCCAACGTGAAACCAGAGCCATCAACTTTTGAGGTCAGGAATGAACTGTTTGCGCCTGATGGAAAAATCTTGCAAACTTTCAAGAAAAAATAGTGCCAAGAAAGCCCAATGGTCTTTAGCCTTTGGATTTTCTTGGCACAAAATTTAGCCTTAATCTGTTTCCTTATGTTTATGTAAACGGCTAATTATCTTGTAGCCTCTTCCGTATCTTTTGCCTTTTATTCCAATCAGTCCACCATTATAATAATTCAGAACTTCATTTTTATGGAGTCTTGATAGGGTGGTGTTGAAACAGTTTATCTTGAGAGTAGGATAGAGTTGCATAGTCTTATCAATAAGACTCTCTTTGGTTTGCGGGAGGGACTCCTCTGTTAAGACTTTTACCATCGTAGATGCCAAAGAAGGTTTGGAATTATCTTTCAGGATAGTCTTTTCTTTTTTCTTTTCCTTCTTCTCCTTCTTCTTATGGTTATCTACAGTTGGAGTGACAGTCTTTTTCTCTTCCTTCTTTGCCTGTTTGGCAAAGGATTCCGCATTGATGTCAAGCTTCAGTCCCAGAATTTCCGAAATGATGTTCTTGAGGACATAGATGAACAACTCGCTGTCTTTACTCTTGAGTGAGGTCTCTTGTTTCCAGTAGCGACTCTTGAAAGCAAGTTGGGTCAACTCTTCAATCTCCTGTTCAGAAATATCTTCTTTGTTAGCGAGACGTGCATTGGCCACATTGAGGAATGAAGCAAAGGAGAAGGTGGAGAATTGACTTGGAATTACGTATGTGAAAATATGATTGTTTTCTCCCTTTGCTGAAGGATGTTTGAGATTAATCATACTCATCCCTTTTACCAGAGCAATTAAAAAAGCCATGCTGGCGTATGAGAGATTTGTATTTTCAACCTCACAGATTCCTTTATAGTCGAGGTTCTTGTCCGAGATAAAGTTCATGGTAAAAATACCATAGTTAGTCCATTCTGTAGAATGGAGCAACTGCTGGAGTGTGGGATCTTCCGGTGCACCCAAGCCTCTGTTAACGCTATCTATATAGCGACGCATGGTTTCTACTTCTTCCCATTGGAGGAGTGAATCATCTCCCGGCTCATGGTTTCTGATGCAGCCGATGGTTCCCAGTCTGATAACATCAGCAGAAGTTGAAGTTCGCAGGTGATTTGCGAGCTTGGCAAATAAATTAGGCATCCAGTCGAAATCATCAACCGGTGAATCTATATAATCTTCCTGATAGTGATTGTTATCAGTAAAATCTAAATCTTGATACATGCTATATTTTGTAAAAATATTGAATTCAAATCTTTCATTTGCAAAGGTAAGAAAAAATATTCTATTCTCCAAATTTTTGGCTAACTATTTGAACATCAGAGTATATTTTATGGTTTTGTTTGCTGAAAAATCACAAAAAATGGTCTTACTTGTAAAAAAAGACAGACTTTTTAATAGTTTACAGGTCAAAAGGTGAGAAAGAATCTGTATTTTTTCTTGTATGATTAAAATGTTTTTTGTAACTTCGCAGCATGATTTAACGTGAATAATAATACTTATATATATAATTAAGGTGAAAGCATTTACATATATCCAGCAAGGAAAGTTTGGCTTTACAGAAAAAGGGAAGCCTACGATAATAGATGAGCATGATGCCATCGTAAGAGTAACGTTGAGCAGTATCTGCACCAGTGATCTTCATATCAAGCATGGTTCTGTGCCTCGCGCAGTACCGGGGATTACTGTTGGCCACGAAATGGTAGGCATTGTAGAGGAAGTAGGGGAGAGGGTTTCCCATGTGAAGCCGGGAGACAGAGTAACCGTGAATGTAGAGACCTTCTGTGGAGAATGCTTCTATTGCAAGCATGGATACGTGAACAATTGTACTTCTCCACATGGCGGATGGGCACTGGGATGCAGAATCGATGGCGGGCAGACGGAATATGTGAGGGTTCCTTATGCTACAACCGGCTTGAACAAGATTCCTGATTCGGTAAGCGATGAGCAGGCACTCTTCGTTGGCGACATCCTTGCTACTGGATTCTGGGCTACGAGAATATCTGAAATTATGGAAGAGGATACAGTCTTGATTATCGGTGCTGGCCCTACGGGGGTCTGCTGTTTGCTTTGCACCCTGCTCAAGAATCCGAGAAACATCATCGTCTGTGAGAAATCAAAGGATAGGCGAGAGTTCATCCAGAAGCATTATCCGCAGGTGATGGTTGTTGAACCGGAGGATTGTGAGGCATTTGTCAAACAACATAGTCTGCATGGGGGAGCTGATGTGGTGATGGAGGTTGCAGGTGGACCTGATACCTTCCAGCTTGCCTGGAAGTGTGCCCGTCCTAATGCCATCGTCACCATCGTTGCGATGTATGACAAGCCGCAGATGCTTCCGCTTCCTGATATGTATGGCAAGAACCTCATCTTCAAGACGGGAGGTGTGGATGGATGTGACTGTGGGGAAATCCTTGATTTGATAGCCCAGGGAAAGATAGATACCACTCCTCTGATTACCCATCGTTTCCCGCTTTCAAGAATAGAAGAGGCATACGATGTCTTTGAGAACCGCAAGGATGGAGTCATCAAGGTTGCGATATTTCCTGGTTAAACTAGAGAGGGTGGGGCATAACTCCATGACCCACCCTCTCTTGTTAAAATGCAATGTTCTGTAAATATTAAGCTTTACTGTCAGGAATGGCAGATACAATACTTTGGTGCATCATACGCGATTTTTCCTTAGCCAATGCCTGCATATCCACTGCCACATCGTCTTCATCTACGATTTCTACACCAGTCATCGTTTCGATTACGTCTTCCATGGAAACCACTCCTCTCAGACATCCGTATTCATCCACGATGATAGAGATGTGTTCTCGTTTTTCCAACATCTTTTCCCATATCTGGTATAGAGATTCATCCTCGTTGAAGGAAAGAATCGGACGCATCAGCTCTGATAATCTGGTTTGGAACTCATCGTCTGAAACCAATTTGAGAACCATATCTTTCAATACGTATCCCACAATGATATCTTTATTGTTGTCATAAACGGGAATGCGTGAGAAATTCCATTCTTTCTGTTCGTAAAACTCCTTGGTAGTCAGATTCATGTTGGCTGATTCTACTACGATGGATGGAGTCATCACCTCCTTGGCCTTTACTCCTGCCAGGCGAATGCAGCTTTTGATGATCTTGCTTTCCGATTCGCGGAAGATGCCTTCTGTAGTACCTACGTCTACCATGGCCGATACCTCTTCGCGACTCATGGAAGCCTGGTGATTCTTCGGAGTAAATACCTTAGTGATAAGTTCCGAAAGCAGTACCAAAGGATAGGTGATAAAGATGAGCACACGGATGATCTTGGTAGATGTCATGGCAAGAGAGCGCCAATATGAAGCTCCGATGGTTTTCGGGATGATTTCTGAAAGTACCAGAATCAACAGAGTGAGAATGGCGGAAATGATACCGAAGTATTCTTCGCCAAAGAGTTTCATAGATTCGGCTCCTACACCGGCAGAACCGATGGTGTGGGCGATGGTGTTGAGTGAAAGAATGGCACCCACCGGACGGTCTACATTATTCTTATACTGTTTCATCAGTGAGGCAGTCTTGCTGCCTTGATTCTCCTTCATCGAGATAAACGACATCGGAGTAGAAAGTAATACCGCCTCCAGGACGGAGCATAAAAAGGATAGTGACAGAGCACCTAAAAAATATAAAATGATTAAACCCATGTAATTTTAAATTCGTTAATAATATGTTATCTCAAGCAAGATAGATATTATTTCCGAAGACTACAGTTGAGGATGTAATGGGGAACATTACATCTATGTTTATCCAATATAAGTGCATTTTTTAATACCATTACTATATGTTTCAATTTTCTGCAAAGATATAGATAAAAATACGAATTTACTATGTTTTTGTTGAAAATTAAATTGTTTTAATATGATTTTGGTAAATTTGTGTAGAAGTATAAAAAAATCTAATTTTAACAATAATATAATGTATAATTCATCAAGTATTTATGAATATTAGGTATTTTTGCAATCAGCATTTAGAAAATTGATTCAATATGAAAAAGAAAATACCTATCATTCTCCTTAACTTTACCGGTGTATACGAATTGGAGGCATTTGCCTCAAATAAGAATATTACCCATGTAGATTGCCGGGACATGAAAGGGGTAGACTGCTATTGTGACGAAGAGGGTAGTGAGGAACTGCATCGCCGATTGGCTCCTTTTCCTGCCAAAGCCGTTCATTTCATAGATTCCGGAGATTTCCATTATCTTACGGAATATTGGGTGTCAAGAATTCATGAACCTTTCTCGCTCATAGTTTTCGACCATCATCCGGATATGCAGCAACCGGAATGGGAGGGTGTTGTGTCATGTGGTGGTTGGGTGAGAGATGTTTTGGAGAAGAACCCGTTTGTCAAACACATTATCATTGTGGGGGCATCGGACGAGTTGATAGCCCAGGTGCCTGTTCACTTAAGAGAGAGGGTGTTGTTCTACAGTCAGGCAGAGATAGACCATCACCAGGCTTGGCCGTCGAAGGCTGGTAAACTTATACATGAGCCGGTTTACATATCCATAGATAAGGATGTATTGAGAAAGCAGGATGCCGTCACCGACTGGAGCAATGGAGATATGACACTTATGCAGCTCCAAGCCGTGCTTCGCATCATCTATGCCCATGAGAAAGTGATAGGGATAGATATTACAGGCGAATGTTCTGCTACGCTTGACTATTTCTCTGAGTTGGAGGATGCAGAGATTAACAACGAGGCAAATGAAGAATTGCTAAGGATGATTCTGGAGGAGAACCATCCTTAGCCTTCTTAGGCGTAAGCTTGAAGAATACGGTCTAGCTCGTCGAGTTCTTCCTCCTTTGTTGCCCAGCTTGTCACGAATCGGCAGATGATTTCATGCTCGCTCTTTCTTTCCCATATCTCGAATGCTACCTTTTGGGAAAGGGCTTCGTAGAGGGTAGGTGAGAGTACTACAAACTGCTGATTGGTTGGAGAATCGTAGGCAATGGTGATACCATGCTTTTCGAAGATGCTGCGGATGCGGGTAGCCATAGCGATGGCATGGCGCGATATCTTGAAATAGAGCTCATCCGTAAACAGTGTGTCAAACTGGATGCCGAGCATTCTGCCCTTGGCAAGCAAGGCTCCATGACGCTTCACGTTGGTGAAGAAGTATTTCGGTGCCTTCATGCCCGAGAATACCACAGCTTCTCCCATCATGGCACCCACCTTGGTTCCGCCGATATAGAATACATCACAATGCTTTGCAAGGAAAGGCAAGTCATAGTCGCATGCTTCTGAAACCAGACCGTATCCCAGTCGTGCACCATCGATGAAGAGACGGAGGTCATATTTCTGGCAGGTTGCATACAGCGCAGCCAGTTCTTCTCTGGTGTAGACCATTCCGAACTCAGTCGGCATCGAGATATAAACCATGCCTGGCTGTACCATGTGAGGATGAGATTCGTCGGCTAGGAAGGTATCCATATAGGCTGACAGGGTGCCGGTTGTCAGCTTGCTGTTTTTTCCTGGCAGGGTAATGACCTTATGCCCGAAAGCTTCTACTGCTCCTGATTCATGTACTTCGATATGACCGGTTTCCACACAGATTACTCCTTCGCATCCCATGAGGACGGAATCAATGACCGTGGTGTTGGTCTGCGTACCGCCTGTCAGGAAGAACACTTCTGCATTCTCATTGTCCACAGCCTTGCGGATTTTCTCTTTTGCAGATTCTGAGTATGGATCAAAACCATAACCAGATGTTTTATCACTGTTTGTCTTGCCAAGAGCTTCTAGAATCTCTGGCAGCATACCATTGTTGTAATCACTTTCAAATGAAATCATATTCTTAATATTACGTGTTTTAATTTTAACTAATTGCAAAGGTAATGATATTTGCTAAAATGTGAGTAAAATAACTATTAATTAATCAAAAATAGCCCTATTTCAGGTATAAGTGGTCATTATACAGATGTCATGTTCCGTCAGTTGACCAGGTTTATTTTTTTTACAAAATCATGATTTAAATCCCCTGAAAATCACGAATTTCCGCTCGGAAAATATTTCTTGAAGAATATTGGAAATATGGAGAAATTCGTAATCGTCAGATATTCAACGTGTTATAAATCTCACTAATTTCTTCGGAAATCCGGAATTCTGTAGTCGTACAACTATAACCCCTATAGTTGTACGACTATAACTCCAGAGTTGTACAACTATAGCCTATATAGTCGTACAACTGTAGCCTTACGGTCGTACAACTATAGGTGATTCGTCTTGCAGAGAGCAAGTAATACGCTATCAAACCAAAAGATTTTTATCATCATGACCTTCTAGATTGAAAATACGGAAATTGCGATAATTAAGAAACAATATTTGACACCCGAATATTTCCGAAGTACAAATTCCAAACTGATATATACGTACCGCCTATTTATCATAATCACCCTTAGAAAATAGGAAGGTACTAACCAAGAAACATTCCATGAAATAATAATTTTTTATAAAAAGAATATTATATTGGACCTTTTCTTGCGTAATCTAGAAATTCTTGTTACCTTTGCACGAAAAGTACAATATAATACACTACTTGGCATGAAAATTCAAGAAGTAAACAATAAAAGAAATGAACATCAAGTCAATAGGCAGTAAAATCAAGGGAAATCCTACGATGGTAGAGGGTACGGTATATTCCATGCTCATCATCTGTAGCATTTCCCATTTCCTGAATGATATGATTCAGTCGATTATCCCTTCCATCTATCCGATAGTGAAGGATAAGTTCGACTTCTCGTTTGCACAGATAGGTATCATCACGCTGGTCTTCCAGATGACGTCTTCCATCCTGCAACCTTTTACGGGGCTTTATGCTGACAAGCATCCCCGTCCCTATGCTCTTTCCCTCGGCATGTGCTTCACCTTGGTGGGCTTGCTCCTGCTGGCTTTTGCCGAGAATTATTTTCTGATTCTCCTGGCTGTGAGCGTCGTAGGTCTGGGCTCATCCGTGTTTCATCCCACAGCTTCAAGAGTGGCACAGATGGCATCGGGAGGCAAGAAGAGTCTGGCACAATCTATCTTTCAGGTGGGCGGCAATGGCGGATCGGCAGTAGGTCCGCTGCTGGCTGCCATCATCATCCTGCCTTTCGGACAGCATGCCATCTCCTGGTTTGCCCTCGCAGCCCTGCTTGCTGCCATCATCATGGTAAGATTGGGAGTCTGGTACAAGGCACGACTGGCTTACGTGGTGAACCATCCGCAGAAACAACCGCTTCTCAATACCCATATTTCTAAAAGGGTGAAGTATTGGGCACTGTTTATCCTCATCATGCTCGTGTTCTCCAAGTATTTTTATACGGCATGCATCACGAGCTACTTCACCTTCTTCCTGATGGATAAGTTCGGTGTCTCGGTACAGACTTCACAGCTGTGTCTCTTCGTGTTCCTTGCTGCCTTTGCCATAGGAACTGTGGCAGGAGGAATGCTGGGTGACAAGTTCGGCAGAAAGTATGTCATCTGGTTTTCCATTCTGGGAGCAGCACCTTTCGCCATCGCCATGCCTTTCGTCAACTTCACGTGGACCATCATCTTTACCTTCCTGTCAGGATTGATCATTGCCTCGGCTTTCTCTTCCATCGTGGTATATGCCACCGACCTGATGCCAGATAAAGTAGGACTGATAGCCGGCATTTTCTTCGGACTGATGTTTGGTTTGGGAGGTTTGGGCTCTGCTTTCTTTGGCTGGTTAGCAGACAAGACGAGCATCGAGTTTATCTTCCAGGTGAGTGCCTTCCTGCCATTGCTCGGCATCATAGCAGGATTCTTGCCGAATACACAGAAGAAAAGCGTTGAAGAAACGGATGAAAACGCAAAGTAAATGAAAAACTAACTTGTCTATCTCCCCTTCTGCTTCTTCAACATCATCAGTCCTTTGATGAGTTGTCTGGTTGCCATCCTTGGCTTCGTACCCAACCCACAACCCAGGGAAAACAAAGCATCAGCAGCAGAAGAGTCTGATATCCATTAATATGAATAGGAGATTCATAGATTCCCAATCCGTAAGCCAATCAACTTACAGATTGGGAATTATTGCTTATAAGTTTTTTATCAAGAATTTTATAAATTCATCCTTGACATTAGAGATTTCTCCCTTGTCATAGATTGTAAGAAGAGTTACATTCATACCATCCTCACTAACTTTTACATTAAGAGTTAGGATTCTTGCACCACCACTTTTGCCTTTACCCTTGTCAGCAATGGTCATTCTTATCTTACGAACGCCGCCACCAAGGTCATCTCCAACAAGAGGATTCTTGTAAATTTCATCTAACCAAGCATCATAGTCAGATTTCAATGAATGATATTTTTTAGCCAAACGTTTAAACTGTCTTTTAAACTCAGAGCCATATTCAACATGTATTTTCATGTCAATCTTCCATTTCTAAATCTTTTAATAAATCCCTTGCATCTGGTAGTTTTCTTCCTTCCAACTTAGCAAGTTTCACTTCCTGCAAAGCTCTTGTCAAACTTTCCTTCACAAAAGCTTGCTGCTTCTGTGTCTTTGTCAAGACAGGCTCTTTTACAACTGTAGTTGACACAACACCACGAAGCATATTAATAGCCTTACGAATGTTTTGCAGAGGCTGGTTAGTATCTACCGTAACTAATATCTGTTTCATAATCTTCTCCTTTTAAACGTTTTACTGAATTAGGTTGCAAAAATACTTTTTTCCCCTCACACCGCCAAACTTCTTGCATTATTTTAACGTTAAAGGTCTATATTCCAGTCCATTCTTGTCATTATCATCAAACCATTTCTGAAAATCACATTATTATTTATTGAACTTTCGCATGTGGTTCAAGAACGGGCTGAAGGCCCAAAAGCTCCTAGCCCAGGGCATCGCCCTGGGTATGATGGCAATCAGCAAGGCGCCCTGTAAGGGCAAAAGCTTTGTATATTGCCAGGTATTTGAAAGCTTTTGCCCTTACAGGGCGACAGGTTTGCGCCCATAAACACCCAGGGCGATGCCCTGGGCTAGGAGCTTCTGCCCTTTCAGGGCGTGTGGGGCTTACTTACGAAACTTGAGTTAAACGGATGAAAACGCAAAGTAAATGAAAGACTAACTTGTCTATCTCCCCTTCTGCTTCTTCAACATCATCAGTCCTTTGATGAGTTGTCTGGTTGCCATCCTTGGCTTCGTACCCAACCCACAACCCAGGGAAAACAAAGCATCAGCAGCAGAAGAGTCTGATATCCATTAATATGAATAGGAGATTCATAGATTCCCAATGACGGCAAGCAGACGCCTATGAGAGGGCATCCTGTATTCATTGCCCAGCATGCTACAGGCTGCTGTTGCCGTGGTTGTTTCTCTTGCTGGTATCTATAGCTTTACCTTCCTTGTCATGGCTATTGAATATTTTGGCAAATACGAAATCAACTGCTCCATGCTATTTTCGATACTCTCAATAGTCGGTATATCTTTGTAGGCAAGGTCAGGAAGTTCTTTTGCATAGACGTTGCTTAACACTGACCATACATTATGCAGGTCACTGATGATAGGAGAATCCATAATGTCTTTGTTTTGCCATCCTTCGGGCTTGTCAAATCTTTGTTGGTCTTGTGCAAACAAGTTGCTGAAGTCCAATTTGAAAGCGTCACTTTTCAAATAGTCCTGTGTCTCAGCATCATTCAAGAGGAAATGCAAATCATAGAAATGACGTATCTTGGCTGTCAACTCCGACATGTAGTTGTCGGCCAAGGAACACCGAAGTAATGACACCAATTTTTCTGTCAATGTCCTACGCCTGTCGAGAACATTCACCTCGAAAGGTTGCATATCATATTCCTCTATCAAGTTCTCGTTGCCTGTCTTTTGCAAGAACTCGGTCAAGAAGCTTTGCAGTTTACATTTCTGAAAAGGATATGGATTGGCAAATGAATTGATTTCGACAAGCAACTGTCCTGCTTTGATAGCACCTACTTGTAATGTATCAATGGCTCGTGGATAAGAATAGTATGCCTTGTGATAGTGAGACCCCTTGCTCGTAAAACCAGGCATATCCATTTCCTGCAGACCTTTCGTCATGCTTTTGGCTGTTCTCTTGATCAGCATCTTCAATTGGTTGCCGCTGAGCGTCCATGCCTCAGAGATAGCAATATCTATGTCTTCTGAGAATCTACTACCGATACCATATGCTTTTGTAAGACTTGTTCCTCCTTTGAAAATGGCACGGTTATCCTTGTCGTTCGCAGCCATCAAAGACAACGATCGACAAATCCAATAGTCTTTCTCTATAAAGATACTCTTAATGCCGAGTCCTCCATCTTCTACAGGTTGCGATGCTGCTTGCAATGCATCAGAGAACAAATCCCTGTTTTCATGTAATCTCATATGATGTTCCAGTTTTTTTTGTTTGATAATACTTTGTCGGAGACTGGCAACTTGTAGCTGGTCACTCCATTCAATGTTTTACTGATGGTTTCCGTTTCAAGCCCCATGTTCTCGTAGATGGCTCCAAGCAAAGCTCTTACATAAGATGTGTATGCCAAGGAGAGTTCTGCCAATTCTTGCTTCTGTTCCATTGAAAGAGCATTGATTGCTTTGCAAATATTCGTCACACATTCATCTGGTGAAGTGGCAGGAATGTCCTTTATAAGGCGCAGAGCATCCAATATTCTAAGTAGTGGAATATTGCTTGATGTTATGGCGTTCTCTTGTAACAAGAAAGATATTTTCACGCCATTCCTTGTGATAGGTCTCCGATATTTATTTGTGCCGACAAGGATGGATGAGCTTATCTGTGTAGTCAACCCCAGGGATGCAAATGCGGCAGTTCCGGTAATGTAGCCTACAATCTTGCCATTTTGCTCCAGAAAGTCTTTTACAAGTTCAGAATCTGCAGGTTTCAGATTTCCAAAAATGGTCTTCTTCGGAATATAGTATTTTCCCTTTGCTATCTTTTGCAGTTCGCCTTGGTGCACAAGACGGTTGAGAGCTTTGGCAAGTGCCGGCTGATACCGCATCTCCACCCCAAAATCTCTTGTTGTCAATACGACCCCTGCAGGGGTCGATGACAATTTTTCCTTTATCAGACTTGCTATAACCATGTTTATCTCCTATTTTCGAGTGCAAAGTTAATAAAAGTCTTGTTTTTTACGCAATAAACTTGACTTTTATATATTTCTTTAACTATTTTCATGCTATAATCCATTCCATATCCTTTCATCCTCCCTTGTTTTTTTCTTTAAATGGCATCATATACCTGCCGGAAGACAGTTGACAGGAGAAGAACAGCAATATGCAGTAGCGGTGCTGATGGCTTGGATTGAAAAACAGGTTTAAAGATTGTGTAAATTTTACGCTGGAATGAATGATGATGTTTTTTCTTTAACAAAGAAGCCTGCTGACAAGCATTGGCTGCAAACTGTAATTCTTTAGAAACAGGAAAGCAAATGAATTGTATAGCCGCTGTATCCGAGACGTAATCTTTCTGTTCTACCTTTGCACCCGAAATTAGTAATTATAAATACTATATAATAATAAGGTAGAAAATGAGAAAGCAACGTATGAAGAAATGCTTCTTTGCGATGACATTATGTTGTGTGGCTGGAAGCATGTATGCCCAGTCGGCACAGGATGGTAGCAAGACTGCTGAAAAGAAAAGTTCTGTAAAAGGGAAAAAGATACAGAAGTCGAAGTTTAGTGACGATCCGATAGAACTGAATAACGTAGTTGTTACAGCCTTGGGTATCAAGAGAGAGGAAAAGAGTCTCGGATATGCTACGCAAACCGTATCAGGTTCTGATATTACTGCAACCATGCCAACCAACTGGTCACAGGCTTTGCAGGGTCAGGTAGCCGGATTGAATGTCATTTCAGCAGGCGGTCCCCTTTCATCAACCCAGATTAATCTCCGTGGTAACGTATCTATGAATATGGATGGAAACGGAGCTCTTATCGTAGTTGATGGTGTGCCACTTTCCAGTCCTATGAACAATCCCGGTGGTTCTTATGGTGCTGGTGGCAACTCTGAAGGTTCTATTGACTTCGGTAATGGTTTTTCTGATTTAAATCCGGATGACATTGAGAGTATTCAGGTTTTGAAAGGTGCATCCGCTTCTGCCCTTTATGGATCCAGAGCAGCCAATGGTGTAATCATGGTTACTACCAAGTCAGGAAAAAAAGCCAAGAAGGGATTAGGTATCAGCTATAACTTTAATAATTCCTGGGAGCAGGCAGCCCACTTTCCTGATTACCAGTTTGAATTCGGACAGGGTGTAGCCAAGAACATCGGTTCTAAAGACACTCAGTGGGAAGGTCAGCCTTATTATTCCTATGGTGCCAGTGATGATGGTTTGGCTAGCACCAGTGGCACCAGTTCGGCTTTCGGCGCAAAGTTCGACGGACAGATGTTCTATCAGTATGATCCTGAAAAAGAAGGCCGTGCTGATGTGGCTACTCCTTGGAGAGCCTACAAAGACAACCACTCAGGATTGTTCCAGACAGGTCATACCATGACAAACTCTCTGGCTCTTACGGGTAACAGCAGTACAGGAAACATGCGTATCTCTCTTACTCACAGCAAGAGTGAGTGGATATTGCCAAATTCGGGATACCAGCGCCTCACTGCCGCTTTTGCCGGTTCACAGCAGATTTCCAAGCGTGTGAAGATCAATGCCCGTATGAGTTATACTTACAGAGATGTGGAGAATACTCCACAGCTTACTTACAATTCCAACTCTTTGAGCTATTTCCTGATATTCATGAATCCTAACTTCAACCTCGACTGGTTTAAGCCAATGTGGTATAAGGGTAAGGAGAATATCAAGCAGATACGTCCATTCTCAAGTTATCTGCCAAATCCATACGTTTTGCTTTACGAGGCAACCAACCCTGCCAAGAAACACAGTTTCAATGGTAACATCTCAGCTAATTTTACCATCAACCGTTTCCTGGATTTGCAGTTACGTTCCGGTCTTCAGGCTACAGCCCAGCAGCAGGAACAGCACAGACCTTGGGATGACAAGGCTTTCCCTACAGGTTTCTTCAAGAAGCAGAACATCTTTGACTACGAGGTAAACTCTGATATGTTGCTGTCTTATCACAACAGTTTTGAGAATGGTCTCAATGTCAATGCTTCTGTCGGTGGAAACATGATGCAGTCATATTATGATTTGCTGTCGGCTTCCGTTACGGGCTTGAATACGCCTGGTGTGTATAGTCTGGCTAATGGAGTATCAAATCCATTGGTAACAACTACCATTCGCAAGAAGCGTGTCAACTCACTTTATTTCATGGCCAACCTTGCTTATCAGGAGATGTTGTTCCTTGATATAACAGGACGCAACGACTGGTCATCCACCTTGCCTCGCAAGAACCGTTCTTTCTTCTATCCTTCTGTGGGTTTGAGTGCTGTACTGAACAGCATGATGAAGATGCCGAAGTGGATGAATCTCTTGAAAGTACGTGCTTCCTGGGCACAGGTTGGTAATGATACACAGCCTTACAAGACTTCACCTTATTATACAACAAGTGATTTCTCGGGTTCTCTGGTTAAGCCAGGCACGCTTTATAATGCAGATTTCAAGCCGGAGATGTCAACCAACTGGGAAGGTGGATTGGATTTCAAGGCATTTGGCAGCCGTTTGGGATTAGACGTTACCTATTATTATAACCGCACCAAGAATCAGATTCTCAATGCTCCTTTTGATCCTACTACGGGTTATACCAAGGGTACCATCAACTCGGGATGTGTGAGCAACAGAGGTGTGGAGATTATACTCCGTGGTACTCCTGTCAAGACGAAAGACTGGCAGTGGGATATGACCGCTACCTGGTCAACCAATAAAAACAAGATAGAATCGCTTTCCGAATTTGCCGATGAGCGACAGATTCTCGGTTCTTATGTCAGTGGCAATGTAAGCATTATCGGTACCAAAGGTGGAACTACTGGCGATATCTGGGGGTATAAACTCAAGCGTAATGCTCAGGGCGAGGTGATTATTACCGCTGCCGGTTTGCCTGTCCGTCCTTCTGAGATTGAATATGTGGCATGTGCCTTACCCGACTGGGAGGGAGCTTTCAATACTTCTCTGCGATTCAAGAACTTGTCCTTCTCCATGCAATGGGATGGTAAGGTTGGCGGCAAGACCTATTCGCAGTCTCATCACAAGATGTGCGAACAGGGACACCTATCAGAAACCCTGAATGGTAGGAAGCCTGGAACCAGTCTCTATCTGGATATTACAGATCCTGATGTGCTGAAACTCTTTGAACAGCAGAAAATTACCCCTGTTGCTGGAGTATACTGCATAGCACCGGGTGTAGTTGATAACGGGGATGGAACTTACAGTCCGAACAGGAAACTTGTCACCTTGGAGTCCTACTATAAGGAGTATTACCGCATCGGAAATGTAGAAACCAATACTTTCAGCACTACTTATCTCAAGCTCCGTGAGGTCCGTCTCGACTATCAGTTGCCTAAAAAATGGCTGAAGAATACTTTCATCTCCAATGCTTCGGTGGGTGTGTATGGCCGCAATCTGCTTTGCATCACCAGTTATCCGATGTTTGATCCAGAGACAACATCTCTTGATGGTAATACTTTTGTGCCTGGTGTTGAGGTCGGTACGCTTCCTACAAGCCGTTCTTGGGGTGTAAATCTCAAGGTAGATTTCTAATTGAGAATATGATGTAATGAACAAAATAAAGAAAGAATCGATGAAAAAGATTTTCAGAAATATAATGATGCTGATGGCCGTGCCTGCTATGCTGATGACTACGGCATGTGAATCAATGGACGATACCAATGTGGATCCTACCCGCATGAACTCTGCCAATGCCGGTAGTTTTATGGATCCTCTCATTTATGGCATGGGCACCTATACCTGGTCCCGGTATAACAGTTGGACTTTCCAACTGATGCAGTGTCTGGTTACCACTAACTCTACTAGCGGTGTAGGTTGGTTCAATATCAGTGATACCGCCGGTGATGGCGTCTGGACCAATTATTACAAGTGGAATACCAATGCCAAGGCCATCTATGACGAAGCCGTAAAGGTGGGTGATCCGAACTATCAGGCGATTGCGTTGACCCTCAGATGCTGGATATTCGAGAATACGACTGATGCCTTTGGGGATGTACCGGTACAGGAGTCTTGCCGTGGTGAGGAACAGCTCTATTATCCTAAGTTTGAGTCTCAGGCAGATGTCTACAGGTTTATCATCGATAGCCTGGATGTGGCAAACAGCAGGTATAATCTCCAGAAGGGATTACAGTTCAACACCAATGGTGACAAGATGTATTGCACCAGCAGTTCTGATTTGGAGGGCATCCTGAAGTGGAAGAAGTTTACCAACTCTTTGCGTTTACGCGCTTTGCTGCGTGTCATCGACTCTGAGGAATTGGGTAATCTGGCAAAGGCTGAGTTGAAGAAGATGATGGCAGATCCTGCTACTTATCCGGTTTTTGAATCGAATGATGACAATGCCAAGGTACATATCTCCGGTATTGCTCCTGATGAAGCTCCAATGACCCGTCCTTCTGACCTCTCTTCCTATAAATCTCTTTCCGAGTTCTTCATCAATCGCCTTCAGGCATGGAAGGATCCTCGTCTGGCTGTCTTTGCAAAACAGGCAACCAACAAGAATCCTGAAACTGGCAAAAACGAGAAATCCTATATAGGCTTGCCTAGTGGTTATGATGTGGAGCCTACATTCACCGCCTCTTCTCCTAATGCGGCTAATCTTGCCACTGCACCACAGGATATCCAGTGTCTCACCTATGCCGAGGTGCTCTTTATCAAGGCAGAGCTGGCACAGCGTGGTATTATCTCCGATGATGCCAAGCAACTCTATGAAAAGGCTGTTACTGCTGCGATTACGCAATGGGGTGTAGAGGTTCCTGAGGCATATTTTGAGAATGAGAAGGCTGCGTATGACGGAACTTTGCGCCGTATCATGGAACAGAAGTTTTATGCGCTCTTCTTCATTGATTTCCAGCAATGGTTCGAGTATAACCGTACGGGTTATCCTAATGTTCCGAAGGGTCCGGGTGTGGATGCCTCATTACACATGCCATACCGCTTCAAGTATCCTGCCATCCTGCAGCGTATGAACCGTGAACACTATCTCGAGGCTGTTCAGTCTATGGGAGGTGATGATTTCGATACGAAACTGATTTGGCAGAAGAGGCCAGAATTATAATATGTTGAATTTAAGGTAATGAAAGGATTAAAAAAGATGAAAGTAAGATTGTTTTTGATGGCAGCACTGCTGATGGCTGTTGCTGCCCAGATGGATGCACAGGAAAAGAAAGAGTTTACGCTCGAAGTATATGGTGGAGAGATTCCTGATGTCAAGCCTGCTTTTGAAGAGGAACATTTTCTGGGTGGCGAAATCACCAGAAAATGGAATACATTCCTCTGTAACTATACTCATACCTATGATGTAGAGGTGGGATTGAGTGCTTCGGGCACTGAGTTTAGAAAACCTGCCGTATTCAAGGCGGTTGAGCGTGTGAACAAATATGTAAAGAAGAGCTTTAAGTCGCATCAAATGACCCGAGAGGAGGCAACACGTATCATGACTCATGTTCTGGATTGTGCCAACATTATCTGTCTGGAGAATGATACGGCTGCATTGGAACAGGCTGCCGGTGATACCAGGACTGCTGAAGAGGCTTTGGCTTTCTTTGACCAGATAAAATTGATAAACGTTTAAGTTGGGATGTGATGAATAAGATACTGAATAAAATTATATTGTTAGTGTTTGTTGGGGCAATGCCATTGGGCAGTGTTGCCCAACAGACTTCTTCTTTTGTTTTCTCCGGCAAGGTAAAAGACTGTAAGGGTAAGGGTATAGCCGGTGTTGTAGTAAATAACGGCAGGAGTTTTGTACAGACCAATTCTCAGGGAGAATGGTCCTTGCCTACTGATACCAATGTCTGCAAGTTCGTCAGCATTTCTACTCCTTCGGCTTATGTTCTTCCTTGCCAGAAGAGTCTTGCAAAGGGCTTTTATGTTCGTGTTGACCAGCTTGTAAAAGAAGATAGCCGGCATGATTTCGTCTTGGAGAAAAGGAAAAAGCCATCTGACAAGTTCTATTATATTGCAATCTCCGACCCTCAGGTCAAGAATGAGCATGATATGAACCGCTGGAAGCAGGAATCTATCCGCGATTTGAAGGCTTATGTGGATACCTTGAGCCGTCAGCGTGAGGTGGTGGCAAATACCTTGGGCGACCTGGTCTTCGACAGCATGAACCTTTATGGTGAATATGCCGCTTCGTTTGATGGCATCAGGATGACCACTTTCCAGTGTATCGGCAATCATGATTTCGACAAGCGTTATCAGGATTTGCATAACATGGCTCTTGGCACTCCTGTATATGGAGAGCAATATTACCACCGTTTCTTCGGACCAACCAATTATTCTTATAACATCGGTAAGGTTCACGTTGTTACTTTGAAGAATATCAATTACGTGGGCCACAAGAAGTATATCGAGGCTATCACAGATGCTGATCTGGATTGGCTGAAACGCGATCTGAGTTTTATTACCAAGGGTTCTCTGGTTATCCTCAATATGCATGCTGCCGTATGGAACAGCATAGAGAACGAGGGAAATGTACGCAATGCCGGTGAGCTGGCTGATGTCTTGAAGGATTATCAGGTGCATGTATTGACTGGTCATACTCACTATTTCCAGAACAATGCGGTGGATGCCCAGCTGATGGAGCACAATATCGGTGCAGCCTGTGGTGCCTGGTGGAAGAGTCAGGTTAACCGTTGTGGTGCACCTAATGGTTATCTGGTGATGGATGTGGACGGAACCCAACTGAAATGGCACTATAAGTCTACTGGTCATGGCATGGATTATCAGATGCGTGTTTATGGTAAAGGAGAAATGTTGAGCCAGCCGCAATATGTAGTGGCAAATGTCTGGGATTGGGATCCTGCCTGCAAGGTGGAATGGCTGCAGGATGGCAAACCGATGGGCATGATGGAGAAATTTACTGATGTTGATGAAGTTTATGCCGTGAGCAAAAAGCATCAACCGGGTCTTACTGTTACCGGCCATCTGTTCAGAGCCTTGCCTTCTTCTGGTGCCAAGAGCATTACGGTTGTATTCACCAACCGTTTTGGTGAGAAATTTGAACAGACAGTTATGATTACGAATCCGAAAGTACAGACCCGTATTGTGGCTCATCGCGGATATTGGGATACAGAAGGGTCTGCCCAAAACTCAATTGCGTCTTTGCGCAAGGCTGCAGATGCCAAGGTGTATGGCTCCGAATGTGATGTACATATCACGGCAGATAGTGTCATCATCGTGAATCATGATCCTAAAATCAATCATCTGGTCATTGCCGATTCTAAGTATGCTGACCTGAAGACCCAACTTCTTAAAAATGGTGAAGAGGTATCTACTCTTGAGCAGTATCTGAACGAACTGAAGAAGCATCCGGCTATACAGCTGATTCTTGAAATCAAAAGACAGCCTTTGCAGCAGGATGAAGACAGGCTCACCCGCAAAACGGTTGAGATGGTTAACCGTATGGGGTTGGCAAAGCAGGTAGAATATATCTCTTTCAGTTCAGCAGCCTGTGCATTGGTACGTCAATTGGATGCCAACGCTATAGTCTATTATGTGAACGGCAATTTCACTCCTGCAGAGGTAAAGAAACTTGGCTATCAGGGCATTGACTACAACTATAAGATACTTTTCAAGCATCCTGAATGGATCAGAGAGGCTCACGAATTAGGCTTGAAGGTAAATGGATGGACTCCTGATGATGATGAAATCACAAGGAAACTCATTGAAATGAATGTTGATTTCATTACAACTAACAAGCCGGTAGAAACACAGAAATTGGCAAAGTCATTACCTGCTCCTATTTCAAAGTGAAGCTTGGCAATACCGAGGTCCATCTTGGTATATCCTACCATTGAGAAGCCTCTCTTGGCAAGAACTTTGGGTTTACAACCAGCTTTTGTACCTTCCTGGTCTTGCAGGAAGAATGAGAACTTCTGCTGATTGATGGCAGTGGGAGCAAGAAGAGCTGCTTCCACGCCCTTTCGGAACCATGAAGGAGAATTGCTGGTTGCATTGCTCACCTGTTCCATGGTCTTGATTTTGTGACTAACCCCTTGTGACTCTCCGTATCCCAAGGCAATCATGCATGTCATCTTCTCCCCTTTTTCAATCTTGTAGGCTTCATTCACCTTGCGATAGCTTAATCCTGCCCAGCAGGTGTTGAGTCCTAGGGCTTGTGCAAGCAGCACAAGCTGTTCGCCATAATAGCCAATACGCTCATCAAGATCGTCGGCTTTTTGCCCTGCCATTACGAGATAGTTCTCCACGCCATGGAATTTTCCATATGACATAATGCCGGAGAATGCCTTGGTTTCTTGGGTAACCAGTTGTATGTGAAGGCCACCCTCTTTGTTGCACTCCAAGATTTTTTCTTCAAGTGCTCTAACTACCTCAGTTGAAAGAGGTTTGTGTATGTACTTTCGTACACTATGTCTTTGTTTGATAGCTTCTTCTATAGTCATGATTTCTATAATGAATTGTGCATGCCTTCCCTATCGACGGTTGAAAAAATCATGGATATCCTTGGCATGGAGGTTAAATATGAGATTCGTCAAACCGTTCAGACGAGGAGAAGTAATTTTCAGCAAAATATCAAAGAGGTAAATATAGGCTAGAATTTTTATGTCCAAAACTCTTCTTCGCCAGTGGGTTGCATCTTGCCCCCGCACTTTGGGCAAGTATGCATATCCCACCTGTGAATCCTGTCAGAACCACATCTTAGACATAGCCTTCCTACAAGAGAACAATTTAATACCCAACTTGCGTTGGATATCTTGCCAATCTATACCATTATCGACATGATAGAGACTGTAGAATAACCCATAATATAATGAAAGAGAGTCCTTTAAAAAACCGGACTCTCTTTTAATACTGAGCTCCTTTAAACCAGTCCGTTTAAATCAATGGAATATTTGGTAGGCAGCTTCTGCTCCTTCTTGATAAACATCAGCATGTAAATAGGGAGATAAGTGATTTTTCCCACCTTCTTCACATTATCATTACACAGCACATAGGCTTTAGAAATCTGATAAGTTGTTGAGTTCACCACATTCGTAAGCGCTTTGTGACGCTCATAATCCTTGCCCGATTTAACCTCTATCGGCAACACCTCACCATTTTGCTCTATCACAAAATCCAGTTCACCCTGGCGCTTGTTGTTATAATAATACAACTGGAAACCGTGCGCCCAGAGCTCTTGTGCTACGGCATTCTCATATACCGAACCAAAGTTGATGGACGGTTCGTTATCCAAAATCTTCAGTTGAATGCCATCCGCATAAAGACTTGCCAAAAGACCAATATCTGCCATAAACAGCTTGAATAAGTTTCTGCTGCTCGACAAAATCAACGGCACAGTAGGCTCCTCAACATTATATACCGGCAAAGCTACACCGGCATCCTTCAACCACAAGAAACTGTTCTGATAACGTGCAAACTTGATGTTTTCATTCAGGTTCTTCAATATGAAACGCTTGTTCTTGGCATCAAGCTCAGCAGGGATCCTGTCAAAGATTTCCTGAATATACAATTTATGGTCAGGGTCATATTTCGCTATATCCTGCTTATAGAGACGTATGATAGCCTGCTGCTCTGCCATTACATCTTGCAGATTATTGGTAGCCAGATATTTATCAACAGCTGCAGGCATTCCACCTACTATAAGATAAAGGCGGAATACCTCCATCATCTTTTCATGGATGAATTCATCTACAGCAGTCCCTTCAGTAAAATGCTTCCTCAAAGCATCTATAATTCTATCGTTGATACCAACTGCTGTAGCAAACTCCTCCAAATCAAGAGGATACATATCTTTCACATCCATATATCCCACTGGTGCAGAACGGAGATTCTTGATCTCCACACCCAATAGGCTACCGCTTAAAACATAGCGATAGCTCCCCTCTTCCACCAGAAATTTGATGGCAGTTACGATTTCCGGGCATTCCTGCACTTCATCAAAGAACACAAGGGTACTGCCCTTGATCAAATCCTGGCTGGTCACAGTGGAGAGACGCAACAAGATGTCCTGACTATTCTTCGCCTTGCTGAAGACCTTTACCAAGCCTGGATTTTCGATGAAGTTGATTTCTATGAATCTTTCAAAATGTTCATGACCAAAACGACGGATAGAATATGTTTTTCCTATCTGTCTTGCTCCTGTCAACATCAAAGCTTTCTTATTCGCTTCGAAGAAATCAGCTAAATATCTGTCTATCTTACGTTTAATCATATCCTTGTCCCCTTTTCTATTATTAAACGGACGTATTTTGTCCGATTTTCCATGGCAAATATACGATAATTTGTCCGTTTTTCCAAGGTATTTACGCATCTTTTTGTCCGTTTTTCCAAATTTTAACAGTTTCCTTAGAAGCATTCCAACGGCGTAGAGCCTCTTCTCTTGTTAACTATCCAAATATTCTTCCTCCTATTTATTCTAGTTCAACATCCAGCCACCAAAATTACACATATTCTTCGAAACCACCAAGAAAATCACAAGAAATCTGCAACTTATCATCAAATAACCACGAAATCAATCGTAAACTATAAACTATAAACTATTAACTGTAAACTATAAACTGCTATCCCCATGCGGTCCCATCCCGCAAAATATGGCGAGGGCTTTGATGCCCCGCCAACCTTAGAGCGTAGCGGTTCCGAGCGACGAGGAGGAGCGGTTACATCCCTTGCCCTTTTGGAAAGGGCGAGGGCTTGGGAGTGGGTTAAGGACCCTCCCGCAGGGGTTTCTGTCCCCTACAAGGGGAATCGAAGGGGTCGTAAAGACTTGAAGAAGACCGAGATGAGTTCCTTCTGCTACTTGCAATAATCAATAGTTACGACATCTTAAACTATTAATTAAGATGATTATTTCCTTGATTCCGCAATAATAACTCCACGAAATCTTTTATATTTACAACAAAAATGCGAGGAAATTCAACCTCATTGAGAATTTTAAAGTGAGCATCATTACTCACTATACAACTTGCACCAGCAGAAAAAGCACAATCTACAAATTTGTTGTCATCCTCATCAGCTTGAATGAGATGCAACTTATAATAGGGTGTTACGAATTCCACATTCTTTTGACTTAGAATCACAGACACAACATTACTGGCAATATTTGCATTAGTCTTCT
>JAJVTK010000064.1:0-5114 GCA_021622245.1 Segatella copri | reverse complement strand
CATCTTCTCATAATAGGAACTCATAGAACAAATTTATGTATATTTTATTAGGACAACTTTATGTTTCACTAATAAACGAATAGAAATGGAATTAGACAAATTTGAAGAGTTCCTAAGCCAAGGCAATATGGCTAAGAACACGATTTCGGCATATCTGTATGCCGTGAAGGAGTTTGGCTCTCGACACAAAGAGTTGAACAAGAGAAACTTGTTGGTTTACAAGACCTACTTGATTGAGACTTACAAACCAAAGACGGTGAACCTCCGTATTCAGGCGTTGAACAAGTACCTTGTATTTGTGGGCAAGACGAAACTCCGCTTGAAGTCGGTCAAGGTACAGCAGCGTTCGTACTTGGAGAATGTCATCAGCAATGCCGACTACACCTTTTTGAAGAACAAGTTGAAGAAGGAAGACAACTTGGAGTGGTACTTTGTGGTGCGTTTCTTAGCTGCGACAGGTGCCAGAGTGAGCGAACTTGTGCAAATCAAGGTTGAGCACGTGCAAGTAGGCTACTACGACATCTACACCAAGGGTGGCAAGATACGGCGTATCTATATCCCCAAGACATTGCGCACGGAAACAGAAAAGTGGTTGCAGACACTCAACCGCACAAGTGGCTATCTCTTTCTCAATCGCTTTGGCGAGCGCATCACGACAAGAGGCATATCACAGCAGTTGAAGAACTATGCGATGAAGTATGGCTTGAATGAAAAAGTGGTGTACCCTCACTCGTTCCGCCATCGTTATGCCAAGAATTTCTTGGAGAAGTTCAACGACATTGCCCTGCTTGCAGACCTTATGGGGCATGAAAGCATCGAAACGACACGTATCTATCTGCGAAGAAGCAGCATTGAGCAACAAGAAATCGTAGATAAGGTTATCACTTGGTAAAATGCCAATAAAGGTTTATAGGAATAAGAGTAGAAAGAAATGCAGGTCTCTTTCTACTCTATCCATGTAAAACGTTTTGTCATATGACATGCATATATCTCCACAAGAGGGTGTGTCATAAATCAACAGCTCGCAAGTCCGTTAGGCGTTAGGAACGCCTAGCGGACTTGCGTATCTCCCTAACGCCTAACGGAAAGAAACTATTGCATATACAACTTTATTTTCGTCCAAAATACCTTTGTTCCTGATAATCATCCAATATGTCATTCATCACATCATTGAAGCCTAGCCCTTTACCTTTGCTTTACCCTTCGACCAGCATTTTCAATTCCGCTACGCGCCGGCGACCATTGGTTCAGGGCGTGTGGGACATAAAAGAACTAAAAAGATATCAGCGTCATCTGCGAATTGAAAAACAGATTAGTACCATCAAAAAAGCTATCCCAAATTCTACGATATGGACTTCTTGGTGATATACTCTGTACAAGACAATTAGTATCTAGAACTATTTTTTCCATAAAACTACTTTTTCAGCATTGCATGTAAGTCCTGATGGCGAAGTTCATCAAGCTTTGCCTGATTCAGCTTGCCTGAATCCCAAAGTGCCTCCAAACATGTATCAGCTTTCTTACGAAAGTAATCACTCAAAACAGTTTTCACCTCAGAAAGCCTTTCTTCAGAACCATCAAAAGCAAACATCTTTAATAGATGTTGTTGAACCGGATTAAACATTGTTGTTTCCATAACTTTTAATTTAAACGTTTAACTTTTCGCCACAAAAATACGCTTTTTCTCGAAACCACCAAGAAATTTGCAATAAATCTGCCAATCCCCCCGAAAATCAGTTTGCCTAACCTTATTCCTGTATCTGCGAAATTCCACCCGCACAGGGTGAAAATAAGATATCAGTGGAATCCGACAACCGCCGGATTCCACTTTTTAATTTAAAAATCCAATTCAAAAGAATTATTTGTTAAAAAAGTAACTATCATCGAAGGCTGCTTCGATAAGGCGTTGCTTTACTCGGGCGTATTCTGCCGAGTCTTCGATAAAGTACCGAAGAGCAGAAACAATCCTTACATAAACACTGAGACGATAATCGCCCTTACCCTTTTAGATTGCAAAAATGTTTTCCTTATGCATCCCAGCATAAAACATCAGATCAGAACCAGATACATGATGGTTCTTCATCACTTCACTCAGAACAACACCGAAACGGCTGTTGTCTGCTTCAAAATTAACAATCTTCATTACTTAATTTTTTAAAATTGTTTGTAATTATTGTATACGAGTTCCCACTACGGGAACTCTTTTTTATTTTCTTTTTATTATCTTTGCACCATGTAAAACAGATTCAACAATCTGCTTACCTATAAGGAAACGAATAACCGATACATATATTGTATAAACAATATAATATTTTTAGGAGATTATGAACATAACAACATTCAGCAACATGGCCAGCAAGATTCCTTCACCTGGCCAGTTGGAAGGCCTGGTAACCTTCATGAAGGAAGATGAGAAACTCAGGTTTTTCACCGAGTCTTACCGGAAAACGGGGAATAAGTCGTACAAGCACGATGCACCCCTCTTCGCCGTAGCCTGCATCTTCGAAGGCGGAAAAGGCAAGGACAACATCCGGAGCCTCACACATCTGTCACTGGTCGACTTCGACCACATCACAGAAAAACCGGATGACGGCACCCTGCACTCGCTCAAAGAGAGAATCTGCCACGATGCCCACACCCTGCTCTGCTACGTTACCATGAGCGGCAACGGACTGCGTGTCATCTACCGCTACGAAGGCGATGATTATCCCGCCGCCTTCGCCATGGGAAACGACTACTACGCGCATCTCATCGGCAAGGAAAGCGATCCGCTCTGCAAGAACATCACAAGGCTCAGCGGACTCGCCTACGCCCCCGAAGTCTATTTCAATTCTGAAGCCACAGCCTTCAGCGCCGAGGAAATCAGCCATTTCCATTCAGCTACGCTCAAGACCGCCCAGAAGAAAAAGAAACAGGAACGCATCGCCGACTACTACGAGCAGATCGTCAAACCCAAGCTGGAAAACGAAAAAATCAGGTACGAACCCGGCAACCACAACCAGTATGTGATGCGGGTGGGCTACATGATGGCTAAGAAACGGTACGACAGGAAAGAAGCCACCCAGTGGGCTATCAGGCAGTTTCCCGAATACGACGACGTAGAACAGGTGTTCAAATCGTGCTACGACAACACCACTCACCCCCAGAAGGTGAAGGCAGAAAACGGAAAGATTCCCTATGCCACCGTAGATGAAATCAAAGACTTCCTCGACGGACATATCAAACTCCGCTTCAACCTCATCACCCTGCGCTACGAGTATCTGAAGGATAAATGGCGAATCCTCCAGGACCGCGATCTGAATACGCAATGGAGCAACATGTCGCTAACCGCAAGGGTGAGCAAGAGCGACATGATCAATGTCATCGAGAGCGACTATACCCCGCCCTACAATCCCTTCACCGATTATCTGGAGAATCTCCCACCCTGGCAGGAAGGCGACAAGGACTATATAGCCGAACTCGCTGCCACGGTAAAGATGAAGGGAGACCCCGTGATGCCCTTCTGTGAAGCCCTCAGGAAATGGCTCGTGGCGATGATAGCAGGATGGATAGACGAAGGTGCCGTCAACAATGTCATCCTGGTATTCATCGGCAGACAGGGCGCCTACAAGACCACCTGGTTCAACTATCTCCTGCCGCCGGAACTGAAGCAATACTTCTATACAAAGGCGAATGCCAGGCGCATGACGAAGGATGATATCATCGCCCTTTCGCAGTATGCACTCATCTGTTATGAAGAGCTCGACACGATGAGTCCGTCGGAACTGAACCAGCTGAAGGCTGTGGTAACGATGCAGTATACCAACGAAAGGGCGGCATACGGCCATTATGCCGAGCAGCGCAAGCATATCAACACCTTCTGCGGCACGGGCAACAATCCCGAGTTTTTGAGCGACCCTACCGGTAACCGTCGCTGGCTGCCCTACGAGATAGAGAGCATCCTCTCACCCCGTGAGCATCCGTTCAATTACGAAGGCATCTACGCCCAGGCTTACGCCCTCTACAAGAGTGATTTCCGCTACTGGTTCACCGATGAGGAGATAGAAAAGCAGAACCGGCACAACCGCGCTTTTGAGGCGCCCAGACTAGAACAGGAACTTGTGGATCTCTACTTCCGAAAGCCAACGGAGGCGGAGACAGGGGAGTTCGTGTCCATAGCCAGAGCGATGCAGATTATCAGTTGCAACATCTCCCAGAAGCTGAGCAGCACCAAGCTGGGCAGAGCTTTCAATGATCTCGGATTCGAAAAGATGCGCACCACCTACAACCGTGGTTACAGGGCGATTATCCGTACTGCCGAGGAAATCAAGGCATACCAGGTATCCCTCTGCATCAACTCGCAGCATTCCGATGATGATGCCCCGTTCTAGCCGTTCCCAAGCCATCGGTTCCAACTGGTCAGATTATGACACTATGACACTTATGACACTAGTTTTTCAACTTTTCGCCTCGCACGCGGGCAGGCAGGAACTTTCGGCCTGATTTTTCCTGCCTGCCCGCGCGAGAGCAAATCTTCAGAATTCACTGTCATAAGTGTCATGTGTCATAGCAAAGCCAGTTACTTCCGAAACGGAAACCAAAGACTTACGGTGCAAAAGTCAGAGACTTATGGTTCAAAAGTCAGAGGCTTACGATGCAAAAGTCAGTAGCTTATGAACCGCCTCCTCATTCATTAACCCTCATAAAAATCAAACAAAACTATGGATTTAAGAAGTTATACCAAGCAAGAGCTAGCTCTTCTATATTTTCCCGATGCTACTCCAGCGGTAGCCAGTGCTCACCTGATGCGATGGATCCAGCGCATCCCCGACCTTCTCCAGAAGCTCGCCGCCACCGGTTACGGCAAGAACTGCAAGGAGTTCACCCCGATGCAAGTCTCCTACATCCTCTACTTCCTCGGTGAGCCATAACCCTGTTTCCTACACCAGACGTAAAGAAGAAATGCAACCCCGCTAGGCGTTCCGGCGGATTTGCAATCCGACGTCAAAAAAGGCTCGACCTATTTCCTTGCGTATTTGCAATCCGCCTCAAGCGAGAATGCTGCATCACGATTTTGGCGACATGTACTTCCCTGAAAAAGGTTGTCACTTAGGAACAAACAGAAGTGACAATGA
>JAJVTK010000035.1:0-37505 GCA_021622245.1 Segatella copri | reverse complement strand
ATTCTGTGTGATGAATATCTCAGGATTTATTAACCGAGATGTTCATCCACAGAATCTCATGACATTTTCAATGACAAGACTTGGTTTCCTACGTCCAGATGTTCATGCGAGGATGTTTTTTATGAGGTATTCTGCATCGTAGACAAAATGATGTTTTCGCATACCGATACGGAGAGCCGCCTGGCCTTTGTGGAAGGAATAGGGCAATATGAGAAAAACTATGTTGACGAGGATGAGTATGCTACAGCTCAGGACGAGCGGCTGGCAGCCAATATCGGTTATTATGGCGAGGATGGTTTCTTCGTTTCATCTCAGATTAATGAACTGATGCGCCAGAACAATGATGAAGATTATCTGCACGGATTCGAGCCTGAACCGCAGAGGGCATTGGAATTGGAAGTGACAGACGATGAGCATCAGGAAAACGGCGGGCAGGAAAAAACGGAAGAAGATAATGAGAGGAAATGGGGCGACTTGAGCCAGGGAGAAAGAGTAAAGCGAGCCTTGCAGAAGATGATAGACGAGAAGGCTATTCCTTTGAAGAAAGACTATGCCCTGATTATGGTGGCGCTCTCTGATATCAAAGATTTTGAAGGCAAATTTGATAATGGCGCATCTTTCTGCAAGTATCTTACAGAGCAGCTGAAATTGCCTTCCGACCTGACCAATGCCAGTGTCATCTCCAAGCGTTTCTCCAAGATGCGTGGCGAATTTCCCAACTGGAGTTTTGATGATGTAAGTGATCCTAACGCCCGGCAGAAACTCATCAATATCGCTAACCGCTTTGTTGCCATCTACCGTAAGGGTCAGTAGGAAGCGGGGAAATGATTGCTTCTTGTGAGTGTTGGCAAGTTTTAGATGGAATGTTAAAAACGTAAAATAGAGCAATTTTTAGGCATATTCTACGTTTAATCAGAATAGGTTTAATAAACAAATTAGGATATGAAGTATTTAGTAAAAAAATCAGTCTTACTACTGTTGGTAGTCTTGGCTTTTTGTGCGTGTGACAACAGCAATGACAATGGTGAAGGTATTCAGCCAAATCCACAGCCATCGAAATCTGTCGTCAATTATACTGGCGAAGTAGAGTTTGTGGTGGATGCGCCACAAATTCGTGAGGATATAGAGCAGGATTTGAAAGCAAACCCTCCTTTTGGAGGAAGCAGGAAATATCAGTTTATCACAAAAAAATACTCGACGCTTCCTGCTGTATATATGCTATATGCGGTGAATCCTGAGGACGATAAGTCTGCTGACGGGTATATACTGAGCATCGCTGGTAAAGCGGAGAGTAAGGACAATTATAGATTGTTCTCTGCCGTATCTGGACTAGCTTGGTATAAGATGGATATTGTGCCTGTCGACACAAAGGATGGCAAGCCTGTTGCAACATACGATGTGTTTATGCATCTAAATATTCCTTCTTCTTTAGTTCATAGCAAGATGTATTTCTGCGAAGACCTTACGGAGAAATATCGCCAGAAGTTCCCTAATGAAGACATTCATGCCGTGGTTCGCCGTTTGGTTCTTTCTTATGTCAGTGGGGGTGATAATATAAATGAATAGGAATATATCTGAACAGAAGATTTTATGTAAAAAAGTCCTAATTTCTATGTTTCTCTTCTTGCAAATTATGGGATATTAAGAAAAATATCGTATCTTTGTCCCCGAATTGAGGCGTTCTTTGCATATTGCAAAATACAGAAACGAGCAGAAGTCCGCTCGTTTCCATATTGTTACCTATATAATATAGGCAAACGCCCAACTTCTTGATTTTCAATCAAAGTCCAATTTAGAGCGAGTTAGTTTTTTTAACAGGTTTCGGATTGAAAGCGTGCTGAAAATCGCGCCTTATCACACGCTGAAATTTGGCGGTATCGGGAAATTGGCGTATCTTTGCACTGTCGTTCGAAGAAAGGCTGCAATAACACTTAACATTAAAAATAAAAATAAAGATGATGAAAGCAAATACCTGGAAAACTATTTTGCAGATTGCAATCTCCTTCCTCACAGCCATCGCTACTACACTCGGAGTTACCAGCTGTAGCCTTTAAAGGTAAAAAGGTAAAAAAGTCTTAACACCCTTCGCGCCCCCGTCCCCAGCGATTCCATCGCTGGTCCCCTCAAATCTTGAAAAAAGCCCCCGATGCATCACGCATCGGGTTTTTTTTTACCCTTTTTCTTTTTTACCTTTAATAGAGATAAAACCGCAAAACGCGGTAACAGGTGTATTAACTCATTGATTATCACCAGATATTTATTTTACTACAGCCATAATAACTAAACATTTTTAAAAACATCATCCCAAAATCTTACTTAGCAGTAAAAGCAGACAATCTGACGGAAAAAATCGGAAAACAGACACATATTGAAAGATAGAAACTCTAAAACACTACACTTTTATACTAAAAACTAGGTATTTTACACTATTTTCGACAAAAAAGGTACAAAAAAAATGTTTAATTAAAAAAAATATTGTATCTTTGTCCGCAGAAAGAAACATTCCGTATTATTACTAAATTGAGTTTCATGGAAAGACAGAGAGAGAATTTTCTTATGACGAGAAAAGTAAATCATAGCGTTACTGTCGGATTGGCTGCCCTTGCTTTATGCTCAGTGTCGGCTAATCTCATGGCTGCTGTGAACAACCCTAAGATAGCGCGAGAGGTTATCTTACCACAAAACGAAAGTTTGATAGGATACGTTTACGACCAGGATAAGAATCCGCTGCCGGGGGTTACCGTAAAAGTGGAGGGAACACAAATCGTAACCGTTACGGATGATGAAGGCCGTTATTCCTTCAGCCAGCCTATCAAGCGAGGTGCTAACGTAAAATTTTCGATGCTCGGCTTTAAAACCAAGCGAGTTGTTTATAAAGGTCAGTCGGCTATCAGTCCGATGCTCGAACCTTCTGCTACCTCGGTAGGCGAGGTGGTGGTAGTGGCGCGCAGCAACATCAACGCTATCGACCTGCGTGCCAAATCGGGTGTGGTAGAGAATGTGGATATGAAGCGCGTAGAAGCTAAACCGATGATTGACATGGCACTGGCACTGCAGGGTGCCGTGCCGGGCCTTGTCGTTACCAATACGGGCGATTTGGGTTCTGCTCCGAAGATCCGTCTGCGCGGAAACTCTTCGCTCCGACAGGGCAATGCAACCAACGAGCCGCTGTATGTGATGGATGGTCAGATTATCTCTGCCGAGACATTCTATAACCTGAACCCATCTGACATCAAGGGCATGAAGGTGCTCAAGGATGCTACAGCCTGTGCACTGTATGGTGTGAAAGCGGCTAACGGTGTGATCGAAATCACATCACAGCGTGGTCATTCGGGTGCTCCACTCATCAACTACAGCACCAATATGGGTGTAACCACACGAGGAAGAAGAGGACTCAAGATGATGACCTCTGCCGAGAAACTGGAACTGGAGAGACTCATCGGTAACGTGGAGACTCCGGGCTACAGATACAGCGAGGATTACTACCGCAAGTACTTTGCCGACAATCCGAATCTGGCAAGCATGATTGCCGACGGACAGAACAAGCTCGATTCTTTGCGCAATATCAATACCGACTGGTTTAACGAACTCCTGCGCAACAGCTTCTACCAGCGCCATAACCTGAGTCTGCGAGGCGGCAACGAGCGAACCACCTATTTTCTCTCAGCCAACTATTCCTATCAGGGCGGCCGTATCGAAGGAAATGATAAGCAGCGTATGGGCATCCGCCTGAACGTAGACCAGAAACTGGGAAAGATTGGTTATGCCATGCTGGGCGTTACCGGCTCTTATTCGAAGACCAATACGCCTAACGGAACCTCAAGTGATCCTTCTTCGCTGATTTACGAACTGAACCCATACGAGCAGAAGACAGGCAAACTCTGGTCGTATCCGGGACAGACCTATAAGGACCTGATGAACCAGTACAGTGCTGAATCTACCGACAAGGAGTTTGGCGTGAACGGTAACATCACCCTGAACCTGCTTCCGGGACTGGATGTTGCAGCTGTAGCCGGTATCGACTTCGTGCTGGACGAGTCACACCAGTTTACACCTTCTACAGCCTACTCGGAGACCCATAGCGGTGTGGCAGAAGTGGCGCGCGGTATCTATTCGAAATCCAAGAATACCACTACCAATATCTCTGCCAACGTGCGTACTACCTATACCCGTACGTTCAATGAGATTCACGACCTCACCTTCAGTGCCAACATGGACTATTATGATACCAACATCGATAATCTCAGCACTACCGGTTATGGTGTAGGAACCCTGAACTCGGCAGCAGCCATCAACCAGTCGCTCACCGGCTCACGCCGAGTGAAGATGAGCGCTCCTAGAGACAAGAACCGCCAGCTGGGTATCGGTGGCGTACTGGGCTACAGTCTGCTGAGCACCTACGACCTCTATGCTACCTACAAGGCAGATGCCTCTTCGGTACTGCCGTCAGACAAGCGATGGAACAAGGCATGGGCAGTAGGTTTGGGATGGACACCTTCCAACTATGCCTTCCTGAAGGACAACAAGGTGATTTCACGCCTCAACTTCAAGGGCTCGTATGGTATCACAGCCAATCTGAACGGAGTTTCTGTTTCTACCACAACAGGAACCTTCTCCTACTCCACCAATACCTACGAAGACCAGCGCGTACTGGAACTCATCTCCTTATATAATAAGGACCTGAAACCAGAGCAGAACAAGTCGGTAGACCTGGGTATGAGCATGGACCTCTTTAACCGCATTACGCTGGATGTAAACTATTACAACCGCCGCACCGAACAGGCACTGCTCGATGTACCAATCCCTACATCGGTAGGCTACTCTACGCTGAAGCGCAACATCGGTGTGCTGGAGAACAGAGGTATAGAGCTGGGACTGAGTGCCAAGATCATCGATACCTACGATTGCCGACTCAGCATCGGCGCCAACCTGGCCTACAATGACAACAAGGTGCTCGACCTGTATTATGCCGACAAGATTTACACCACCGAAGATGCACTGGTTCCAGACTATGAGGTAGGCAAATCATACGATATGCTCTACGGACCTACGTCGCTGGGCATCAATCCGCTCACCGGTTATCCGGTATTCCTGCTGCCAGACGGCACAGAGAAACAGGCTACCGAGGCACTGACCAAGGACGATGTAGTGGCATTAGGCCATCTCACACCACCTTATTCAGGTACCTTCAACCTGAGTTTCTCATACAAGTCGTTCGACTTCGATATGGACTTCTACTACGTTCATGGCGGAATCCAGCGTTTCAACTACTCGTATGTGAGAGACAAGGACAATGTGAACAAGAATGCCGTAGCCGGACAGACCGATAAGATGTGGTTCAAGCAAGGCGATGAGAACAAGACCTACTGGACACCGTTCTACACCTCATCCACCGCAGAAGACAACATAGCACTCTATCCAAACTCACGCACCGTGGGCAAGAGCGACTACCTGCGCCTCTCTATGGTGAGCATGCGCTACCGTCTGCCAGCCGCTACCCTACACAAGATACTGCCATTCATGCAGTATGCCACCGTAGGTTTCCAGGCATCCAACCTCTTTACGTGGACCTCATATAAAGAGAGCGACCCAGAGAGCGGAACCCTTGCCGGCACCACACAGCCAATTTATACATTCAATTTGAATCTTACATTCTAGGAGACAGAAAAGATGAAGAATATCAAGAATATCATCAAGAAGGCACTACTCTTCACGGGCAGCACCCTGCTTCTGGCAGCCTGCTCGCTCAATGTGCCACCACCAGACCAGTTTTCAGACCCCGATGCCATCACCGATGTCAACACGGGGCGCTCTCTGCTCACCTCCTGCTATCTGAGCTATCCGCATCAGGAGTATGAGTTTTCGCTTCTGGGCAACGACTTCTGCCCTACCAACCTCTCGGGAAAGGATGTCGAAACCCAGAACCTCTACAACTGGCAGGACAAGAACATCAGCAACCTCTCGTCAACCGTATGGCCGGCGTATTACACCTGTATCTCCAACTGCGATGTACTCCTGGAGCGTATCGACAAGATTACGACCGAGACCGCAGCCGATCTGCAGGAGAAACAGGCTATCAAGGCAGAGGCACAGCTGCTGAAGGCAATGTGCTATTTCGACCTGCTGCGCATCTATGCCACTCCATACGATGAGAATCCGGATGCCGACGGTATCATCATCAAGAACATGTTCGGTTTCGAAACCAATGGCCGCAGCAGCAAGAAAACCTGCATCGGCATGATCAACAGTCTGATAACAGAGGCTGCAGAAGTAAGGAACCATCCCTCAAAGAACGGATGGTTATCGCAGACTGCAGCCGATTATCTGCTTGCCGAAACAGCACTCTATATGGGCGATTACAAGAAAGCAGCCGAATATGCCGACGATGTGATAGAACAGGGCGACGACAGCAATATAGACGGCGAAAGCTACTCCCGACTCTGGCGCACCGAGAGCTATGGCGGCAGAATCTTTGCCTTCAACACCCAGAACAGCTATTATGTCGCCATCGAATACGACAACTCTGAAGGCGACTATTACGCCGTCAATCCGGCATTCACCTTTACGGATGAGGATGTACGCGCGAAATATACGCTCTATCCGAAAGACCAGAACGGTAAGACCCGCAACCTGATGGGCAAGTACAACATGATGAACAAGCAGGGCACCCAGCCTAACTACATCAACCGCATGCGTTACGCCGGTGCCTACTTCATCGCTGCCGAAGCCTATGCACGCGATAACAACGAACAGATGGCACGCGAGCGCATCAACCATTACCTGCAGCTGGTTTCAGCCGACCCTATAGCAGAAAGCGTAACGGGCGATGCGCTGGTTCAGGCTATCCTGGCAGAGAAGTACAAGGAATTCGTTGGCGAAGGCAGCAATTACTTCGACCTGAAGCGAACCCACGCAGACCTGAACCGTCTGTCGGCATGGGGCGGAGCAGCCACAGCGAAAATCAGCAAGGACGATTACCGCTGGAACTTCCCTATCCCAGCTTCGGAATATAAATATAACAACAATGTGACCCAAAATGACAAGTGGCCAATTAACAGATAATATTAACATTTAAAATAAAGAGAACGATGAAGAAAATTACATTCATGCTTATGTGTATGCTCGCAATGCTGACAGGTTTCAGCGCATGCAGCAGTGACAACAATGATGGCGACAAGCCGATGACCAACTATGTATCGATTTCTGCAGAAGGAAACAATATCATCAACGAGGATGATGATGAAGAAGTAAAATTCAACATCCTCATCGGTAACACTCTGACAGCCGATGCTACCATCAATCTTTCGCTCGAAGGAAATGATGACAATGTGGCTACACTCACTCCTTCTACCATCGCGCTGAAGGCTGGCGCCAAGACTGCATCCTTCACCGTAAAGTCGAACAAGAAGAGTCTGCTCAAATCAGATCGCGTACTGACCGTAAAGGCAATTTTCTCTGATGCCAACATGAAGACAGACGGTAAAGCCGTAACCCTGACCATCAAGCCAGACTCCGACATTCCTGTCCTCACAGCAGAGCAGCAGAAACTCATTGAGGGCTACAAGCAGAACCTCAACATCGACCTGACCAAGATTCTCGGTAAGGTAAAGGTAGATACCAAGGTTACCTTCAATGACGATGACAAGATTGATATCAACGACAACAAAGATACCCGTTCTTTCAGCGGCGTCACCATCATCACGCTGAGCGAGAAGGCTACAGCCGATAAGCCTGTTTTGAAGATGGTTTCAAATGCAATGGGTATGGCTACGTTCAACTATGAAATGCTGAGAAAGAGAACCGTAGAAGATGCAGAAAACTGGACACAGATGCCATACGGTAAGGCTGTTATGGAGAACATCAACTACGATTACAATAAGGAAACCTTCACCATGACACTGGATGGCATCGAGGTAAACCCAGATATGAGCCTTAACTTTACAGGCAGCAAGGTAAATGTATACGATGCAGAGATTACAACCGTTCCATTCGACTATACCTTCTCTGCATGGGACCGCCTCAAGGCTATGGCTGATGCAAACAAGTCGTTTGTTGTAGACGATGGAGAAACCAAGACAGGAGTTTCCGTACAGGACATCATTGATGGTGGCGGTTCGCTGAATCCTTATTTCTTCTTCGACAATACCGATGTCGTAGCAGACGCAGAAGAGACAGAATATAACACCATCTACGTTGCTCCAACAGGCAAAATCGACTTCGCCAGCAGCAAGATGACCTTCGCATTCCCTTGGTATCTTGATAATACATACGGATGCCAGCGGGTTGAAGCAACCTATACATTTGGTAATTAACAAGCATTTCACCATCTAATGCCGACATTATGTATAAAATAACGAAACAATTATTTCTTTTTGCCCTGCTTGCAGCTTTCTGTCTGCCGGCAGGAGCGAACAAAGATTCTAAAATAAACCTTCCACGGGGAACCGTGGAAGGCTACCTTGATAACGGACTCCACTATATCATTATGCCTAATGCACTGCCTCGCCACGGCATAGAGATGCGACTGGTGATGAAGGTAGGTTCTCTGCAGGAGAACGACCAGCAGAAAGGTGGCGCTCACTTCCTGGAGCACATGTCTTTCTCGGGAACCAAGCACTTTCCACAGGATGCATGGGTAGATTATTTCGAACGGCTCGGTATGAAATACGGACGCGACATCAATGCCTTCACCGGCTACGACCGTACCATCTACTGGCTCTCACTGCCGGTTGCCGACTTCGGAACACAGGTAATGGACAGCACCCTTCTTGCCGTACGCGACATTCTCGACGGGGTTTCTTTCGAACCTCAGTTCGTTGAGCAGGAACGTGGCGTCATAAAGGAAGAACTGCGCGGCTACAGCACGGGCGATGACTTCTACAACCTGAAGATTGGCGACGGAAGATACATCCTGCGCATGCCGCTGGGCACAGAGCAGGATATCGAAACCATCTCGCGCAACCAGTTGCTCAACTATTATCACCAGTGGTATCAGCCTCAGAATGCCTGTCTGGTGGTGGTAGGTAATGTAGATGCCCAGGATATGCAGAAGCGCATCCAGGCAACCTTCAGTTCGATAGCCAAGGGCCAGCCTACTCCGCTGGGCAAATATCCGCTTACCTATAAGAAAGGTATCACCCTGCACGAGGTGAAAGATACCGTAGGCACCAGTTCTAAACTGGAGTTCATCATCCCTCACGAGGGTGTGGTAGGCAACACCATCGCTTCTACCGCCCTGAAAGAGCAGTACCGGCTGCTTATCTCGGCTATCAGCAAGCGACTGGCAGCACGGGGTATCAGATGCGACATCAGCGATGCCTGGTATCTCGCTACCCAGAACCACTTCTCTTTCTCTGTAGAAGGCAAGGGTAAGCAGGAACTCAAGGAGAAGATGACACAGGTGCTCGGTGCCTTCGCTGATATCACGAAAAAAGGATTCGGAAAAGAGGAACTCGCTGACTATGTTACCGAAAAGGTGAACAGAATGAAAGCGGATACCGTTGGATTCCAGTCGGGTAAATGGTGTGATGACTTCGTTGATTACATCATCTCAGGCGACCGCTATGTGGCATGGGACGAGGATATGGAAAAGGTAAAACTCCTGGTAAGCAACACCAGCAGCAGCCAGCTCCAGAAACTCTTCAAGACCATTCTGAACGAGGGTAAGCAATCGCTCCTCGTAGCCTACCAGAACAACGCCGGAAAGACAGAATCCTTCACCGAAAGCGAGTTGCAACAGCTCTGGCAGCAGGGACTGAAGACCCGCATGCCGGCTTATACCTACCAGCGCAAGGAAGTAGAGGAAAAGCTGCACGTTGATATGCCTGCCTGTCTGTCAGCCACCCACCCGGATGCCAGCGCATCTGTAGTAAGCAAGCGCAGATACGAGGATATCGGGGTATCGGAATATCAGCTCGCCAACGGACTGAGACTGGTGATGCGACCTACAACCGACAAGGACAGCACCATCTATATCGCCATGCACGGACGTGGAGGCGTGGGCGACCTCAGCAAGCAGGATTATCCGCTGCTCAAAGACGCCGTAAGCTATGTAGACATGGGCGGTCTGGCACATATCAATACCGACCAGCTGACCGAAGTGATGCAGGCAGAGGGACTCTCTATGAGCGTAGGCATCGCCGACTACTGGCACCAGGTGCTCGCCTCAGCCCCAACCGACAAGGAACAGGAACTGATGAACCTGGTTTACGAGAAGATTACGGCTCCAGGCAAGTCGTACGAAGATTTCAAGGAAGTACGCGATGCGGAAATCGAGAAATTCGGCAAGGAAACCCTGCTCGAACGTCTGCTCAAGCGCGACATCAACCGCATGCTCTCCAGAAGAGTGGATTCGCTGGTGTGCAACATGCCGGCAAACAGTGGTGTCAAAATCCAGAAGGAAGACCTCAACAGACTCAATCTGGATTCCATGACCAACTATTATACATCGCTCTTTGCCAACCCTCAGCAAACCACGCTGATCGTTACCGGAAACATCAATGAAGAGCAGGTTCTGGGCACCATCGTCAACACCTTTGCGCGCCTCAAGGCATCAGCCCGCATGACCCGTTTCGAGGACAAGCCAAGCAACATGCCGAAGAGTCCTTACAAAGAGGCTTTCGAAAACGATGTGGAGACGCAGACCGTACTGAACTACATCTATTCGGGCAACTACAAGCCAGGACTCCGCCAGTCGCTCATGCTGAAACTGATGCGTGATGTCATGCAGAACCGCCTGCTGAGCATCCTGCGCGAGAAGATGAACATTGTTTATTCTCCATACGCCGACCTCTACTATGCCGGAGTGCCTCAGGCTAAATACAACTTCTGGCTGGAGATTGCGCTGAAGAACGAAAACCGCGACAAGGCTATCCAGGCACTAGACGGAATCATCAAAGAGCTGCAGACCAGCAGAATCAGCGAGGGAGAACTCAACAAACTGAAGATGTCGTTCCTCGTTACCAAGCGCAAGTCGCTCTCTGATGACGCACCGGCAGAATGGAAGAACATCCTCACCACCCTCTTGCAGAACGGCGAGAGTCTGGAAGATTTCGACAACTACAGCAACTGCCTGAAGAGCATCACTACCGAGGATATCCGCAAGGGATTCGAAGAGTATGTGCGTCCTGAGCGCGTAGCTCTGCTCTATAAGGGCAACCCATTTTAAACTTTTAACAACCCAAAGAAGAAAAGATATGAAGAAGATATTATGGATGGTCATGCTCATGGTGAGCATGACTGCCTATGCACAGAAGACACCTGAGATATACCGTATTTTCGATGCAAAAGGCAAGGAAGTTAGTTACGAGAAGATGATCAAGAGCGTAGCCGGCAGCGATGTGGTGTTCTTCGGCGAAATCCACAATTGCGTCATCAGCCACTGGATGGAGCTAAAGGTATTGGAGTCGCTGGCAGAGAACAACAGTAAGCTGAAGGTAGGTATGGAGATGCTCGAAGCTGACAACCAGCTCATCATCGACGAATATACCGGCAGCGTAATCTCATCCGACCGCTTCGAGGAAGAGTGTCGTCTCTGGCCTAACTACAGTACCGACTATGAGCCATTGGTTTATTATTCCAAGCGTCATCATCTCCCGCTGATAGCAACCAACGTGCCTCGCCGCTACGCCAGTGTGGTAAAGGAGAAAGGTCTCGTCTATCTCGATTCTCTCTCAGACGAAGCCAAGCGCTATCTCCCGAAGTTGCCTATCAAATATGTGGAGAATGAGAATGCCCAATCAGGCTTTGCTCTGATGGGACTGATGGGCAAGGCTAAGGGTTCAAAGCCAGAACTGATGGCACAGGCTCAGGCTATCAAGGATGCCACAATGGGCTGGTTTATCGCCCAGAACCTGAAGAAGGGCGAGCAGATGATTCACTTCAACGGCACCTATCATTCTGACGCTAACAACGGCATCATCCCTTATCTCAAGGAATACCGTCCTAAGACTACCGTCAGCACCATCAGAGCAGTGCGTCAGGAAGAGATTGACAAAATAGATGAAGATTATCTGGGACTGGCAGATTTCTATATCTGCATCACAGAAGATATGAATATGTCATATTAACCCATCAAAATACGCAACAAAAAGCCCCTGATGAAAGAAACATCAGGGGCTTTTAAAACTTTATGGGGGACCAGCTATGGAATCGCTGGGGACGGGGGCGCGAAGGGGTTAAGGCTCTTTTTACTTTTTTACCTTTTTACTTTTTTACCTTTAAAAGCCTTTTTCCTTAAAAACTCCTTAAACTTTGCTACTCTCTGCAATATTTTTAGTAACTTTGCACCCAAAAGTTAGTATACAATATGAAAATAGGAATTATCGTTGCGATGGACAAGGAGTTCGCGCAACTCAAAACATTATTGACCGAATCGCAGGTTGAAAGAAAAAACTATAAGGACTTCGTTATCGGAAAGATAGGCAATAACGAGGTGGTGATGCAACAATGCGGCATCGGTAAGGTGAACAGTACCATCGGGGCCGTGGAAATGATTGACAACTATCACCCAGACCTCGTTATCTCTTCGGGCGTGGCTGGAGGCGCTGATATCAACCTCAATGTAACCGAGGTAGTGGTAGCAACCAACTGCGTTTACCACGATGCCTACTGCGGTGAGGAATGTGAATTCGGCCAGATTCTGGGCATGCCGGCTTCCTTCAAAACACCTAAGGAATATGTGGAGAAGGCTCTTGCCATCAACAACCTGCCAGACAACAAGCACCCGAAAATCCATGCCGGACAGATTGTGAGCGGCGAATGGTTCGTAGACAGCAAGGAGAAGATGCGCTCTATCCTGGAACACTTCCCTCAGGCGATGGCGGTGGATATGGAAAGCTGCTCTATCGCTCAAACCTGCCACATCTACAAGACGCCTTTCATCTCCTTCCGCATCATCAGCGATGTACCGCTGAAAGATACCAAGGCACAGCAGTATTTCGACTTCTGGGCTAAAATGGCTGAAGGCTCTTTCAATGTTACCAAGGCTTTCCTCGAAAGTCTTTAGAAGTGTTGAATGTTGAGTGTTGAATGTTGAATGATTCTTCACTCAATATTTAACACTCAACATTCAACACTCAACATTCAACATTCAACACTCAACATTCAACATTATAAAAAAGATGAATAAGATTCCAAGTTTTACAATCAATCATAACAAGTTGCTCCGCGGCATCTACGTGAGCCGTAAGGACGAAGTAGGCGGAGAAGTGATCACAACATTCGATATCCGCATGAAGGTGCCTAACCAGGAGCCTTGTCTGCACAACGGCGCCATCCATACCATCGAGCATCTGGCTGCCACTTATCTGCGCAACGACGAGGAGTGGAAGGACCGCATCATCTACTGGGGACCGATGGGATGCCTCACGGGCAACTATCTCCTCATCAAGGGCGACCTGGAGAGCAAGGACATCGTGGAACTGATGAAGCGCACCTTCCAGTTTATCGCCGATTTCGAGGGCGAGATTCCGGGACAGGCAGCAAAGGACTGCGGTAACTACCTGCTCCACGACCTGCCTATGGCGAAATATGAAGCCAGAAAGTATCTGGATGAGGTACTCTGCTGCATCAAGGAAGAAAACCTCATCTACCCTACTCAGGACTAGAAATTCAAGTTTCGCAAATTCAGGAGTTAAAGAAGTTAAAGGAGTTATCGCTCCCTACGGTCGCTGAGGAGTTAAGACAATTGTCTTTTTGGCGTAGTTTTTAAGCTGAAAGACATACGTCTTAACTCCTTAACTTCCTTAACTCCTTTAACTTCCTGATATGCGAAAGTTCAGTTAGAAACAAAAAAATATGGCAAGCTTACCACTTAAGCTTGCCATATTTTTCTTTATACCATATCTGCCAGCCATTCACTAGATTCTGCCATACTACATAGGCGCCCGGTGCTACGGCGGCAAGCGGATTCAGGAAGGTGAGGGTGAGCCAGATGCCCACTATCGTATTCTTCTGTCCCAACGCCTGACCGGCACTGATACTCGCACCGAAATGCCTGCCTACCGCCTTGCCGATGGCAAACTGGATGAGACATACGAGCAACGGAACAAAGAGCAGCAGAAGCATCGTTACGCCCGATACCTCGGCATGGAGTATGTTGCGAATCGTTTCGCCCATCAGTATCGTGAGGTTGAAACACCACATATAAAAGCCCAAATCCTTTACACTCTTCACTTTATCCACCCATTTAGGCAGAAATCTGCGGCTCAGCAAGGCAAGCAGCAGAGGAACCACCAGCACGGTAGTGACATTGCGGAACACCATCGCACTCATCATGAGGAACGAGACATCTGCCCCCTTCTCTACCATCGGGAAAAGACTCGGGATGATGACCATCGTAAAGATGTTGGCGATGACCGTATAGGTGGTGAGCGAACCGATACTGCCGCCCAACTTCTCGGTAACCACAGCCACGGCGGCTGCCGTAGGACAGATGAAGCAGATGAAGGCTCCCTCGAGAATCAGTTTGGTACTGTAATCGGAACCGAACTCGAAGATGAGCACTACCATCATCAATGCCAGCGAGGTACGGATGAGCTGGAGTATGAAATGCCAGGTTTTAGGCTTCATCTCCTTGATTTCTATCTTACAGAAGGTAACATAGAGCAGGGCGAACAGCACCACTGGCATCAGACTTACCAACCTCGGACCACAATAATCGCCAATGGGCACCAGGAAGGGCACATTGGCGAATATCAGGTAGCCCAATGCTCCCAGAACCAAGGAGCAGGGCAATGAAAACTTTCTAAAAAATCTCCACAAAAACATATCTGTTAGTCTTTGTTGCTGCGCTTGCGCTTCAGGTGATCAAGCTCAATCTTGCGCATACGCATGTTCTTTGGAGTTACCTCTACGTACTCGTCCTCACGGATATACTCCAGGCACTCCTCAAGACTCATCACAGTCTTAGGAATCACGCGGGCCTTATCGTCAGAACCGGAAGCACGCACGTTGGTAAGCTGCTTAGCCTTGGTTACGTTGACTACCAGGTCGTTGTCGTGAACATGCTCACCTACAACCTCGCCTCCGTAAACCTCCTCACCCGGGTCGATGAAGAACTTACCACGATCCTGCAACTTATCGATGGCGTAAGCAAAGGCAGTACCGGTTTCGAGCGCAATCATGCTACCGTTAGAACGGCGGCTGATTTCACCCTTGTATGGCTGATACTCCTTGAAGCGGTGAGCCATGATAGCCTCGCCCTGAGAAGCGGTAAGCACGTTGGTACGCAGACCGATGATACCACGTGAAGGGATATCAAACTCGATGTCTACACGCTCGCCCATGTTCAGCATAGAGGTCATATCACCCTTGCGGCGGGTAACCATATCAATCATCTTAGAAGCGAACTCCTCTGGTACGTTGATGGTCAACTCCTCTACAGGCTCGCACTTCACACCGTCAATCTCCTTGTAGATAACCTGAGGCTGACCTACCTGGAGTTCGTAGCCCTCGCGGCGCATGGTCTCGATGAGCACAGAGAGATGGAGCACACCACGGCCTGATACAATCCACTTATCGGTAGAATCCTCGTAAGGCTGTACGCGGAGAGCGAGGTTCTTCTCGAGCTCCTTGTTCAAGCGCTCCTGGATGTGGCGTGATGTACAGAACTTGCCTTCCTTACCGAAGAATGGAGAATCGTTGATGGTGAAGAGCATGCTCATGGTAGGCTCATCGACAGCGATTGGAGGCAGTGGCTCAGGGTTCTCGAAGTCGCAGATGGTATCACCAATCTCAAACTTCTCCAAGCCGATAACGGCACAGATATCGCCAGAATCTACATGATCGGTCTTCTTATGGCCCATACCCTCGAAGGTGTGGAGTTCCTTAATCTTGGTCTTCTCCTGGGTACCGTCGCGGTGGCAGATAGTAACGTTCATGCCGTCCTTCAATGTACCACGGTGAACACGACCTACGGCGATACGACCTGTATAAGAGCTGTAATCGAGTGATGTGATAAGGAGCTGAGGAGTACCCTCAAGCTGCTTAGGAGCTGGGATAACCTCAATAATCTTATCGAGCAGATAGTCGATATTGTCGGTTGGATGATTATAGTCCTCGCCCATCCAGCCGTTCTTGGCAGAACCGTAAACAACAGGGAAGTCGAGCTGGTCTTCTGTAGCATCGAGGTCGCACATCAGGTCGAATACCATCTCGTACACCTCTTCAGGGCGACAGTTAGGCTTATCTACCTTATTAACAACTACGATAGGCTTCAGTCCGAGCTGCAATGCCTTCTGGAGCACGAAACGGGTCTGAGGCATCGGACCCTCAAAAGCATCGACGAGGAGGAGGCATCCGTCTGCCATGTTGAGCACGCGCTCAACCTCACCACCGAAGTCAGAGTGTCCAGGAGTATCGAGGATATTAATCTTAGTACCTTTCCAATTGATAGATACATTCTTTGAGAGAATGGTTATACCACGCTCGCGCTCCAAGTCGTTGGAATCGAGCACTTCGCCGCTGTTATCCTGGCCGTCGCGGAACAGCTTACCGGCGAGCATCATCTTGTCGACCAATGTAGTCTTACCATGGTCAACGTGTGCAATAACTGCAATGTTTCTAATGTCTTGCATTTTAATTTTTACCTTAAATACTTAAATTTGGGTGCAAAATTACAAAAAAATCCCGAAATGTTTGCATAATTCGCCAAAAAGTTGTACCTTTGCACCGCATTTTTAATGAAACCACCGTGAGGAAGGTCATCAGATGCGCAAAATTAAACATATTCATATTTTATTAAATTAAGTATTACAGCTATGTATTTAGACAAAGCAAAAAAAGAAGAGATCTTTAGCAAGTACGGAAAGTCTAACTCTGATACTGGTTCTGCTGAGAGCCAGATAGCATTGTTCTCATACCGTATTGCTCATTTGACGGAGCACGTTAAGAAGAACCGTAAAGATTATACTACAACACGTGCGTTGACACAGCTTGTAGGAAAGCGTCGTGCATTGCTCGATTACTTGTATGATCGCGACATCAATCGCTATCGTGCTATCATCAAGGCCCTCGGTCTTCGTAAGTAATCAGCTTAGGCAGACACATTGCTTAACAGAACAAAGAATCCCATCACTCGCAAGAGCGGTGGGATTTTTCTTTGTGTTTTTATTTTCTATTAGAAAGGGAAACGGAAATTTCACCTCTTTATAATATATTTTAAAACTATTTTCCTTCCTATTAGAAACTTTATTTGTACCTTTGTACGCTGAAAAGACAAAAGGACTATACATATAACGAAAAAGAATATGATTCACTTCTTAGAACAGTACTTTGTAGAACTTGTTACTGTAACCAGCATCATCTATCTGACGCTGGCTATCATTCTGTTGCTCTACAAGACACCTGATACAGCCGTTTACAAAAACTTCCGCAGATCTAAAAGACTGATGGCAGGCGGAATGGGACTCATCAGTCTGAATATATGGATCTGGATAGCATCATTTACCGGAAGCTGGACTGAATATAACAACTGGGTACCCTGTTTCGACATCATCCTCTTCTATCTGATGAGCATCTGCTTCAGTTTCTCGCTCAGCAGTCTGCTCGACCCTCATTATATCTCCCGTAAGCGCTGCAGGACGATAGCCGTAAAGTTCACTCTGACGGCTTTCTTCGCCCTTATCGCCATGACAGATGCGCTGAAGGCATACCAGATACCCCTGCTGCTTATCGCCCTGGCAGGACTGCTGGAGATGCTCATAGGGCATATCTATTACTTCAACAAGTGCTATCTGAGAAGCAATGCCCTCTTCGAAAACTACTTCTCGAACGAGAAGAGCCATTTCATCAGATGGCTCAAGGTGAGCCACTGGCTCTTCTACGGCATGCTGATACTGGGCGTGATATCCATCCGTTCGGGTGCCCTGATCAACTGGCTGGTGCAATTCTATGTGGTGGGCATGAATCTCTATATCCTGGTCAACATCATCAACTACGCTGATGAATACGAGACGCTGATGAAGGCAAACGTCGATAAGGAGGAAGAGGAAAAGATGGGAGAAGCCAGTCCGAAGAAAGCCTTTATCGAGACGCTGCGCCCGAGAGTGGCAGAATGGACTCTGGAGAAATCGTATCTGAAGGAACAATTCACGATAGATGACCTTGCTACCAAGCTGTATACCAACAAGACTTACCTCTCCACCTTTATCAAGGAAGAATTCGGCATGAACTTCAGCAGCTGGATAGCAAGCCTGCGCCTGGAAGAAGCCAAGAAGATGATGAGAGCGCATCCTGATACCAAGCTGAAGGATATCGCCTACAACGTAGGTTTCTCCTCCCTGCCCTACTTCTCGAGCGTATTCGCCAAATCAGAAGGCGTCACGCCATCTGCTTGGATGAAAGAAATCAGCAGGAATAAAGAAGAATAAAAAACGGAAGAACGGGCTAGAAACTTTAAGGTTTCTGGCCCGTTCTTGTATATTTATTCAAGTTTCGCAAGTGGTTTAAGTACGGGCTGAAGGCCCAAAAGCTCCTAGCCCAGGGCATCGCCCTGGGTATAGTAGCTATCAGCAATACGCCCTGTAAGGGCAAAAGCTTTATATATTGTCTGATATTTTAAAGCTTTTGCCCTTACAGGGCGACAGGTTTGCGTCCGCAATTACCCAGGGCGATGCCCTGGGCTAGGAGCTTTTGCCCTTTCAGGGCGTATGGGGCCATCTTTCAGGGCGTATGGGGCAAAACTTGCGAAAGTTCTGTAAAAATTACTTTAGTATCTCCTTCAAAGGATTCATCACAAAATCACGCTTCTCCATCAACGGATGGGGAACCTTGAAATCGGGCTCATCTATCACCAAGTCATCTATCATCAGGATATCAATGTCGATGATGCGGTCCTGGTATTCGCCATCCACCGACTTCATGGTGCGCCCCATTTCGCGCTCTATGCGCTGCGTAGCCTCCAGCACCTGGCGCGGAGCCATCGTGGTGAGAACCAGCACACAGGCATTGATATAGTCGTTGGGCGATGAATAACCCCAAGGCTTGGTTTCGTAAAGAGCAGACTGGCGCTCTACCACACCAATCTGCTCTCCTATCTTTTCTATTACCTCGCGAATGTTGCGCTTTCGGTTGCCCAAATTCGTACCGAGACTTAAATATACCTGATACATACTTATTCACACTTTTATAAAATTGTGGATAACTAAGCTAAAACCCAGAATATCAACAACTTCTATGTGCACAAAAATTGTTTATACCGCTGTTTAATCTGGAAGCATCAACAAAGAATCACCATAGCAGCCAAACATATAGCCATTCTTCACAGCCATCTTGTATGCCTCGTAAACCAGGTCGTAACCGCCAAAGGCTGCAGTACTCATCATCAGGGTTGACTCCGGATGATAGAAATTGGCTACAGCACAGTCAGCAAGACCGAAATCGTATGGAGGGAAGATGAACTTGTTGGTCCATCCATCGAAAGCCTTCATCATACCGTCGGTTCCAACAGCCGTTTCAGTTGCCTTCATCACACTGGTACCGATAGCGCAGACACGATGGCCGGCAAGTTTGGTCTTGTTAACCAGGTCACAAGCCTCCTGGCTGATCATCATCTGCTCAGAATCCATCTTGTGCTTGGTAAGGTCCTCCACCTCAATATCGTGGAAGTTGCCCAAACCGCAATGCAGGGTGATATAAGCCTCGTTGATACCGTTGATTTCCATACGCTTCATCAGCTCGCGAGAGAAGTGAAGACCGGTAGCAGGAGCAGTAACAGCACCCTCTACCTCAGCGAAAACACACTGGAAATCGTCCATATCATCCTCAGTAGCGTGATGATCCTCACGTGCATCGATAACGTAGCGAGGAAGCGGAGCCTCGCCCAGAGCGAAGAGCGAACGCTTGAAGACATCATGATTGCCATCCTCATCATAGAGGAAACGGAGGGTACGGCCACGGCTGGTGGTATTGTCGATAACCTCGGCAACCATCTCGTTGACATCATCGAAGAAAAGCTTATTGCCGATACGGATCTTGCGGGCAGGCTCTACCAATACGTCCCAAAGGCGCATCTCAGGATTGAGCTCACGGAGCAGGAACACCTCAATCTTGGCATCGGTCTTCTCCTTGGTACCGTAAAGACGGGCTGGGAAAACCTTGGTATTGTTGAAGATGAAGGTATCGCCCTCTTCGAAGTAATTCACGATATCCTTGAACTGCAGGAATACTGGATTGCCATCGGCATCAACCATATCCTTGCCGTTTTCATCTTTCTTGTACATCTCGATGGTTTCTGACTTCTTGTGGAGAACCATGAGTCGGGACTCATCGCGGCGAGTAATCTCGAATGTACGTTCACCACTAGCCGTTTTTACCACGTGCTTTGCCTTATGTGGATAAAGTGCCACCTGATCTTTTGGCAACTTAAAGTTAAATTGTGATAGCTTCATGTTATATTTTTTATTACTTGGATGGCTGAAGGCTGTCTTCGAGAGGCTGCTCATCAAGCCATTCCTGGAAATGTTCAAAACTGATGCAGTTTTCTACTGCGAAACTTCCTGCCTTGGTACGGCGGAGGGCGGTAAGATAGGCACCGCTATCCAGAGCTCTGCCGATATCACGGGCGAGGGAACGGATATAGGTTCCTTTGCCGCAAACCACACGGATGCTGGCGGTCTTCTGCTCATCGTCGTAATCGGTGAGTTCAATCTCGTCTACGCGCACGGTCTTCGGCTTGAGCTGTACCTCTTCGCCTGCACGGCGCAAGGCATAAGAGCGGTCGCCATTCACCTTTACGGCGCTGTAGGTAGGCGGAACCTGCTGAATCTCGCCCACAAACTGCTTGAGCGTTTCCTCCACCAGCTGGCGGGTGATATGCTCCGTAGGATAGGTGTGATTCACGCTGTGTTCCATATCATAGCTGGCGGTGGTAGCACCGAGCTGCAGGGTAGCTGTATACTCCTTGGTATGGGTCTGCAGCTGTTCTATCTGCTTGGTACATTTGCCGGTGCAGAGCACCAGCACGCCAGTGGCAAGGGGATCGAGCGTACCGGCATGTCCTATCTTCACCTTAAAACCGAGCTTCTTGCTGAGCAGATAGCGAACATGTGCCAGGGCTCCGAAACTCGACATGCGATAAGGCTTGTCGATGGCAATAATTTCTCCTTTTCTGAAATCCATAGTTTATGTTTAAGCCTTGCCCCCCTAAAACAAGGGGACAAAGTATGCATTTTATTATAATAATGAGCAGATGATGGTTACAGCACCTGCGATGGCACAATAGATACCGAAGTATACCAGTTTACCCTTCTTCACAATGTTGATCATCCATTTACAAGCCAGACAGCCCGAAATGAATGCAGCTACGAAGCCTACAATCATAGGGAAAGCATCGATGCCGCCCAGAGTCTCTTCGCCCTTCAGCCCCTTCAGAAGGTCGAGCAATGCCTCGCCCAGGATTGGAGGAATCACCATGAGGAATGAGAACTGAGCCATCTTCTCCTTCTTATCGCCCAGCAAAAGACCGGTGGCAATGGTAGTACCAGAACGGGAAAGACCTGGCAATACGGCAAGCGCCTGACCGAGACCGATGATGAAAGCATGCAGCGGAGAGATATTCTCCTTCTGACGTGGCTTGGCGAAATAAGAGAAGGTAAGGAGCGCTGCTGTTACGAGGAGCATACAGCCCACAATAAGCAAGCCTGAACCGAAAACTGCTTCCACCTTATCCTTGAAGAATACGCCTACGATACCCACAGGAATCATAGAAATGACAATATTGAGGGCATACTTGGTTTCCTCATTCATCTGGAACTTGAAGAGTCCCTTCAGGATCCAGTCGATTTCCTTCCAAAGAATAACCAGCGTACTCAGCACGGTTGCAACATGAACCATGATGGTAAAAGTAAGGTTATCCTCTCCGTTGATGCCGAAAAGGTAAGCGCCGATAGCCAAATGACCGCTACTGCTTACTGGCAAATACTCTGTGAGACCCTGGATGAGTCCCAATACTAATGCTTCAAACCAATTCATTGAATGAAATGTAAATTATTGAATGTTGAATATAGAAATAGATGGCATAACGCCCCTATAAACTATTAACTATAAACTATTAACTCTTATTTGTCCTTCGGTTTGTGAATCACCGCATAGATGATAGAAAGGAAACCTATCAATGTTACGGTTGGTGCTACAACGATACGACGAGTACTGAAAATATCAGTATCGAAGGTATGTTCGTTAGAACCGGCGCCACTCATCAGCAGAAAACCGATGATGATAATCGCCATTCCGATGCCTAACAAGATAAAGTTCATCTTGTCGAATGCTAAATTCTTCTTATCCATTACTTTAATGTTTAATGTTAAATGTTTAATGTTAAATGTTAAGTGAAATGTTGAATGTTGACAGCAAGATTGCTATAAACTATTAACTTTTAACTATTAACTAAATCTTGTACAGGTCTCCTGCCTTCATCTTCAGGAACTTATTGACTGAGATGCAGGCGCAGAAGGCGGTGATGATAAGTCCGAAGAGGAAGACGGAGCCACCGGTGATGGCAAGTTCCTGCCAGCCCAGCACATTCATCAGCTCCGGCTCGTGGAGCGACCATGCATAGAGACAACCGCCCAGGAAACCGTCTGCCAGCAGGGCAGAAACAACGCCCACAAGCATTGCCTTGCGCAGGAACGGACGGCGGATAAAGCCCCAGGATGCACCTACCAGCTTCATCGTATGGATGGAGAAGCGGCGGGCATAGATGCCCAGACGAACCGTATTATTGATCAGCGAGAACGAGATGAAGGTAAGCAAGGCGGCAACAATCAGCAATCCGATACTGATTTTTGCCAACGAATTGTTCACCTGTTCTATCAGGTCGTGCTGATAAGTAACCTCGGTAACACGCGGATATGCCTTCAGTTCCTTGGCAATCCACTTCAGAGAATCGTTGTTCGCGTAATCAGCCTTCGTCGTAATCTCTATGGAAGGCTGGAAAGGATTGACACCGGCAAACTCGCTCGGGTTGGTGCCCAAATCACGGGTAGCCTCTTTCAGTGCCTCTTCCTTGGTGATATAAGTCAGCGTATTGACATAAGGTCTTGCATTCAGACGCTTGCACATCTGCAATCCCTCCGGATTAGTCATATCCTGTTCGAGCATCACCTGCACCACGAGATTCTCCTTCACATAGGAAGAGAGATTGCGTCCCATGAGGACAGAGAAGATAACTAATCCCAACAAAATGAGCACCATAGCGGTACTGATACACAAAGTAATGACCTGCAATCCACGATGATTGCTAGGCTTATATTGTTTCTTTCTCATTTTTAAAAATCTTTACTAACTTAAAACCAAAAGGGCACAATGACCCAAATTGTCTGCAAAGATACGCATAAACGAAGAGATTACAAAATAAAATTGCATTTATTTACATTTATTCAATTAATTAATCGAACCACAGGCGAAAGTTAAGTTCAATTGAAAAAGGAAAAGGGCCAACCTCACGGCCAGCCCTTCACATACTAAGTAAAATTCAAATAGGTATGACTTGAATTTACTAAATGAAAATATTTTTTTTAGGAAATTTCCCACTATAATTACACCATCGTTACATTTTAGTGATGACACCCTTCTCTGAACTCTCCAGGAACTGGATGATGTTCTGAATCTCCGGTCCATCTGGCACCTGATCCTTGATCTGGTTGATAGCATCGAAGAGGGATGTCTGACCATGGAATACCAGTCGGTAGGCATTAGCAATATGCTTGCGAACCTTCTCGGTAAGCTCGGCTGCTTCCATGATGATGGTGTTAGGACCTGCATACTTCACAGGCTTTCCACCGGCAATGATATAAGGAGGAATATCCTTAGAGAAGGTGGTACCAGCCTGAATCATCGCCAGATCGCCTACTCGGGTCTTGGCATTCTCTACTACAGATGTTGAGTAGATGACACCATTACCAATCACGCAATCGCCCGCAATCTTGGTACCGTAACCGAATACGCAACCGTTGCCGATAACTGTATCGTGAGAGATATGGGCACCTTCCATCAGGAAGTTGTTGTTGCCCAGAACGGTCTTGCCGCCCTTATGGGTACCACGGTTGATAACCACGTTCTCACGGATGGTATTGTTATCGCCGATTACTACCTCACTCTCCTCACCTGTAAAGTGGAAGTCCTGTGGGAGCGCAGCGATAACGGCTGCCTGGAACACCTTATTATTATTACCCATGCGAGTACCGTTCATGATGCTCACGAATGGATAGATGGTACAGTTGTCGCCGATGACCACATCGTCCTCGATATAGACGAATGGATATATCTTGCAGTTGTCTCCAATCTTAGCCTTTGGAGAAACCTCTGCCTTTGGACTTATTATACTAGCCATAATAATTTAATATTTAATATTTAACACTTAACATTTAACATTTAACATTTAACACTAAACATTAAACACTAAACATTACTTAGCTCCTCCACCCAATGCATAGTAGAGGTTAACCACTGCCTGCATCTTGTTGAAGTCATCAGCTACCTTAGAAAGCTGTACGTTGAGGAGTGAAGACTGTGCCTGGATGATTTCAAGGTAAGAGCTGCCTGCAATACCCATCAATTCCTTGGTAGATTCTACATTCTTCTCGAGTACTTCTATTCGCTTCTGCTCTATCTTGCTCTTCTCATCAGAGTAGTTGTAGAGAACAAGCGCATTGCTCACCTCGCTACCAGCCTTCAGCACGGTATTCTGCCAGGTGTTGTAAGCCTGCTCATACTGCATCTTAGCCACCTTCAAACCGGCAATGATACGGCCGTTCTGGAAGATTGGCTGGGTAAGAGAACCTACTGCTGAGAGCAACCACTTACCTGGGTTCACGATACCTGCACCGCCTGAATTGGTAAATGCACCTGTACCGGAAATGGTGATAGATGGATAGAACTTGCTGCGGGCGGTCTCTATACCATAGAAGCACTGGGCAAGATTCATCTCGGCTGCGTGGACATCAGCACGGTTGTTGAGCAACTGGATGCCTACACCGGTTGAGAAATTAGATGGAAGACTCTGGTTATCCAACTTGCCACGGGCGATGCTATGTGCCTGGTCGCCGATGAGCAGACTCAGAGAGTTCTCTGTCTCACGAATCTGGCGCAACAGATCGGTCTTCTGGGTCAACACAGAATAGTAGTTAGACTCAGCTGACTGGATGGCTGGTGTACGGTAACCCAATCTGAGATCGTGCATCTTCTGCATAGTCTCCCAAGTATCCTTGGTCAATCCTTCCATATTGTTAACCAACTCCACCTGCTTGTCGAGCATCAACAGAGTATAATACATGTTGGCGATGTTGGCGATGAGGTTGGTCTTGACAGATACCTGATAATCCTGCAACTGGAGCAGCGCCATCTGGGCACCACGCTTCTGAGAGAGCAGGTTGCCGAAGAGGTCTACCATCCAGCTGGCTGTAACAGGCATCGTGTAAGTCTTGGTGGCAGCGTTACCATCCCAGGAAGCGATAGTTCCCTGAGGAGTGAAAGACAAGGCAGGCACGAATGCCAACTTAGCACACTTCAGCTGCTCTTCTGCCATCTTCACGTTCAAAGCCGCATTGAGGAGGTTGACATTGTTGTTCAATCCCTTCTCGATGATTGACTGGAGCTGAGGGTCGGTAAAGACACTGCGCCAAGGGATATTGGCGAAGGTAGTAGTATCCTTTACAGCCAATGTATCTGTATCAGAAGCTACATCGCGAACGATACCGCTGGTCTTCACATCCGGACGCTCATACTTTCCGTAGAGAGTCTTGCAGCTGCTCAGGGAGAGCGCTGCGAGACCCAATATGATGATATTTAAATTCTTTTTCATTGTTTCCTTTGAAGTTACATTGCGTTATTACTTCTTCTCGATACCCTTCATTTCGTGAGCGGCGTTGGCATACTGCTCCAATTCGGCAGCTACCTCCTCGTTCATCTCGTCCTCGAACTTCATTGGGGTCAACTTCTCCTGCAACCACTGGAAGACTGCGAAGAGAGCAGGAACCACGAAGATCTGACAGATAGTACCGAGCAACATACCACCTACGGCGGCAGCACCCAGGGTCTGGTTACCATTCTTACCTACACCTGATGCAAACATCAGAGGCAACAGACCGATAACCATCGCCAGAGAGGTCATCAGGATAGGACGGAGACGGGCACCGGCACCCAGGATAGCTGAGTACTTGATAGCCATACCCGTACGACGACGCTCGAGGGCGAACTGTACGATAAGAATGGCGTTCTTAGCCAACAGACCGATCAACATAATCAACGAAATCTGCATGTAGATATCGTTAGAGTGGCCGAAGAGGTTGGTGAAGATGAACGAACCTGCCAAACCGAATGGGATAGACAATACTACTGACAGAGGCAAGATGTAACTCTCATACTGGGCACTCAAGATGAGGTAAACGAATACGATACAGAGTGCGAAGATCAAACCTGTAGAGTTGCTTGATTCAGCCTCAGAACGGGTCAAACCAGAGTACTCATAACCATAGCCTTCTGGCAATGTCTCCTTGGCAACCTCAGCAATCGCCTTCATACCATCACCGGTAGAGTAACCGCTGTTAGGAGTTACAGATACATCCATAGAGGTAAACAGGTTGAAACGTGTAATGTTAGACGGACCATAAATCTTCTTCAAGTTCACGAACTCGCTTACTGGAGACATGGTGCCATCAGCACAACGAACGTAAATCTTGCTCAGATCGTCTGGACGCATACGACTCTCAGGACCAGCCTGAATCATCACACGGTAGAGTTTACCGTAGGCATTGAAGTTAGATGCGTAGAGACCACCGAGGTAACCCTGCATCACAGATAATACTGAAGATGGAGAGATACCAGCCTGCTTGGTCTTGGCAACATCTACATCTACCATATACTGTGGATAGTTAGGGTTATACTGAGTCTGGGCGGTCTGGATTTCAGGACGCTTGTTCAACTCAGCCAGGAACTTCTTCACATTATCATAGAACTTGTTCAAGTCACCACCGGTCTTATCCTGCATGGTCATGGTGATACCATTCTGTACAGAGAAACCGGAAATCATAGGTGGAGCGAAGGCAAGAACCTGTGCATCCTTGATGGTAGCAGTCTGCTTGTAGATCATACCCAACACAGAAGTATATTCCATAGGGTTGACAAACAATGCCTCGATACCGCCACCGGTACAAGCCTCCTTGATACGGTGGAAGAATCCACCCGGACGCTCCTCGAATGGCTTCAGCTTCACGATGATGGTACCCTGGTTAGAACCGGCACCACCGATAAAGCTATAACCCATGATGGCGTTACGGGTTGCAATGGCTGGGTTGTTAGCCAGCATCTTATCTACCTGCTTAACCACCTCAGCTGTGCGTTCCTGAGAAGTACCAGGAGCTGTGGAGATACAAGCGAAGATAGTACCGGTATCCTCATCAGGCACCAGACCCGTCTTGGTAGTACCCATCAGGGCAACCAGACCTACGATGCTGACAGCCACGAGGCTACCAGCGATAATGCCGTGGTTGATAACCCATTTGACACCACCCTTATATTTATTGGTAATCTTCTCAAACTGATAGTTGAATCCTGCGTGAAAACGGTCTACGAAAGACATCTTCTTCTCGTGACCCTCCTCGTGTGGCTTCAGCAATACGGCACAGAGTGCAGGAGACAAAGTCAACGCGTTGATAGCCGAAATAACGATAGATACAGCCATGGTTACACCGAACTCACGGTAGAAGTAACCGGAAGTACCACCGATGAATGATACAGGAACGAACACGGCAGACATCACCAATGTAATAGAGATGATGGCGCTGGAAATTTCGTTCATCGCATCGATAGATGCAGTAAGGGCACTCTTGTAACCCTGGTCGAGCTTGGCGTGAACCGCCTCGACCACCACAATGGCATCATCGACCACAATCGCAATAGCCAGCAGCAGGGCTGACAGCGTAAGCAGGTTGATGGAGAATCCGAAGATCCAGAGGAAGAGGAACGTACCGACCAGAGCCACAGGCACGGCAATCATAGGAATCAGCGTAGAACGGAAGTCCTGCAAGAAGATATACACTACGATGAACACCAGTACCAGGGTGATGATCAAGGTGAAGATAACCTCCTCGATAGATGCAAACAAGAACTCGGTAACATCCATCAGGATGACATTCTTCAACCCTGGAGGATAACTCTTCTCCAGTTCATCCAACGTCTTCTTTACGTCGCTGGCAATCTGGGTAGCGTTGGATCCGGCAATCTGCTGAACCATACCCATCACGGCAGGCTGACCATCATTGAGCAGGTTTACATTATACTGCAAACCACCCAACTCAATCTTGGCAACTTCGCCCAGACGGAGCGTCTGACCGGAAGTATTGCTCTTGATGAGGATGTTCTCATACTCCATTGGAGTCTTCAAACGACCCTTGTAACGCAAGGTATATTCATACTGCATATCAGAGCTCTCACCAAAGCTACCAGGGGCAGCCTCGATATTCTGCTCTGCCAAAGCCTGGGAAATATCAGAAGGAACCAGTCCGAACTCCTTCATCTTCTCCGGCTTCAACCAGATACGCATAGAGTAGTTACGGGTAGAAGGGCTCTGCACATCACCCACACCATTGATACGCTTCAACTGTGGAACCACGTTGATCAGGGCGTAGTTGGTAACAAACTGGTCGTCGTAACGGCCATCGTCTGTAGTCAGAGCGAACATGATGACGTTAGAACTCTGACGCTTGGTTACGGTGACACCCACCCTGGTAACCTCGGCAGGCAACAGAGACTGCGCCTGAGACACACGGTTCTGTACGTTGACCGCAGCCATATTAGGGTCGGAACCCTGCTTGAAGTAAACGGTGATGCTGGCATAACCAGAGTTTGACGCAGAAGAGGTCATATAGGTCATGTTCTCCACACCGTTGATACTCTCCTCCAGAGGAGCGATGACAGAGTTCAACACCGTCTGGGCATCGGCACCCTGATAGGTGGTAGATACCGAGATGGTAGGCGGCGCGATATTCGGATACTGCTCGATAGGCAGCGATACCAAGCCGATGATACCCAGCAAGACGAAGAAGATGGAAACCACCGTCGAAAGTACCGGGCGCTTTATAAAGTTTGTAAATGACATAATCTTATTTTAATTAAGAATTAATAATTAACAATTAATAATTGCCACAGGCCTATTAATTATTCATTATACATTATTAATTATACATTATATTACTTCTTTCCGCCCATAGCTGTAGCAAATGCATGAGCATTGTCCTGAGACTCACTCAACTTGGTAGCCTCAGCAATCTTCTGATTGTAACGCTCCAGAGTGATAGGCTTGATCTGCTGACCATCGGTCAACTTGGTGATACCCTTCAGAACGATGCGGTCGCCTACATGAAGACCTGCAGTTACGATATAGTTCTTGCCATCATCCTGTGGATTTACCTTGATCTCAGAATACTTCACCTTGTTATCCTTGGTTACGATATAAACGAAGATCTTATCCTGAACCTGAGAGCAAGCCTCCTGAGGGATGACGATAGCACTGTTATGATCGTTAGGAACAACGATAGAACCTGCGCCACCACTCTTCAGCAACTTCTCTGGGTTAGCGAAGTGAGCGATGAGAGAGATAGAACCAGAAGTAGCATCGATGACACCACTCATCTTGACTACCTTACCTGGGTGATTATAGATAGAACCGTCTGCCAACTGCAACTTGACAGCTGGGAACGCTGCGATAGCAGCCTGAACGCTACCATTGGTCTTAGACATGCTCAAAATCTGAGACTCAGAGAGAGAGAAGAATACCTCCATGGTGCTGATGTTGGAAACGGTTGTCAGAGCCTGACCAGAAGCGCTGACCAAAGCACCTACCTTGAAAGGAAGACTACCTACTACACCTGCAGAAGGGCTGGTAACGGTACACCAAGCCAACTGCTCGCGGGCTGAAGCCAATGCTGCCTCTGCCTGAGCTACCTGAGCCTTAGCGGTTGCATAGCTGTTAGCTGCTGTAGAAAGTTCATATTCACCGATAATCTTGCTATCATACAACTTCTTGTTGTTCTGATAAGTCAACTTAGCTGTATTTGCCTGTGCCTTAGCTGTATTTACAGCGGCAGCTGCAGAACGGACAGCAGCCTGATAGGTCTCGCTATCAATAGAGAACAAAGCCTGACCTGCTGATACAGTCTGTCCCTCGTGTACAAAAACCTTAGTGATAAAACCAGAAACCTTAGGACGTACCTCTACATCCTGGATACCCTTGATGGTAGCAGGATAGGTAGTCTGCAATGCGGCGCTGGAAGTACCGATAGTAGCCACAGCGAACTCATCGTCGCCGAAGTTAGGCAGACCACCCTTCTTACTTCCACCACATGATGTCAACGCAGCAAGAACACAAACTGCTGCAACAAACAAAACGCTTTTAATTTTCATACCTATTTTATATATTATAATTTATTATTTAATCTTTTATCTTCTCTTATTCAAATGTTTTTTCACCCTCCAGCGAAAACTTTTATACGCCTTTAAGTTTTAAAAGCGCTGCAAAAGTACTAATAATAAATGAATAACGGCTCGCAAGGAGCCGTTATTTAACAAAAATTATTCTCTATTTTGAGTTTTCTGCATTTACCAGTCCCATCTCCTGAGCCTTCTTCATCAGAAGCTCCATCAACGGTTCGCGCTCATTAGCCACCTTATTGTCAAGCACGGCATCCTTGAGATACTGCTTCAGGGTGCCTACCTCGCGGCAAGGGGTAAGATGGAACATCTCCATAATCTCATTACCATCGATGCATGGTTGGAGAAGTCGCTTATAATCACGTTCCTGCAGATCAACCAGTTTCTCGCGCACCATCTTGAAATTATCCAGAAAACGCTGCTTGCGCACCTGGTTTTTGCTGGTAATATCAGCCTCGCAGAGCGTCATCAGGTCGTTGATGTCATCGCCGGCATCATTCAGCAGGCGGCGTACGGCACTGTCGGTAACCTCCTCATCAGCAATCACAATCGGACGCATGTGGAGTTCTACCAGCTTCTGCACATACTTCATCTTCGCATCCATCGGAAGTTTCATACGGCGGAAGATACCAGGAATCATCTTTGCACCTATTATATTATGACTGTGAAATGTCCAGCCGATATTGTTGTCCCAGCGCTTGCTCTTCGGTTTACCGATGTCGTGGAAGAGAGCAGCCCAGCGGAGCCAGAGGTTATCAGAATGCTTGCACACATTCTCGAGCACCTCCATCGTATGGTCGTAATTATTCTTATGTGCTCTGCCGTTACGGGTTTCCACCTTGTCCATCGCAACCAGTTCTGGCAGAATGAGATCGAGCAGACCTGTATCTTTCAGGTAATAGAAACCGCTGCTTGGGTGCTTGGAGAGCATAATCTTGTTCATCTCGTCGCAGATTCGCTCAGCACTGATAATCTTCAGGCGCTCGGCATTGCGGGAGAGCGCATCATAGGTCTCCTCCTCTATCTGGAAATTGAGTTGGGTAGCGAAACGCACGCAACGCATCATACGCAGCGGGTCATCAGAAAAAGTGATATCCGGGTCGAGCGGAGTGGCAATGATTCCATCTTCCATATCGTAGACACCATCAAAAGGATCTACGAGTTCTCCAAAACGGTCTTTGTTCAGGCAGATAGCCATCGCATTGATGGTAAAGTCACGGCGGTTCTGGTCATCCTCCAGCGTTCCATCTTCCACAATAGGCTTTCTGGAATCGCGCTGATAGCTCTCCTTACGGGCGCCGACAAACTCCACTTCAGTATCCTGATACTTCACTTGTGCTGTTCCGAAATTACGGAACACAGAGAGATGCGCCTTTCTTCCGAGCATCTTCTTCAAGGCAGAAGCTACCTCTATACCGCTACCAACCACAACGACATCAATATCATTGGAAGGTCGCTCCAGGAAGAGGTCACGCACATATCCACCTACTACATAACACTCCACAGACAGCCCATCTGCTGCCTCTGAAATCTTATGAAATATATCCTTATCCAGTATCTGTGCCAGTTCGGCATTGGTCAAATTTCTCATACTCTTTTTACTTTCGGGGTGCAAAGTTACTGCAAAATGAGCGAAAAACAAAATAAATCGCGATTTATTTTTTCTTCCGAGTGCAGCGTAACTTATCAAAAGTTACTGCAATTTAAGCGAAAAACAAAATAAATATTTGGCTATTTCACAATAAATGCGTAAATTTGCACCGAATTTCGAAATTATTATGGCAGATTTATTGAAAACAGAACAGCAGTTTAAGGATGTCATGAGTGAATGCAGGACATTATTTGAGAAGAAGCTTCATGATTATGGAGCCTCTTGGAGAATCTTGCGCCCTTCTTCTCTGACAGACCAGCTCTATATCAAGGCGAAGCGCATCCGCTCGCTCGAAATCAAGAAAGAATCTTTGGTTGGCGAAGGTATCCGTCCGGAGTTCATTGCCCTTATCAATTATGGTATCATAGGACTCATCCAGCTCGAAAAGCCTTTCGTGGATGAGGTGGATATGACACCCGAAGAGGCTATGAAACTATACGACCTCCATGCAAAGGAGGCACTGGACCTGATGCTCAGGAAGAACCATGACTATGATGAGGCATGGCGCTCGATGAGAGTAAGCAGTTATACCGACTTCATACTGACCAAGATTCAGCGCGTGAAGGAAATCGAAGACATCGCCGGCGCTACCCTCGTTTCTGAAGGTATTGATGCCAACTATATGGACATCATCAACTATGCCGTCTTCGGTGCCATCAAAATGAGCGAGAAGTAAAAATATAAATGATGAAGAATAAGGCAACTCACATATTAACAAAGATAGCGGTCAATATCGGGCGACTGCTGATGGCAATAACCTTCATTTTCTCAGGATTTGTGAAGGGAATTGACCCATTAGGCACGCAATACAAGATAACCGACTATCTGGAGGCGCTGCACATCGACTGGATGTTCCCCGACTGGAGCACCCTGGTGATGTCGGTATTACTAGCCACTGCAGAGTTTGCCATCGGTATCTTCCTCCTCTTCGCCATCCGACGGAGACTGATGAGCAAGATTACCCTTGCCGTGATGAGCGTGATGACGCTGATTACCCTGTGGATCGTTATCGCAGACCCAGTAAAGGATTGCGGATGCTTCGGTGATGCCGTAGTGCTCACCAATATGGAGACATTCATCAAGAACATCATCCTCCTGATATTCGCCGTCCTGCTTTGGAGAAAGCCGCTGGAGATGCAGAGACTCATCTCGAGACAGACTCAGTGGGTGGTGATCAACTACACCTTCCTCTTCTCCATCGTGATGAGTATCTGGAGTCTGTGGTATCTTCCGCAATTCGACTTCCGTCCTTATCATATAGGTGTCAACATCGCCAAGGGCATGGAGATACCGAAAGGAGCCAAGCAACCCAAGTTTGATACCACCTTCATCCTGGAGAAGAACGGAGAGCGGAAGGAGTTTACGATAGACAACTATCCCGACTCCACCTGGACCTTCATCGACAGCAAGACGGTTCAGACCGAAGAAGGATACGTACCTCCAATCCACGACTTCAGCATAGCTGATGCCAAGACGGGAGAAGACATTACCCAGGAAGTGATTCACGATAAAGGCTACACCTTCCTCCTGGTTTCGCCACATCTGGAATTTGCCGACGACAGCAACTTCGGCAATATCGACGAGATTTACGAATATGCCAACGACCATGGCTACCGTTTTCTCTGCCTCACGGCAAGTACGGAGAAAGCCATCAAGCACTGGCAGGACATAACAGGAGCGGAATATCCCTTCTATGTCACAGACGAGACTACGCTGAAGACGGTAATCCGCAGCAACCCAGGTCTTCTTCTGCTGAAGAACGGAACCATCATCCAGAAATGGAGCCACAACGATTTGCCTGACATGGCAGAAATCGGAGACAAGCCACTGGAGAAGACCGAGATAGGCAAGATGCCGGAAGTAAGTGCCGCCAAGAAGATAGCCGGCATCATCTCCTGGTTTATCATTCCACTGGTACTCCTCACCATTGCCGACCGGCTCTGGGCTTGGGGCGCCTGGATCAGAAAGAAAGAGAATTCGAACAGAATATTATCAACTTTTAAAAAGAAAAGAAAAATGAGAAAGAAAATTGTAGCAGGTAACTGGAAAATGAACATGAACCTGCAGGACGGTGTTGCTCTCGCTAAGGAGATTAACGAGGCATTGGTAGCAGACAAGCCAAACTGTGACGTAATCATCTGTACTCCATTCATCCACTTGGCTTCTGTAGCTCAGGTTTTGGATTCAAAGGTAGTAGGTCTTGGTGCAGAGAACTGCGCAGACAAGGCTAAGGGTGCTTTCACTGGTGAGGTTTCAGCAGAGATGGTAAAGAGCACAGGTGCTCAGTATGTTATCCTCGGCCACTCAGAGCGTCGTCAGTACTATGGCGAGACAGCTGAGATTCTGAAGGAGAAGGTAGAGTTGGCTTTGGCTAACGGTTTGAAGGTTATCTTCTGCTGCGGTGAGACTCTCGAGGAGCGTGAGGCTGAGAAGCAGAACGAGGTTGTAAAGGCAGAGTTGGAAGGTTCAGTATTCCACTTGAGCGCTGACGCTTGGAAGAACATCATCCTTGCTTACGAGCCAATCTGGGCTATCGGTACAGGTAAGACTGCTACTTCTGACCAGGCTGAAGAGATGTTGGCATACATCCGCTCTATCGTAGCAGAGAAGTATGGCAACGAGGCTGCTGAGGATACATCAATCCTCTACGGTGGTAGCTGCAAGGCTAGCAACGCTCCTGAGCTCTTCGCTAAGCCAAACATCGACGGTGGTTTAATCGGTGGTGCTTCTTTGAAGGCTGCTGATTTCAAGGGTATCATCGACGCTTGGAAGAAGTAATCTCATAAGGATATTACATTTCCCGAAGGGATGCCTTCTTCGTGAAGCGCATCCCTTCATTCTTCATTACACCTTATTATATATAGAGATCCAAGAATAAGGTGCTGTTTTAAAACAAGACGACAAACATAAAAGGAATAGTCATGAAACAATTCGTCACATTATTGATTATGATCCTCTGCTCAACATTCACAGCTAATGCGCAGAACTACCTGGACCATCTCAAAAAGAAGGAACCGGGAAAGGGTGTTGTAACCGTGAGCCAAAGTAAGGCGATTGATGAACTGGTAAACGGCAAACAAGTGATTCCACAAGACGACAAGACTAAGACTACCCCACAGAAAAAAGAAAAAGAGCCTGAAGTTCAGCACAAGCAGGGTCCTGATTCCCTGAAGAAGACTGAGCCACAGCATCATGAGGCAAACCGAGAGAATGCCCACGTGAACAATGCCCAAAAGGCAGAGAACAAAAAAGAAGAAACAGAAACACCTGTAGTGGATATGCGCAAGAAAGTGATGCGCAAGAGCTATAAGGTTACAGGATATAGAGTACAGGCTTTCGCTGGCGGCAATTCGCGTAACGACCGCCTGAAAGCAGAACAGACTGGCAATCAGCTGAAAGTTCATTTCCCTGAACAGCCGGTTTATGTTCATTTCTACTCTCCAAGATGGATTTGCCGAATGGGCAACTTCCGCAGTTTAGCTGAAGCCCAGAAGATGCTTGCCAAGGTTCGCTCCCTGGGATACAGACAGGCATGCCTTGTAAAGGGGCAGATTACCGTGCAGTACTAAATTAAAGTGAAAAGAGAAGAATTCAACAGCTTTACTATTCATAAAGTTCAAAATTTAAAGTTCAAAGTAAATAAGATGAATCCAGAAACAGAATTTCGCGAGGGATTGGACGAACTCGCAGAACACTATACTGAAGTATTAAAGCTCTTGGGAGAAGACCCAGAACGTGAAGGACTTGTAAAAACACCGATGCGAGTAGCCAAGGCTATGCAGATACTGACTCGTGGCTATACACAGGATGCACACAAGGTATTGACCGATGCCCTCTTTGAAGAGAAATACAACCAGATGGTCATCGTGAAAGATATTGATTTCTTCTCGATGTGCGAGCACCACATGCTTCCTTTCTATGGCAAAGTGCATGTAGCCTATATCCCGAACGGCAAAATTACCGGTCTGAGCAAGATTGCCCGTGTGGTAGATATCTACAGCCACCGTCTCCAGGTACAGGAGCGTCTTACCCAGCAGATTAAAGACTGCATTCAGGAGACATTGAATCCGCAGGGTGTGATGGTAGTGATAGAAGCCAAGCACATGTGCATGCAGATGCGCGGTGTAGAGAAACAGAATTCCATTACCACCACCAGCGACTACAGCGGAGTCTTCAATTCACTGAACACCCGCCAGGAGTTTATGAGTCTGCTGAGAGGAGAAACGAAGAGAATTTAATTTTTGAATGGGGAGGAATGTTGAATGTTGAATTAGGCATACGCCATATCAACTCATCATTCAACATTCAACATTCAACACTCAACACTCCTCCCCCATTCAACATTCAACATTATTACAAAAAATGAAGTTTATATCCTGGAATGTAAATGGCCTGCGCGCTTGCGTAGGCAAGGACTTCGAGAACCAGTTTAAGGAACTCGATGCCGACTTCTTCTGCCTGCAGGAAACCAAGATGCAGGAGGGACAGCTCGACCTTCAGTTTGAGGGCTACGAGAGTTATTGGAACTACGCTGAGAAAAAAGGATACTCTGGTACAGCCATTTATACCAAGCACAAGCCATTAAACGTAAGTTATGGCATGGGCGTAGAGGGACATGATCATGAAGGCAGAATCATCACGCTGGAATATGACCAGTTCTATCTCGTTACCTGCTACACCCCAAATTCGCAGACAGAGCTCAAGCGTCTGGATTATCGTATGACTTGGGAAGACGATTTCCGCAAGTTTCTGAAATCTCTTGACGCCAAGAAACCTGTTATCATCTGCGGCGATCTGAATGTAGCACACGAAGAGATAGATATCAAGAATCCGAAGACCAACCGCCGCAATGCCGGTTTCACCGATGAGGAGCGCGAAAAGATGACCGTTCTTCTGAATGATGGCTTCACCGACAGTTTCCGTTATCTCCACCCTGATGAGGTAACCTATTCGTGGTGGTCATACCGGTTCAAGGCGCGCGAAAAGAATGCCGGTTGGCGTATCGACTACTTCCTAGTCTCCGACCGTATCAAGGAACAGATTACAGAAGCCAAGATCCATACTGAAATCATGGGCAGCGACCATTGTCCGGTAGAAGTAGATTTAACGTTCTAATCCTACCTTTCAGCCAACATCAATAAGAATAATCAGAAGAGGGTGTGTCATAAGTCTAAATAATGGCAGCCGAAGACGGGCTGAAAGCCCAAAAGCTCCTAGCCCAGGGCATCGCCCTGGGTAATGTTGACCAAAAGCAAAGTCGCCCTGAAAGGGCAAAAGCTTTGATATTGAAAGCTTTTGCCCTTTCAGGGCGACTTTTTTGTATTTGTTTTTAAACCCCAGGGCGATGCCCTGGGCTAGGAGCTTCTGCCCTTTCTATTATATTTGCACTTGGAAAAATAAAGAGGTAAAAATCTTTATATCTGCAAAC
>JAJVTK010000063.1:0-5242 GCA_021622245.1 Segatella copri | reverse complement strand
GCCGAACAGGTTGCCAAAGCTACCCAGCTACCTTTGGAAATCATTAAGAATCTGAGCAATTCATAAAAAATATAATAGCTGAGATGTAGATTACGAATATCTCCATATAATCAAGGGTCTATACGCCACCTGTTTATCGTGGCATATAGACCCTTGTCGTTTTTTATTCATTTTATCCATCGTATTGAATAAAATCAGTACTTTTTTATTCAATACGAATGATTTTCAGCCATTTTCTCCCGCCATTCGGTAGGAGTACAACCAAAAGCGTTCTTTGTATATATGCAACAAGGCGCAACCTTCTCACGAAGACTGCGCCTCTAATAGTTTTCTTTTTTGTTTAATTTTTAAGAGAGTATTAACATATATATATTTGTAAGTGTAAGTTTCTTAATATATAAGGATTACTGCTCCTTGTGCAACTTAGCTCTTAGATGGGCTTAGAGTTCCATCTCGAGCATAGCGTAGTAAGCCTGTTGATAACCACCGTAAAAGTATGACTTGAGAGCATTTGCCTTAGTCTGACCATCTACGAGCACTCTGCCTGGTGTGATATATACACCGAGCTCCTTCTTGTTGTTGGTCTTCTTTGTGCCGATGAAAGCCAAGCTATAGTTGCTCAAGCCGCTATAGAACTGAATCTGCACCTTCTTGCCATCAGCATTGGTGTAAGTGATGTCTTGAGTAGCAGTGATAAACAACTGCTGAGCTGCCTTGTAAGGCACCAACTTAATCTTTAAGTCCTGTGCAGGCAACTTCTCTACCTCAGCTTTCAGTGTGGCATCGCTGAAGTACTTTGCAAACTTGCTCACCTCTACCTGCCTAACAGTGAGCATACTGTCGCTAGGAGTTACATAGCAATAAGTGGTAACTGAATCCTTGTCAAACTTCTCTGCATCTGTAGCGCCTACGCTGCCAGGGAAGAGGATTCCACCATTGTGCATACCCTGAATCTGGCTGAAGAGAGCCTGAGACTCCTGAGGCGTTGGCCACTGGAAGCCATCGCTGTCGTCTGTATTACAAGAAGTGAATGCGAAAGCTGCAACGAAGGCAGCTACAATTGAGAATAATTTGATTTTTTTCATTTTGCTATTATGTTTTGATTCTTATTTTCTCATATTTCTCAGCCTAAATGTACCCCGATATGGTTGCCCGAGGCTCTTCAGTCCTTGTATAAAACAAGAAAAGGCGGGAAACTTGCATCACTTTTAGTTAATCTCTGTTAATGCTCTTCACTTGTCCATTTCATAGAGCACTTTTGCCAATGTATTGTAACCTCTGACTTTCAGTTCTTAGTTGTTTGAGCTTTTTACTGTGTTATGTCTAGGTTTGTCCTACATAGCGATGCAAAGTTAGTGTTTTATTTTGAAATGCGCAAGAAATTTATGATTTTCTTTCTCTTTTTCGCATAAAAATACTACTTTTGTGGAGATTTTAGGGATTATTCACCTAAAAGCGGAATGAATAGTGTAGACTCTGAGTCTCATGGAAAATGAAATAATGATGAATATGATATGAAAAAGAAAGTAGGTACATTTAAGATTTGGCTGTTGGCGATAGCCGCAGTTGTGGCGTTTTCTGTCTTGCCGAAGGTTTCTTCGCTGGCAACAGAAGATCAGGCACTTGTTGTAAAGGAGAATAAGCAGGAGTCTGCTGATGCTGCGGGCGATGAATCGTCTGCAGAGAATAAGCAGGAAACTGCTGGAGAGGGTGCGAATCTGGAGGCGCAGGGGCTGGAGATTCCGGTATCTAAGATAAAGGTATCTGAAACCATCAAGCATCGGTTGGCTTATACGTTATCTTATAATCATGATACGCGACAGCCGAATTGGGTAGCCTGGGCGCTGACGGGGGAGCATGCATCTGGTAAGTTGCCGCGCGGTAAGTTTGCTGATGATGAGGAGATGCCGGCACCCGTGAGTACTTTGGCGGATTATTATAACAGTGGTTTGGACAGGGGACACATGTGTCCGGCAGGCGATAACAAGTGGAGTCAGCAGGCGATGGATGAATGTTTCCTGATGACCAATATGTGTCCGCAGAACCACAGTCTGAATGCGGGGGTATGGAACACGATAGAGCAGCAGTGCCGCAACTGGGCGAAGCAGTATGGCAAGGTTTTTATTGTCTGCGGACCGATATTTCTGAATAAGGAGCATCGCAAGTTGGGTAAGAACAAGGTGGTAGTGCCTGATGCCTTCTTCAAGGTGGTTCTTCATACGGGCAAGAATCCGCAAGCCATCGGCTTTATCTGCCGTAACCAGTCGCAGAAAGGCAGGAAGAAGACGGAATTCGTAAATTCAGTAGATGAAGTGGAGCGTATCACCGGCTATGATTTCTTCCCTCAGCTTCCGGATGATGTTGAGAAGAGGGTAGAGGCTAAGGCTGAAATGTTTTAAAAAGGAATTTCTGCAGTATCCAGTAATAGGATATAACAAAAAAAAAGGCTTTCCGTAATGGAAAGCCTTTTTTTTGAAGATCTGTGACTCGCATGGGGCTCGAACCCATGACCCCAACATTAAAAGTGTTGTGCTCTACCAGCTGAGCTAGCGAGTCAATCTTCTGCTTTATGTTTCAAAAGCGAGTGCAAAGGTACGGCAAAAATCTGAAATAACCAAATATTTTGCCATATTTTTACTGATTTTCTTCATTTTTATCCGAAATCGGGACATTTTCGCCCGTTTTTTCGTGATATTGCGGCTTCTCCTTCGTTACATACCGCTGCCAGTAGGCTATGATGAGCGTTGTGAGCGGAAGGGCTACAATCAATCCCAGGAAACCCAGAAGTGCACCCCAAACAGAGAGACTCAAGAGGAGAATGGCTGGGTTCAGTCCCATCGCCTTACCCATGATCTTCGGGGTTACTACCATGTCGGTGATGACCTGCACCACACAGAACACCAGAACAGCCAGACCGAATACCAGCCAGAAGTTCTGACCTGTGTCGGCAGCCTTCAGCATGGCAAGGAATGCCGTAGGGATGAGGGCGAAGGTATGGAGATACGGAACCAGGTCCATGATGCCGATGAGAATGCCCAGACCTATCGCCATCGGGAAACCGATGATGGTAAAACCGATGCAGAACATGATGCCCATGCAGAGCGCTACCAGTCCCTGACCACGTATATAGTTGTTGAGCTCGCGCTCCACATCCTTCATCAGCGCACTCCAGAACGGACGGTTCTTCTTAGGGAAGATTCTCACCCAGTTGGCTGTCAGCGTCTCATAATCGAGTAGGATGAAGAACATATATAATAAGGTAATCATCGATGCCACGATACTCATCAGTACCGTTGCCGTCTGGCTGACTACCGAGAAGACCTTAGGCATGGTGGTCTTGATGGCATCGCTGAAGTCCTTGCTTTTCAGGAAATGCTCTATCTGCTCCTGGTTAGCCTGCAGCCAGTCTTTGATCAGCGCCGTCAGGTTGTTGGTATGAGTAGTCTGATGCAGCCATCGTGTCAACACCTCACCGAGTTTGTCAAACTGGTCAATCATCGGCGGAATGATGAGCCACAGAACGCCTCCTATAACAGCGATGGCCGTTCCCATGGCGATGAGGATAGACAGTGCACGTACTTTCACGTGGAGCTTGTTTTCTATGAACTTCACAACCGGATAGAGCAGGTAAGCGAAAAACCACGCAATGAAGAATGGCAGCAGTACACTGCTCAGATAATTGGTCATGAAGAGCACGGCAAGAACGATGAGGGTAACACCCGCCCATCTTATAAATTTATCAAATGTAATCTCCTTTCCCATAACTAATCCTTTTGTTATAATTTTTCGTTAAGAATCGCCTTCTGGTAGCATTCTCTGCAGAGCGGTTCGTATTCATCTTTTTCGCCCAGAAGCACCCGCTTGTCGTTATTGACCAAACGGTGACTCACGTAGGCAACCGAACCGCACTTCACGCAGATGGCATGAACCTTGGTCACCTCGTCGGCGATGGCACAGAGGGCAGGAATCGGACCGAAGGGAACTCCCTTGTAGTCCATATCCAGTCCAGCCACGATCACTCTCACGCCACGGTTGGCAAGTTCGTTGCATACCTCCACAAGACCATTGTCCAGGAACTGGGCTTCATCGATACCCACCACGTCGATATCAGAAGCCAATAGCAGTATCGATCCAGAGGACTCAATAGGAGTAGACCGGATAGAGTTCTGATCATGGCTCACTACATCTTCCTCGGAGTAACGAGTGTCAAGCGCAGGCTTAAAGATTTCCACCTTCTGCTTGGCGAACTTCGCGCGCTTCATTCTTCGGATCAATTCCTCGGTTTTTCCAGAGAACATCGATCCGCACACCACTTCAATTCTTCCGGGACGGTGTGCCTCCCCAATTAGATTTTCTGTCATTTCGGGGGCAAAATTAATAATAAGGTTTTAAAAAATGCAAAGAAACGCGTTTTTTTTTTGCTATGAAAGATTAATTAACTACATTTGCGGTCAGTATGGGCACATTATACATCGTTCCGACTCCAGTTGGTAACATGGAGGACATGACAATGCGAGCCATTCGCATACTGAAAGAAGCGGATTTGGTACTCGCTGAGGACACTCGAACATCGAGTGTTCTGCTGAAGCATTTCGATATCAGAAATCGATTAGTGGCTCACCACAAGTTTAACGAACATGGCACATCATCTGCCATCGTAGAGCGACTGAAGGGTGGCGAAACCATCGCCTTGATCAGCGATGCCGGAACACCGGGTATCAGCGATCCCGGTTTTTACCTCGCCCGCGAGGCAGCCAAGGCAGGCATCACGGTGCAGACTTTGCCTGGACCTACGGCATGTATTCCTGCCATCGTTTCATCGGGTTTGCCATGCGACCGTTTCTGTTTCGAAGGATTCATTCCGCAGAAAAAGGGCAGACAGACCTATCTTGAATCATTGAAGGATGAGGTGCGCACCATGATTTTCTATGAGTCGCCTTATCGTGTGGTGAAAACCTTGCAGCAGTTTGCCGAGGTTTTCGGGGATGACAGACAGGTGAGCTGTTGTCGTGAAATATCCAAACTCCACGAGGAGAGTGTGAGGGGTACGCTTGCCGAGGTTATCGCTCATTTTGAGGAGACAGAACCAAGGGGCGAATTTGTCATCGTATTGGCAGGAAAAGATCCCAAACAGCTCAAGGAGGAGATGAAGGAGAAGAAGCGTGAAGAGCGCCGGCAGAAGAAAAACTCCAGAAGCAGCACGCCCTGAAAGGGCAGAAGCTCCTAGCCCAGGGCATCGCCC
>JAJVTK010000034.1:0-42122 GCA_021622245.1 Segatella copri | reverse complement strand
CTCGTCTTTTGTTCTTAGAGGAGGGAGCGAGGTTATGTTTTGGGAACCCCAAAACTCCTCGCTCCACCATGAGGGCGGAGAAATTTTGCTCCCGATGGTCGCAGAAAGTGAGTATACCAACTGTAAACAGTTTATCAAGTAACAAACACCCATGAACAGCGAAGCAACTTCTTGGCTAATGCCACTAAGCAGACGCAACAAAGCTATTATTCTATCTTTTGTGGAGCAACCATTTCTATTGATTTTGGCAATTTACTTTTCACTAACTCGTATGATTCTTTTATCCAATCCTCTATCATTCTATTAGGAAAAGACCCCTCTATAAAAATGTCGTTCCAATGTTTCTTATTCAAATGGTACGCAGGAGAAAAGGCATTGTACTCTTCCCTCAATTCCTCGCCACGTTCGGGTAGCAGCTTTACAGCAATAGTTGGTATCGGTGCTTCCAACCATATATGCAGGAAGATTTTTCCTCCTACACGGAAGACCACCCAATCTTCTCCATAAGGCATTGCTTCTTCTGTGCCAGGCAATGATAAGCAATACTCTCTAACTTCTTCAATGTTCATTTCTTATACTTACGGTTTTATCTTTCAATGTGCCTAAGATATTCTAATATTTTCTGTTGCTCCAAATTCTGCATATATGTCTCCATGTAGTCCCAATTTGGTTGGCTATTGGCATCTATAGGCAAGAGTATCTTTTGGCGTTTCAAACGCCCTGTTCCCATTTTATAGCCATATCCATATTTGGCACGTTGATTTGTTATGCACATGGATATGAAAAGAGAAACATATTTGTTGTTTCTTATAGGTTTCAGCTTGCGAGTGTCGTTTCCATATAGTGCATCGTATGGATGATAAAAGCAATACCCAACAGAGCCGTTTCGATTTACAGACAGGCATTCTCTTTCCAAAGTTTCGTTTTGGTTGCCAACGAAATAGCCGATACCATTATTATTGGCTGTCGCCGTAACATAAGGGGTTTGCCCACTTGTACGCTCTCTTTCGTAGATATCTTTTCCCGAAGATATTTGTGCAATTTCTTCAAGGAAGAACGCTTTCCATTTTACCCCCCCCGTTTTGTTTTCATTGGCGTTCAATCGCTTCTTGAAAACCTTTAGGGTTGTTTTGAGTATATCAGCTTCTACCTCTTGCATGAATGAGGACATAAAATCGAAATCTATTTCACCCTTATCATTAATGGGGAGCAATATCTTTTCTCGCTTTATGCGCTCATCATTTATTTCTCTGTTGAAGCTGTACTTCTCCGACAAACGGTTGATTATTGGCACCATGAAAAGGTAGGCGTATTTATCCAATCCCTTACGTTTGAGTTGGGTAACATGGTCGCTTGCCACAAACTCGTATTGGTGGAAGAACGCACTACCAACACTGCCACTATTGGCAATGGTTATGCACTCCTCGAACTTTCTTACGCTGCCTTCGTTGCCGACAAATCCATCCACACCATTGTTGAGTGCTGTGGATGATACATATGGAACAGTGCCTTCTGTATGGTCTGCTTTTTTAAGACGCTTGCCACGCTGTATTTCTGTAAATACTTCTGTAAAGCTAAAAGGCTTCCATTGAGAGCGAAGCAGTTTACCCCCCCCCTAAAATTTCTTTGTGTATCAGTCGCTTGCATAATTTTTCTACTGCTGGTTTCAATAATAATGTTTCTTTTCTGCGCATGTATTCCTCCATGAACTGCCAATCAGGAGAGTTGTCTTCTGTGACAGGTAGAAGAATTTTTTGGCGTTGCATTCTTTTCTCGTTAAACTTGTAACCATATTCAAATTTCACTTTCTGTTGAATTATCATGGTCTTCAAGAACAACATAACATGGTAAGATGTTATACCACTCTTCAGATGAAGTCTTTTGACATCATCTGAAAAGATACACTCGTATGGATGAAAGAAAGTTTCAACAACACTTCCATTGTAGTTTACACCTAAAACAAGTTTGTCTAAACTTTCATTGGTGTTATCAACCCATGCAGTTATACCATTGTTACTGTCTGTTGCCCCTATAAAAGGACGTTTGCCAACTTTCATGTCGGCTTTGGTCAATCGTTTGCCTGGTGATATTGTGAATATATCAGAGAGGACAAATGATTTCCAACGTACTGATGACAGATTATCCATTTGCCACCTCCTTTTCTTCAAACAAGTAGCCTCGTCCGTGAGTAATCATGTTGAACTCGAAAGTCAGATAGTCTGCCATCGTCTTTTCAAAGTCTTCCTCTGATGGTATCTCTTCGTTGAAATAGTAGAATGAATGCAGCCATTCGTCATCTGCTTCAATGGTGCTACGCACAATAAAAGAGTTTGGTGCTGTCTTGCCTTGAAACCAACAATCAAGAAGATATTTCTTTCTCTCAGTTGCTCTGTCTGTAGGCATCAATCCGACATGAGCAAAGACTTCATAACCATCATCTTTGAAGTCAACAAACTTCACCAACTTATCTTTGGGGTGTGGCTGATGGGCTGTAAATACTGCTATTACAGGATTTGTTCCTACACCATAGAACGTATCTGTATTGAGGGTTATTACACCTTCGAGCGTATGGTTATCGAGAATGTACTGCTTATCTATTTTGTCCTCTTTTGTTTTGCCCACCATTGTACTTTGTGGAACTATGACAACACAACGAGCACCATCACCTACGCAATCCAACAAGTGACAGATGAATTTCAACTCCGTCAAGTGTGCTGTGCTTTTTGTCTTTCCTTGTGAATATGGCGGGTTCATCAAGCCAACGGTAAAGCCCTTCTTGTACATTTCTTCTGCACTCTGTTTCAAAAAGTCTGCACAGATAAGGTTGCTCTTTCCATCGCCACGTAATATCATGTTGGTTGTGGCAATAGAAAACATATCGTCACGCAACTCTATACCATGAAGATTGTTTCTTCTGATGTTTTCTTTGTCTTCCTCTTTTGCTTGGGTCAGCATTCTGTGCATGGCAGCTATCAAGAAACCACCTGTTCCGCAGCAAGGGTCAAGCACCTTGTCGGTAGGCTTGATTTCCGCCAAGTCTGTAAACAACTCGGTTATGTGCTTTGGAGTAAGAACAACACCAAGCGTTTGCCCATCACCACCACTGTAACTGATAAACTCACCATAGAAACGACCAAGCACATCTTCTGGGGAATTGTTGCAAATGGCAGTTAGGATATTTGAGTGCAAGTATTCTGCAAAATAGCGCAAAGGGGATTTTCCTAATCGCTCGTCATATTCTGACAATACAGGTCTATTGATGATGAGATTAAATTGGTCTATGACCCTTTTCTTTTTCACCTGTGGCTCAACCTTTACTCTTTCCATGTGTGCAGACATGGCATCGAATATCTTTTGACCATCAGTTTTTACGGTATCTCCATTCAAACTCTCTGTTGAGAAATCCTTTTCTTCCAATGCCAAAAGAATAGCAGATACGACCAAAGGCTTTTCACTATCTCCAAGTTGTCCATAGTTGCGCAAATCCTCATGCAAAGTCTTGGCACGGCTAAGAATGGTTTTCAGCTCAACACGTTCAATACTTTCGTTACCGCAAATAATCTCATTGTAGTAACGTTCGATATTTTCGGTTGAGAACTGACTGAAATCCTTGACCTTTGGAAGAATCTTGTAACCTGTCGGACTAACGTAAATTGGACGAATTACAATGCGCTTTTCGTCTGTCCCCGAACAACCAAAGGCAATGACTTTCTTGAAGTTTGTGTTTTGAATGATGCTGAGCGCATAATGCAGCGCACCATTCTCCGCATACTTGGTTACGCTTGAAGTATCCATCAGCAAAGTTTCATTATCTTTCAAGTACTTTGCTTGGTCTTCAACCTTTGCCTTGTCTTCTATTACGATAACAAAGTCACCCGAAATTGCCAAGTATTCAGGAAAGCCTTTCTTTCCTGTACCACGCTTAGAAACCATCGCCTTATTGATTTCTTCAATAGGACATGATTCTGCGTAGTGCTCTATACTTGAAGCATCGAGCAACTTTGATATAATGAGATCTGTTGTCTTTTCTGTCATTTTTATACCATAGATAATTGGATTTTACCACAATGCAACTTTACCTGCAATACCTAAGTCAATCGTTGCAGTAACTACACCCAGTGCTTTGAACACCCTTCTCATAGTTGGAATAGTGATACTGTAACCTCTTTCCAATCGAGAAATCTGTGCTCTTTTCACGCCAATACGCTCACCAAGTTGTTCTTGTGTCAAGTTCTGTTCTATACGAGCTTTCTTGATTGCTTCGCCCAATCTATAGGCATGTAAAGCTCCATCCACGTCACTCTCAAAAGCATCACGTTTAGGTGTGCCTACTTTACCGAAATGCTTGTCAAGCACATCGTCCAATGGGGTAAGATTCATCTGTGCCATAATCACTTGTTTTTGAAATATTCTCTTCTTATTGCTTCTGCTTTTGCTATCTCCTTGCTTGGCGTCTTTTGAGTTTTCTTGATGATGCCGTGGGTAGCTATCACCAATGTTTCTTTGTCCTTGTCCCAAAAAGCAAACAAGCGATAAGCAGTTTTGTTATACAATGTACGAAACTCCCATATCTCCGAGTTTTCCAACTTCTTGAAGAGTTCTTTGTTGCGTTCTCCACCTGCAACACGCTTGATGTTGTAGTAAATCTTGTAAGATACCGCTTCGGGTAAACTCTCAATAAAGTTCTGTGCCTCGTCTGTCAAGACAAGTTTGAAGATATTTTGCACCATACATTATAGCTCATTTTTGTACAAAGGTAATCATATTGTTTCATAAAGAAGAAACAGAAACCGTCTAAATGTAATTTACAGCTCTTTTTTAACATTTTGGCGATAGATAATTGCGTATAAGGAACTTGCAACCCTTGTAGAACTTCTAACTGAAAATAAAATCTAAAAAAATAATAAGATTTTCGTTAATCCAAATAAAAATTTTATCTTTGCAACCGAAAGAGTTGTTTGACAAGTAAACATGTGCATATTGCAGAAGTTTGAACTATTGCCAAATCATTACCTCTATTGAGGTGAAATACTCATAAATCGCTCATTTTAAGCTATTCAGCAGATTTTAGCAGAGTTTTTCGGAAAAATACAGAAAGTTAGAAAATAATCTCTTGAAAGCTTGCCAGTCTCATTCCTTTTTCTTATATTTGTACCCGTAAATATCAGTATATTGAAGATAAAGGCTGATATAAGGGATAAATATCATTATAATGATAGATAAACAAATAGAAGATTATGGCAGATTTATATGAATATTCTACTCCAGAGTTGGTACGCTTGTTGGGAGTGAGATTCAAGGAATATAGAATGCGATGCAATCTCACCCAGAAAGAGGTTGCCGAACTTACGGGGCTTGGTTTGACCACCATCCACAAGTTTGAGAATGGAACAGCGGGCAATCTTTCGCTTGCCACTTTTCTCCTCTTGCTGAAGGTGGTGGGGCAGATTGATGCCATCAATGATGTGCTTCCAGAACTTCCTCCATCGCCTTATTTGATGAGAAAGGATGAGAAGAAGGCGCAGAGAATTCGTCATACTAAATAATAACTGGTTATGGTAAATACTTTGAGAGTAATGCTTTGGGACGAAGAGATTGGTCGCTTGGCATGGGATAATCGCCGCAGGTTATCGTACTTCACATACAATCCAGAGTTCTTGAAGAAGGGAATCGATGTTTCTCCTCTTCAAGCTCCTGTGCGTGGTATTCGTGCAATGACACCCGTGTGGGGAGAGGATGCCAGAATGTACCAAAAACTTCCTGCTTTTCTGGCAGATTCGTTGCCGGATGCCTGGGGTAATCAGCTTTTCGAGCTTTGGCGAATTCAAAATCATATTCCTAATGCTGATATAACTCCGTTGGATAAACTATCTTTTATCGGTAAGCGAGGAATGGGGGCATTGGAATTCTTGCCAGAGGTCACAAAGGCGGATAAGGCAGAAATGATAGATGTCAAGTCGTTGGCAGTTTTGGCAGAGCGCATTTTCATCGAGCGTGAAAATGCCCATATCATGCCAGAGGAATCTATCACGATGCAGTCCTTGCTTACGGTGGGAACATCGGCTGGTGGACGCCAACCTAAGGCTATCATTGCCATCAATAAAACTACGGGGGAAATACGAAGCGGTCAGGTGGCTGGGCTGCAGGATTATGATTATTACATATTGAAATTTGGAGACATAAAATACAGTTCTGCTGAGATAGAGATGACCTATTACGAGATGGCCATCAAGTCGGGAATAGATATGATGCCATCCCGACTATATGAGATAGATGGAAACAGAAATTTCATAACGAAGCGTTTCGACCGTGATGGTGAGCGGAAATTGCATACACAGACCCTTGCTGCGATTTCTCCGGAAACCGATAGCTATGAGGGACTTGTGGCTATCTGTAGAAAATTACATTTGCCGGAGACTGATTGCCAGGAAGTATTTCGCAGACTTGTGTTCAATGTCCTTTCCAACAATACGGATGATCATACAAAGAATTTCTCTTTTGTGATGGACGAGGCGGGTCTTTGGCGTTTGTCGCCAGCCTACGATCTTACTTATATTATAGATACTGGAGGCTATTTACCTAATACGGGTCATTGTATGTATGTAAGGTCTAAGCTGCATCATATTTCTTACGATGATGCCATTCAGTTTGCCAAGGACAATGGCATTCGGCGTGCTGATGCGATCATTAAGGAAGTAGCTGATTCTCTGTGCCAATTTCGTGACATAGCCAAGCGGTATGCTGTTCAGGACAGGTGGATCTGTTCCATTGAGTCAGCGATAAATGCTCATCTCGTTTCATGGGGATTGGAGGATAAAGACAACAGTTCTGCTTCATTTGAGATAGATGGCAAAAGTTGTACTGAAGTTCGCATAGAACAAGCGTACAAGGGCAACTTCCATTTGTATGCAAGCATAGATGGGAGAGACTGTAAGTTTATCATCGGGAAGAACAAGCCAGAATATGCTTTGATTCAAGAGTTGGGAGTATCCAATCTTTCAGAGTCGATGCTCATAGATTTGGTAGCGAAATATCTGGTGAAATAGAAGAAATATGATTTAAAATAGAAAAAGCAAAGAAACCATTTTGCTTTTTCTATTTTCCTTCTAAAAAGTTTGTATAATCAAAGATTATTCGTATTTTTGCAGCAACAGAATCCGCCACGCTTCCCATTTGAACAGCGAACCAGGGCGGGTCTTTTGCTTTCTATGAGTATATTAAGATTATACACTAAGCAGGCTCTTTCTATTTCGGAATAAATAGAACTACTAAAAAGTAGAGGCTTAAATATTGCTGATTCATCCAAGGCTGTAAAATTTCTTGGTGAGGTCAGCTATTTTCGTTTTGTTCAATACCTTCGTCCTATGGAGGAAGACAAGACTACACATCAGTTTAAGCCTAATAGTAGATTTGAAGATGCCGTAGCTCTCTATAACTTTGATATAGAGTTGAGAGATTTGATGTTCAAGGCTGTTCAACGATTAGAGATTGCTTTGCGCACAAATATTATACAAGAGTTCTCTTTGGGACATGGACCATTTTGGTTCTTTGATACAAGCCTTTCTGACGATGAGCACAAGTTTATTGAGAATATGAACTCCATAGACTGAGAGCTTCAGCGTTGTAAAGAGGACTTTATCAAGGAACATAGGCGCAACTATGACACGTTTCAAGCATGTTTTGTTGAATTGCGGTTCTATTTTTGCAGTGATATATTGTTAATAATCAGAAAAATGCTTGTTTTCTGAAATATTATCTGTATCTTTGTACATTAATTATTAAGAGTAAGATTATGGCTTCAAAGAGATATCCTTTGGGAATACAAACGTTCTCCGAAATCGTGAAGGGGAATTACTTCTATGCTGACAAGACGGCTATCGTCTATCAGTTGGCTCATTATGCCAAGTTTCATTTTCTGAGTCGCCCACGTCGATTCGGAAAATCCTTGTTTGTATCTACCCTCCAGGCTTACTTCGAGGGTAAGAAAGAACTGTTCAAGGGACTTGCCATCGAACAGATGGAGAAGGAATGGACGGCATATCCTGTCATCCACTTGGATTTGAGCTGTGGTAAGTATTATAGTTTGGAGAATACTAAAATCATATTAAATAATATACTTAAAGTTGAAGAGCAGAAATATGGAATAGAAGTTCCAGAATCTGAGCGTGAAGGCTTTGGGGCTCGCTTTAGGGATATTTTGCTTGCTGCTACCGCTCAGACAGGGAAGCAAGCTGTTGTTCTCATCGACGAATATGACGCCCCAATGCATGATTCTGTAAGTGACGAAGAATTGCAGAAGACCATCCGCAACATTATGAGAGATTTCTTCAGCCCATTGAAACAGCAAGAGGGAAACATCCGCTTTGTATTCATCACAGGCATCTCCAAGTTTAGCCAGCTCAGCATCTTTAGTGAGTTGAACAATCTCAAGATTCTCACGTTGAAGGATGAATACAGTAGCTGTTGTGGTATTACCAAGAGTGAATTGACTCAGTATTTCCGTGAGGGTATCGAGGAGATGGCTGAGCATAATGGACTCACTTATGAGGAGACCTTAGAGCAACTCAAGCAGCATTATGATGGCTACCACTTCAGTATCAATAGCGAGGATATCTTCAATCCTTACAGTATTATCAATGCTTTGGACGATAAGGAGTTTAATAGCTATTGGTTTACATCTGGTACGCCTACGTTCTTGATAGAACTGATGCAGCAGAAGAATTTGGATATGCTCAATCTGGACGATTTGTGGATACAGGCTTCACGTTTTGATACACCTACGGAAAGACTCGCTGATCCTATTCCTGTCCTTTTCCAAAGTGGCTACCTTACTATTAAAGGATATGAGCGAAGGGGAAAATTGTATCATCTCTGTTTCCCAAATCTAGAAGTAAGACAAGGCTTTTCTGATAGTCTCGTCAGGTATTATACTTCGCAAGACATGAACAGATATGATGCCATTATGTATGCTTATTCCAAGAATGTGCTCGTTAATGACGACATGGAAGCCTTTATGCCTCACTTGAAGGCATTCTATGATAAGTTTCCATATACGATTATCAACAATAATGAGCGTCACTATCAAGCCGTGATGTTCACCATCTTCACTATGCTTGGCGAAGATGTGAAGGTGGAGCATACCACTTCGGATGGAAGAATAGACCTTGTGCTCAAGACGGATAAGAGTATCTTTATCTTTGAGTTAAAATATAAGAAGTCTGCCGACATCGCCATGGCGCAAATCAGCGATAAGAACTATGCCAAGGCTTTTGCCGATGATGGGCGAAAGGTTGTGAAAGTGGGTATTAACTTCTCGGAAAACCAGCGAAGTATAGAGGATTGGGTGATAGAATAAATGAAATAGAAGAAAGTTGGTGACATTCATCAGGTGTATGTCACCACACTATATAGATAAAAATATATCTGAATAGGGGCGGTAACTCGATTTTTTAGGTAGTTACTGCCCCATTTCAAGCATGTTTTGTTCTTTTGTCCAGTCAACTTAGATAATCACCGCTGTTCCGCTGCATGTTACCATCAGCATGGAGCCGCTTTTTCCTACGGTTTCGTAATCCAGGTCGATGCCTACGATGGCGTTGCAGCCCAAGGATGCGGCACGGTCGGCCATCTCTCTGAGGGCTGTATCCTTAGCCTCGCGGAGCGTACTTTCATAAGAACCGCTTCTGCCGCCGATTACATCACGAACACTGGCAAAGAAATCTTTCACAAAGTTGGTACCGATGATGGTTTCGCCAGTTACTACGCCACGATATTCACGGATAGGGTGGCCTTCTATAGTTGGAGTCGTACTTAAAATCATAATCTTTTCCTTTCTTTTTTATGTTATTATCAATGTTATTTATAGTTTAGACGATAAAAGATTGCAAAAGGTTGCAGGAAATCCAAAAATAATTGCTATTTTTGCATCGGAAATATAAATATTAATAGGTTATATGAACAAGAGATTGATGTTTTCGGCAGTGCTCGTGATGGCGCTGCTTTCGGCAAACGCTCAGAAAAGGGCGTTTACCATCGAAGATTTGTACAGGGTGAAGGGCGTTTCTTCGGTGAGCCTTTCGCCTGATGGTAAGACGGTTTGTTATACCGCCAGTTCTTCAGACCTGAAGAACCAGAAGTCTAGCTCCGACATCTACATCATGAATGCGGATGGTTCTCATGTCAAGGCTCTTACTGAGAATGGAAAGAGCAGTTCTGCTGTGTGGAGCAAGGACGGAAAGAGTATCTTCTTCACTAATTATGAGAAAGGAACGGCTCAAATCTTTCGCATGGATCTGACTACCTGCGAGACGGAACAGGTAACTGATTATGAGTTGGGTATCGGTAGCCCTGTCATCTCTCCGGATGAGCGATACATTGCCTTTACCGCAGAAGTATATCCTGACCTGGGAGCTGATGCCAAGGCTAACAAGGCCCGGATGGAGAAAAAGGAGCAGGGACCTGTACAGGCGCATATCGCCGACAAGTTGCTCTACCGTCATTGGACGAGCTATAATGATGGCAGATGCAATCACCTTATCCTTTTCGACACACAGACGAAGACTTACAAGGATCTGACTCCGGGCAATTATTCGCTGATATTCGTGGTTGGGGGTGGAATCACCTATCAATTCTCTCCTGACAGCAAGGAGATCTGTTTCGTATCCAATCATGATGAGCATCAGGAGGCTAGCACCAATGCCGACCTGTGGACGGTATCTGTAAATGGGGGAGAGCCGGTCTGCATCACGAAGGAGAACAAGGCTTGGGATGGTACTCCAGCCTATTCGCCTGACGGCAAGTATATCGCTTACCGCTTGCAGCAAGTGCCTGGTTATGAGTCTGATCGCTTCCGTCTTGCTATCTACGACCGGGCTGCAAAGAAGTCTACCGTCCTGACAGAGAAGTTTGACAACTGGGTAGATGATTACAAATGGGCTCCCGACAGCAAGAGTATCTTCTTCCTCGGTCAGGTACAGGGCGCTGAGCCGCTCTACAAGCTCGATATAGCCAGAAAAACCATCTCGCCGGTATTGACGGGCAAGGCCATCTCGGAGTTTGATTTCGACAATAAAGGTATGGTATATTATACCTATAGCACGACAGGCAAGCCATCGGCTCTCTATCGCCAGCAGATGAAAAAGTGGAATGGAACTCCTGTGGCAAGCGGCAAGGAACAGCAGATAACCTTCCTCAACCAGCAGTTGGAGGATGAGGTGGATATCCGTCCATCTGAGAGTATCTGGGTAGAGGGTGCTGGTGGCGACAAGGTACAGGTATTCATCGTGAAGCCACACAACTTTGATGCCAGCAAGAAATATCCGCTTATCATCAATGTGCATGGCGGACCACAGATGCAGTGGATGAATTCCTTCCGTGGCGACTGGCAGGTTTATCCTGCTGCCGGTTATGTGGTGGCTTATCCTAATCCTCACGGTTCTACGGGATATGGTCAGGCCTTTACCCGTGCCATCTCTGGCGACTGGGGCGGAAAGGTATTTGAGGATGTAATGAAGGTTACCGATAAGTTGGCAACTCTGGAATATGTTGACTCCACGAGGATGGGAGCGATGGGATGGTCGTATGGCGGTTACATGATGAACTGGCTGCAGGGACATACCAAGCGATTCAAGTGTCTGGCTTCCATGATGGGCGTATATGACTTGCGCTCTATGTGGGGCAGTACAGAGGAAGTGTGGTTTCCTAACTTTGAGTTAGAGGGACAGCCTTATAATTCCGATCTCTACGAGAAGTGGTCACCATCCTCATACATCAAGAACTTCTCAACACCAACCCTCGTGATGACGGGCGAACTGGACTATCGTGTACCGTATACCCAGAGTTTGCAATATTTTACAGCTTTGCAGACCCTGAACATTCCTTCGCGACTGATCGTCTTGAAGTATGATGGTCACTGGCCAAGCAACCTGAAGTCGATGCCGCTCTATTACAATGCGCACCTCGACTGGTTCCATCGTTATCTCGGCGGTGCTCCTGCACCTTGGGATACAGAGAAGATGGTGAATAATGAGATAGAGTACTAAAATGCCCTATATATAATAAGGTGTAGAAAAACAAAATAAAAAAGCTCCATTCGCAAACTGATACGAATGGAGCTTTTTTCTGATAATTAAAAACTTACTTTGTTTCCTGTTCTTCCTGCATGTCCAGATACTGGTTGTCCTTGTCGTAGAATTCGTACTGGAGGAATGCCAGTTTCTGTGAAGGAATCACATTGAAGCCGAAACCATACTTAAACTGCCATCTGCGCTTCAGGGAAATGAAGCCCTTGTTGATGAAGGCAGCCACGTAAGGATTCACATACAAAGTGAATTTCTTGACGCCGATCTTGTTGACTAGGCGGTCGATTTTTCTTTCCAACTGGTCGGTGAAGAGGATGCTAGACTTGATCTTGCCCGTACCGAAACAGGTAGGGCAGGTTTCATCTACATTCACATCCATAGCCGGACGTACACGCTGGCGTGTAATCTGCATCAGTCCGAACTTGCTCAATGGCAGGATGTTGTGCTTGGCACGGTCCTTCTGCATGTTCTTACACATGCGCTCATAGAGCAACTGTCGGTCTTCGGCAAGATTCATGTCGATGAAGTCGACAACAATGATACCTCCCATATCTCGGAGGCGCAATTGTCTTGCCAACTCATCGGCAGCGCCGAGGTTAACGTCCAGTGCATTTGCTTCCTGACCTTTCTCACGAGTTCTGTTACCACTGTTTACATCGACAACATGCAAGGCCTCGGTGTGCTCGATGATGAGATAAGCACCATGCTTGTAGTTAACAACACGACCAAAGCCAGCTTTAATCTGCTTGGTAATGCTGAAATTGTCGAAGATAGGCACCTTACCGGTGTAGAGCTTAACTATGCCCGCCTTTTCAGGGGCTATTAGAGAAACATAGTTCTTCACCTCGTTCATCACATCTTCGTTGTTCACGTAGATGTTCTCGTAAGATGGGTTAAACAAGTCACGCAAGAGAGCAACGGCTCTTCCGGTCTCCTCGAATGCAAGTTGCGGGCGCTGCTGGGTCTTCTGTACCTTGGCGATAGCATCCTCCCATCGCTTCACCAGGACTTTCAGCTCAGCATCGAGCTCAGCGACTTTCTTTCCCTCAGCCACAGTGCGGACGATAATACCGCAATTCTTTGGTTTGATGCTGTGAATGAGTTGTTTGAGTCGGGAGCGTTCTTCACCGCTTTTAATTTTCGACGAGACAGAAACTTTATCACCGAATGGCATGAGTACCAGGTATCGGCCCGCGAATGAGATTTCGCCTGTGAGTCGAGGTCCCTTGGTAGAGATTGGTTCCTTTACGATTTGTACCAGCACTTCCTGTCCTGCTTTGAGTACATTCTGTATGCTGCCGTCCTTTTCCAATTCAGGCATTTTGCTGGCTTTAGAGAATGGGAAAAGTTTCTTTCTGTCGCTCTGTACTTGTTTAAGGTACTTCTGGTAGGAATTAAAATGACTTCCTAGATCAAGATAATGAAGAAAGGCGTCGCGTTCATAACCTACATCCACGAAGCAGGCGTTAAGACCCGGCATCAGTTTTTTTACCTTTGCGATGTAGATGTTGCCCACAGAGAACGATGCCTCACGAGGTTCGTTCTGGTATTCCACCAGCTGCTTGTCCTCCATGAGTGCGATAGAGATGTCTTTCTGTTGGACATCAATTACAACTTCGCTTGTCATATCTTCAATAATCTTTTTACTTTAAGTTAATACAAAAAAAGGGTATGTCATTCCATATCTGAACTGACACACCCCCTCAGTCACGAACTGACCGAGAGCTATAGTAGACTAGCTACAATGCTAGCTTACTTGCTCTTATGTCTGTTCTTACGTAATCTCTTTTTACGCTTGTGAGTAGCCATCTTGTGGCCCTTCTTTTTCTTTCCGTTTGGCATGATTTTAAAATTTTAAAATATTGTTATTATAAAAAATGATATTTCTCTCTTCCTGTCCAGCAGTATTACTGAGCGTTCTGCATCTCCTCAACGAAGCTCTTTGATGGCTTGAAACTTGGCAAGTCGTGAGCTGGGATGGTGATGGTTGTATTCTTTGAGATGTTACGGGCAGTCTTAGCAGCACGATGCTTGATGTTGAAGCTGCCGAAGCCACGCAAGTATACATTGTCCTTCTTTTCGATGAGGCACTTCTTAACCTCTTCCATAAAAGCCTCTACTACAGTACCTACTTCTTTCTTAGGCATACCAGTAGCGATAGCTACCTCATTAATGATATCTGCTTTGGTCATTTCTTTATTTTTTACTAATTTTACTTGTTAATCTTTATTTCGGTGTGCAAAGATACAAGTTTTTTATGATATAACAAAATACTTAAGGCTTTTTTTGCAAAAATAATGCTCTAAGTATTTGCATATAAGGTTTTTATTGCGTATTTTTGCACCAAAATAGAGAAATTATGAGATTTAAGAGATATTTTTTGGCTTTGATGATTGTTGCCTTCTATGCATTGTCTTTGACGGCTGGTGAGGTTTGGACGGCGAAAAATGTACCGATTCCTTTCCTCAGGGATTCTACGCAATATGTTTCCGACCCAGATGGATATGTAGACAAGGCACAGAAGGATTCTGCCAATTTCTATCTTCAGAAACTGAAGTTGGAGTGTGGTGTGCAGAATGTGCTCATCATTGTGGGAAAGGTTGACAACCAGGATGCCTTCCGCATGGCGCAGGATGTGGGTAATCAATATGGTATCGGTTACAAGAAGAGCCGGAGAGGACTGGTTATCGTCATCGCGGTGGAGGACCATAAATACTTTATTGCTCCAGGAAGTGGACTGGAGGGTGAGTTGACCGATGTAGACTGCGATGATATTGCCCGGGCTTGCATCGTGAAGTACATGCGAGAAGATAATCCGGGCGAGGCGGTAGCATCTGTGAGCCGTGCTATATATAATAAGGTGAAAAGTGGACGGACGGGAATTGCGGATGTTGATGAAGGTTCGGTTAATGACGGAGAGGACTGGTTCCTGGTTATAATCCTGTTCCTTATCTTTTTCGGTGTTCCTATCTATCAGCTTATCCGGTATATCCTGGAGATGCTTGGTATAGTGAAACCAAGACCGAAGAATCAGCAGAGAAATCAGTCTCGTAGGAAAAACAATGATGACGACTGGATACCTCCTTTCTTTATGGGAGGTGGCGGTTCTTCCGGGGGTGGTTTCTCGGGTGGTTCTTTTGGCGGAGGTACCTTTAGCGGCGGTGGCTCTGGCGGAGGATGGTGATGGCCGATTAAAGTTTATGGTTAGTAATTGATAGCTAATAGCTGATAATTAATAGGTTAGAGTTGGTGGTTTAGAGTAAATAATTAATTAATAATAATGACAATGGAACAAACAATGAATTCAAACATGCAACCGGCAAAGAGAAGAATAAAGAAAAGTTGGATCATCCTGGGCATCGTAGTTGTGCTGGTACTATGGATGTTCAGTGGTTATAACGGATTGGTAGAGAAGCAGGAGCTGGCTACCACAGAGTTGGCTAATGTTCAGACTCAGTATCAGCGTCGTGCAGACATGATGCCACAGTTGGCTAAGATTGTAAAGGCTTATGCCAAGCATGAGAAAGAAACCTTCGCCGAGGTGACCAAGGCTCGTGCTGCTGTAGGTCAGGTAAAGCTGGATGCAAACAATCTTACTGAGGCTAGCCTGAAGAAGTATGCTGCTGCACAGGGTGAATTGGCGAATGCTTTCTCCAAACTGATGGTAGTAGCCGAGAAATATCCAGAGTTGAAAGCCAGCGAGAACTTCAAGGCTCTTCAGGTTCAGGAAGAGGGTACTGAAAACCGTATCAGTGAAGCGCGCCGCAAGTATAATGAAGCTGTCCAGAACTATAACCAGACAGTTAGAAAGATGCCTAGTGCTCTTATCGCCGGTCTCTTCAATTTCAGTGTGATGCCAAAGTTTGAGGCAGCAGCAGGAGCTGAGAAGGCACCAGACTTGGATATCTAATTTTGAATCAATCATCAAGAATCCTGTTTTTCAATGGGATTAATAGATTTGTCATCTAGTCAATGGGAACGAGAAGTGCCCCATTGGCTAGATTTTCTGTTTTATGCGCTTTCAATTTGAAAGTAACCCAATATTTTATATATATTTTGTATTTCAGATGTTTTGTATTTCAGAAATTCTTTGTATCTTTGCACGCAATTTAAGAAATATGGTAGAAATACCGCAAACATTGAAATTTCAATAAGGTAAATTACAAATATGAAACAAACAAAGATTGTCGCTTCCATCAGTGATCGTAGATGTGATCAGGATTTTATCCGAAAGCTGTTTTTCGCCGGTATGAACGTAGTTCGTATGAATACTGCTCATGCCACAGAAGAGGGTATACGCACCATCGTAAAGAATGTAAGAGCCGTGTCTCCACATATTGGTATTATGATTGATACCAAAGGTCCTGAGGTGCGAACTACAGGTGTGAAGGAACCTATCCACTACAATGTTGGTGATGTAGTGAAAATCTTTGGACGTCCGGAAATGGAGTCTTCTCATGATATTGTGAATGTGAGCTATCCTGACATCGCAGCCGATGTTAAGGTTGGTGATGATTTGCTCTTCGATGATGGTGAACTCGATATGAAGATTATCGACAATCAGGGACCTATGCTGGTTGCTGAGGTTCAGAACGAGGGAGTGCTCGGTGCTCACAAGAGCGTGAATGTACCGGGAGAGCATATCGATTTGCCTGCACTGACAGAGAAAGACCGCCGGAATATTGAACTCGCTATCGAACTGGATATTGATTTCATCGCTCACTCTTTTGTGCGCAATGCAGCCGATGTGAAGGCTGTTCAGGATATTCTGGATGCTCACAACAGCGATATCAAAATTATCTCAAAGATAGAAAATCAGGAAGGTGTTGATAATATTGACGAGATTATTGATGCTTGCTATGGTATCATGATAGCCCGTGGTGACTTGGGTATCGAGGTGCCAATCGAGAGAATTCCAGGCATCCAGCGCCGCATCATCTCTAAGTGTGTGAAGGCGCAGAAACCGGTAATCGTGGCTACACAGATGTTGCATACCATGATCAAGAACCCACGTCCTACCCGTGCAGAGGTAACCGATATTGCCAATGCAATCTTCTATCGCACCGATGCACTGATGCTTTCTGGTGAAACAGCAAGTGGTAAGTATCCTGTAGAGGCAGTGCAGACCATGGCCCGTATTGCTGAGCAGGCAGAGAAGGACAAGTCTCCACTGAATGATATTGATCCAATGGAAGATGGTAAGATTGACCAGAAACTCTTCCTGGCTCATGCTGCCATTGAGGCTACAAAGAAGTTGGGTGTAGCTGGTATTATTACCGATGGCGAGACCGGTCAGACAGCACGCGATCTGGCAGCCTTCCGTGGTCCAAATCCGGTATTGGCAATCTGCTATAAGGAGAAACTCCAGCGCTGGTTGAATCTGAGCTATGGTATTATTCCAATTCATCAGAAGGATCAGGTTTCTACCAAGGCTATGTTTACCGCAGCGGTACGTATGCTTCGCCAGAAAGGCTACTTAGGTGAGGAGGATAAGATTGCTTATCTGAGCGGTAGCTTTGGAGAGGGGGGAGGCACAACCTTCGTTGAGATTAATAAAGTGAAGAAGATTTTCGATAACAGTTATAGCTTTAATTTGCCTTCAAATGGCATCGAAGACAAGTAAAAAAGGCTATTATTTCAAAAAAAAATAGACGTAAGTAGAATTATTGGTGCAAAAATTTGCAGTATTCAAAAAAATACCGTAATTTTGCACCAATATTTTAAAACGAAAATTTTAGAAAATGAAAAAACTCGTTAGTTCAGTTTTAGTCGCTTTGACTATGCTCTTAGTACTTGGCAGTTGTGGAAGTACTAAGAATGTAGCTTATTTCCAAAATGCAGATTCTATCAGTTTGGCTGCTTCAAGAATGCTTTATGAAGCCAAGATTATGCCTAAGGACGAACTTACAATTACAGTAATTACAACAGATCCAAAGGCTGCCATGCCTTTCAACCTCTCTGTCTCTCAAACATTGGGTACAGGCGGACAGCTGAGTTATGGTAGTGGTTCCCTGCAAGGATATCTGGTTGATAATGATGGTAATATTGAGTTTCCTGTTGTTGGAACCTTGCATGTCGGTGGTTTGACCAAGAAGCAGGCTGAAGATCTCATCAAGAATAAGGTGAAGCCTTATCTGGCAGAAAAAGAAAATCCAATTGTTACGGTTCGCATGGGCAGTTACCATGTATCTGTATTAGGTGAAGTAGAAAAGCCAGGAATTATTTATGCTCCACAGGAGAAGATGAGTATTCTTGAAGCTTTGGCACAGTGTGGCGACTTAACCATCTATGGTAAGCGTGACAATGTATTATTGATTCGTCAGGATGCAGCAGGAGAGAAGCATACTTATCGTATGAACTTGAATGATGCAAATATTATTAATTCACCATTCTATTATCTGCAGCAGAATGATATTATCTATGTAGAACCAAATAAGGTGAAAGCTCAAAACTCATCTATCGGTTCATCTACTACATTGTGGTTCTCTGCCGTTGGTACATTGATTTCTATCGCATCATTGATTGTCAATATCTTGCGATAGCAGGTAATAGGTGGGAGTAAAATCAGGATACTACAAAAATAATAATATATATATGTGTGGCATTGTAGGATATTTAGGTAAGGGTGAGGCTTATCCTGCTCTTATCAAAGGTTTAAAGCGTCTGGAATATCGTGGATATGATAGTGCAGGCGTGGCTCTTATCAGTAATGATGGTGCTTTGAACGTTTACAAGGCAAAGGGTAAGGTGGCAGATCTTGAAGCGTTCTGCTCTGATAAGGATATTTCGGGACATGTGGGTATTGCTCATACTCGTTGGGCTACCCATGGAGAGCCTTCAGCTGTAAATGCTCACCCGCATTATTCCTCTAGCAAGAACCTTGCCATGATTCATAATGGAATCATAGAAAACTATGCCGATATCAAGAAGAATCTCATTGCTAAGGGAGTAGAGTTTAAGAGCGAGACGGATACTGAAGTTCTCGTTCAGCTGATTGAATATATTCAGATAAAGAAAAATCTCGACTTGCTGACTGCCGTTCAGGTGGCTCTCCGTCAGGTAATCGGAGCCTACGCTATCGCTATTCTTGATAAGCGTAACCCTAATCAGATCATTGCTGCCCGTAAGCAGAGTCCGTTGGTTGTAGGTATCGGAAAGGATGGTGAGTTTTATCTCGGTTCTGATGCCAGTCCTATCATTGAATATACAGATAAGGTGGTTTATCTGGAGGATGGTAACATCGCTGTGATGCGCCTCGGTGAGGAATTGCAGGTGGTGAACATCCAGAACGTTAAACTCAACCCTGAAGTACAGACCGTAGACATTGATCTCGGTCAGATAGAGAAGGGTGGTTTCCCTCACTTTATGTTGAAGGAAATTTTTGAGCAGCCAGAGTGCCTTCGTAACTGTATGCGTGGCCGTGTAGTTAGCCGCACAGTGGAAACTCGCGTAATGACTGATGGCGACGATACAACCAGCAAGAAGGAGACTGAGATGGGTGTCGTGCTTAGTTCCATTACCGACCATCGCCAGCAGCTTCTCAATGCCAAGCGAATCATCATCGTGGCTTGTGGTACATCATGGCATGCCGGACTTATCGGCAAGCAGATGATAGAGAACTATTGCCGCATCCCTGTGGAAGTGGAATATGCATCTGAATTCCGTTACCGTAATCCTGTGGTAACGAAGGATGATGTGGTCATCGCCATTTCCCAGAGTGGTGAAACCGCTGATACCCTGGCTGCCATCAAGCTTGCCAAGGAGAGCGGTGCGTTTATCTATGGTATCTGTAACTCCATCGGTTCTTCCATCGCACGTGAGACAGATACTGGTACCTATATTCACGTAGGTCCGGAGATTGGTGTTGCCTCTACCAAGGCGTTCACTGGTCAGGTTACCGTCCTTATCCTCCTGGCACTTGCCATCGGTAAGGAGAGGGGAACCATCAGCGAAAATGAATATCAGAAGATTACAGAACAGCTTTGGAACATTCCTGCCAAGATGAAGGAAGTGTTGAAGCTCAACAATAAGATAGCTGACTTGAGCCGTACGTTTACATACGCTCGCAATTTCATCTATCTGGGCCGTGGATTCCAGTATCCTGTGGCCCTTGAGGGTGCATTGAAGTTGAAGGAGATTAGCTACATCCACGCTGAGGGTTATCCTGCAGCGGAGATGAAGCATGGCCCTATCGCATTGATTGACAGCGATATGCCAGTGGTAGTTATTGCTACCCACAACTTCATGTACGAGAAGGTCTTGTCTAATATCCAGGAGATTAAAGCCCGTCAGGGTCGTGTTATTGCTATTGTCAGCAATGGCGATGAAACCATTTCCAAGATTGCCGACGAAGTGATTGAACTCCCTGAGACCTTGGAGTGCCTGGAGCCATTATTGGCTACCATTCCTTTGCAGCTCTTGGCTTACCATGTAGCTGTATGTAAGGGCAAGGACGTTGACCAACCTAGAAACTTGGCCAAGTCAGTTACTGTAGAATAATATATAAAGGGATTCGTCATTTCTTGACGTTTCCCTTTTTTTGGAGGGGAATCCCTCGGATAGGTATATTCAAATTTAACTAAATAAGATAAGGATAATAGAGAGATGGAACCATTGAAACATGAGTGTGGTGTAGCAATGATCAGATTGCTCAAGCCACTGGAGTATTACCAGCAGAAGTATGGTACTTGGATGTACGCACTCAACAAACTCTATCTGATGATGGAGAAGCAGCACAACCGTGGCCAGGAAGGTGCTGGTATGGCTTGTGTCAAACTGGGCGGTAAGCCTGGTCATGAGTATATGTTCCGTGAGCGTGCAGAGGGCAAGAATGCCGTGACCGAAATCTTCGGCAAGGCGAATGCCAACTTCAAGAACCTGACTCCCGAGCAGCTTGCTGATGCAAAGTTCGCTAAAGAGGAACTGCCTTTTGCAGGCGAACTTTATATGGGACACCTGCGCTACAGTACCACCGGAAAGAGTGGCATTCAGTATGTGCACCCATTCCTGCGACGTAACAACTGGAAGGCGAAGAACCTCTGCCTTTGTGGTAACTTCAACATGACCAACGTAGATGAAATCTTCGAGGAACTTACCAAGCAGGGCCAGAGTCCTCGCATCTACAGCGACACCTACATCATGCTTGAACTGATGGGTCACCGTCTGGACAGAGAGGTGGAGCGCAACTTCGTAGCTGCAAAGGCGATGGAGATGCAGAATACCGATATCACCAACTATATAGAAGACCACGTGAAGATGAGCAATGTACTCAAGACCACGATGAAGAACTTTGATGGCGGTTATGTGGTTTGCGGTATCACCGGTTCGGGCGAGATGTTCTCTATGCGCGACCCTTGGGGCATCCGTCCTGCGTTCTATTACAAGAACGATGAAATCGTGGTAGTAGCCAGCGAGCGCCCTGTACTTCAGACCACCTTCGACCTGGAGGCAGAGGAAGTGCAGGAACTGATGCCGGGCACGGCGCTTCTCGTGAAGAAGAACGGAGAGTGCAGCATCGAGCGCATCATGGAGCAGAAGGGCGATTCTGCCTGCTCATTCGAGCGCATCTACTTCAGTCGTGGTTCCGACAAGGATATCTATAAGGAGCGTAAGCAGTTGGGCGAGCAGTTGACCCAGCCTATCCTGAAGGCTGTGGATTATGATGTAGACCACACCGTGTTCAGCTATATCCCGAACACTGCCGAGGTGGCTTACTATGGCATGTTGAGCGGTTTCAAGAAGTATCTTAATGAGACCAAGATTGAGCAGATTGCCAACCTCGACCATGTTCCATCAAAAGAAGAATTATACGAAATCCTCGGCGACTTCGTCCGCTCAGAAAAGATAGCATGGAAGGATATCAAACTCCGTACCTTCATCACTGAGGGCAACAGTCGTAACGACCTGGCGAGCCATGTGTATGATGTAACCTACGGAAGCATCGAGCCGAATGTGGATAATCTTGTCATTATCGATGATAGTATCGTGCGCGGTACAACCCTGAAGGAGAGTATTCTCCGCATCCTCGACCGTCTGCATCCTAAGAAGATTGTAGTGGTTTCCAGTGCCCCTCAGATCCGATATCCGGATTACTACGGCATCGATATGGCAAGACTGGAAGAGTTCTGCGTGTTCCGTGCTGCCATCCAGCTTTTGAAAGAGCGCAAGATGGAAGAACTTATCGAGCAGACCTATGAGGCTTGCAAGGCAGAATTGGCAAAGCCAAAGGAGGAGCAGATCAATCCGGTACGCTCCATCTACAAGCCATTCAGCACCGAGGAAATCAACGAGAAGATTGTTGAGATGCTTCGCCCAGAGGGCATGACCACTCCTATCCAGCTTGTATTCCAGAGCATTGAGGGCTTGCGCGAGGCGATTCCAAACCACAAAGGCGACTGGTATTTCACCGGTCATTATCCAACCCCAGGCGGCACGAAGCTCTGCAACCAGTCGTTTGTAAACTACATCGAAAACGTTTATCATAAATAAGTGAATAGAGAAGAACGAAGAGTGAAGAATTCATTTGCTCTTATAAGTATGAAATAAAAGAATCAAATGTCAGATATGAAAAAAGTAACCTTAGTTTTGAGCGATGGAACCAAGTTCCATGGCAAATCTTTTGGATATGACGCTCCTGTAGCGGGCGAGGTTGTGTTCAACACAGCCATGATGGGATATCCAGAGAGTTTGACCGACCCTTCTTACGCCGGTCAGTTGATGACACTTACATTCCCTCTCGTGGGTAACTATGGTGTGCCACCATTTACTTTTGAGGAGAATGGTTTGCCAACCTTCATGGAGAGTGACAAGATTTATGCTTCTGCCATCATCGTGAATGATTACAGCGAGCAGTACAGCCACTGGAATGCAGTGGAGAGTCTTGCCGACTGGTTGAAGCGCGAAAAGGTGCCAGGAATCACAGGCATCGATACCCGTGAGTTGACTAAGGTGCTTCGTGAACATGGTGTGATGATGGGTAAGATTCTCTTTGATGATGAGCCTGACAACATTCCTGAGGCTAACTATGAGGGTGTAAACTTCGTTGACCAGGTAAGCTGCAAGGAAATTATCCGTTATAACGAGGGTGCCGGCAAGAAGGTGGTTCTCGTTGACTGCGGTGTGAAGGCAAACATCATCCGTTGCCTCATCAACAGAGGCGTAGAGGTGATCCGTGTGCCATGGAATTACGATTACACCGATATGGACTTCGACGGATTGTTCCTGGCCAATGGTCCTGGTGACCCAGATATGTGCGAGGATGCAGTAAACATTATTCGCAAGCAGATCAGTCAGAGCCGCAAGCCTATCTGCGGTATCTGTATGGGTAACCAGTTGCTTTCTAAGGCAGCCGGTGCTACTATCTACAAGTTGAAGTATGGTCACCGTTCACACAATCAGCCTGTGCGCATGGTAGGAACCAACAATTGCTACATCACCTCTCAGAACCACGGTTATGCCGTTGATGCCAAGACATTGGGCAACGATTGGGAGGAACTCTTTGTAAATATGAATGATGGCTCTAACGAGGGTATCCGTCACAAGGTGAACCCTTGGTTCTCAAGCCAGTTCCACCCAGAGGCTTGCTCAGGTCCAGTGGATACAGAGTTCATGTTTGATAAGTTCGTAGAAACACTCAAGTAAGTGAAGAGTGAAGAACGAAGAGTGAAGAATTCGAATGATTTTATTGTAATTTAGGAAAATAATGAAAGACGAAAATATAAAGAAGGTGCTCCTCTTAGGTTCTGGAGCCTTGAAGATCGGTGAAGCAGGTGAGTTCGACTACTCAGGTTCGCAGGCCCTGAAGGCATTGCGCGAGGAAGGTATCGAGACTGTGCTCATCAACCCGAATATCGCAACCGTACAGACATCAGAAGGTGTTGCCGACCAGATTTACTTCCTGCCAGTGCAGCCTTACTTCGTAGAGCGTGTCATCCAGAAGGAGAATCCAGACGGTATCCTCCTCAGCTTCGGTGGTCAGACAGCCCTCAACTGTGGTGTAGAACTCTATCGCCAGGGCATCCTGGAGAAATATAATGTCAAGGTATTGGGTACTCCAGTACAGGCTATCATGGATACTGAGGACCGTGAGCTCTTCGTAGAGAAGTTGGATGAAATCAATGTGAAGACCATCAAGAGCGAGGCTTGCGAGAACATCGAGCAGGCCCGCAAGGCTGCTGCCGAACTCGGCTATCCTGTCATCATCCGTGCTGCTTACGCCTTGGGTGGTCTCGGTTCCGGTTTCGCAGACAACGAGGAGGAGCTGAACAAACTCGCTGAGAAGGCTTTCTCTTTCTCTCCACAGGTATTGGTAGAGAAGAGTTTGAAGGGCTGGAAAGAGATTGAGTATGAGGTAGTTCGCGACCGTTACGACAACTGTATCACAGTTTGTAACATGGAGAACTTCGACCCACTGGGAATCCATACTGGTGAGAGTATCGTCATCGCTCCATCTCAGACCCTGAGCAATTCTGAGTATCATAAGCTCCGTGCCCTCGCCATCAAGATTATCCGTCACATCGGAATCGTGGGTGAGTGTAACGTGCAGTATGCCTTCGACCCTAAGAGCGAGGATTATCGTGTAATCGAGGTGAATGCCCGTTTGAGCCGTTCATCAGCCTTGGCATCTAAGGCTACTGGTTATCCTCTTGCCTTCGTTGCTGCCAAGCTCGGTATGGGCTACGGCCTGTTCGAGTTGAAGAACTCAGTAACCAAGACCACATCTGCCTTCTTCGAGCCAGCATTGGACTACGTGGTATGTAAGATTCCACGTTGGGACTTGTCTAAGTTCCGTGGCGTAGATAAGGAGTTGGGTTCATCTATGAAGTCAGTAGGTGAGGTAATGGCCATCGGCCGCAACTTCGAGGAGGCCATCCAGAAGGGTCTTCGTATGATTGGTCAGGGCATGCACGGTTTCGTAGAGAACAAGGAACTTGAAATCGACGATATCGATGCAGCTTTGCGCGAGCCAACAGATAAGCGTGTGTTCGTGATTTCTAAGGCAATGCACAAGGGCTATACCGTAGATCAGATTCATGACTTGACCAAGATTGACAAGTGGTTCCTTGAGAAGTTGAAGCACATCATCGACATCGACGAGGCGATGAAGAAGTGCAACATCAATACTCTTGACCAGGATTTGCTCCGCACCGCTAAGGTTTACGGTTTTACCGACTTCCAGGTAGCCCGTGCCGTGGGCTTGGAGCAGGAGTTGGGCAACATGCACAAGGCTGCCCTCCTGGTTCGCAACAAGCGCAAGAGCTATGGCATCCTGCCTGTAGTGAAGCAGATTGATACCCTGGCAGCAGAGTATCCTGCTCAGACCAACTACCTCTATGTAACTTACGCTGGCGTGAAGAGCGACATCACCTTCGAGAACGACCACCGTTCTATCATCGTACTCGGTTCAGGTGCTTACCGCATCGGTTCTTCCGTAGAGTTCGACTGGTGTGGCGTTCAGGCATTGAACACCATCCGCAAGGAGGGCTGGCGTTCTGTGATGATTAACTACAACCCAGAGACCGTATCTACCGACTACGATATGTGCGACCGTCTCTACTTCGACGAGTTGACCTTTGAGCGTGTGATGGATATCATCGAGATGGAGCAGCCTCATGGCGTCATCGTATCTACCGGTGGTCAGATTCCAAACAACCTGGCTATGCACCTGGATGCACAGAATGTGCCAATCTTGGGTACTGCTGCCAAGGACATTGATAACGCTGAGGATCGTGCCAAGTTCTCTCAGATGTTGACCAACAACGGCATCAACCAGCCAGAGTGGAGCGCCCTGACCTCTATGGAGGATATCGACAACTTCATCGAGCGTGTAGGTTTCCCTGTATTGGTTCGTCCTAGCTACGTGCTTTCGGGTGCTGCGATGAACGTATGTTCTAACGAGGATGAGCTGAAGCGATTCCTGCAGTTGGCTGCCAATGTAAGTGAGGATCACCCAGTGGTAGTAAGTAAGTTTATCGAACATGCCAAGGAGATTGAGATGGATGCAGTGGCAAAGAATGGCGAGGTGATTGCCTATGCGATTTCCGAGCACATCGAGTTTGCCGGTGTTCACTCAGGTGATGCTACCATCCAGTTCCCTCCTCAGAAGTTGTATGTTGAGACAGTTCGTCGTGTAAAGCGAGTTGGTCGTCAGATTGCCAAGGAGTTGCACATCAACGGTCCGTTCAACATCCAGTTCATGGCTCGTGACAATGATATTCTCGTTATCGAGTGTAACCTTCGTGCCAGCCGTTCGTTCCCATTCGTGAGCAAGGTATTGAAGATCAACCTCATCGAGTTGGCTACCCGCGTAATGCTCGGTTTGCCAGTAGAGAAGCCACACAAGAACCTCTTCGATCTCGACTATGTAGGTATCAAGGCATCCCAGTTCAGCTTCAACCGTCTGCAGAAGGCAGACCCAGTATTGGGTGTGGACATGAGCAGTACCGGTGAGGTAGGTTGCTTGGGCGACGATACATCTACCGCCCTCTTGAAGAGTATGCTTTCTGTGGGTCATCGCATTCCAGCCAAGAATATCCTGCTTTCTACAGGTTCTGCCAAGCAGAAGGTAGATTTGCTCGATGCTGCCCAGATGCTGGTTAAGCATGGTTACAAGCTGTATGCAACCGGTGGTAGTAGCAAGTTCCTCACCGAGAACGGCATTGAGAACACCCGTGTACTTTGGCCATCAGAGGAGGCAGAAGGCGGTGCGCCTAAGGCTTTGGAGATGCTCCACAACCATGAGATTGATATGGTAGTGAATATTCCGAAGAACTTGACCAGCAGCGAGTTGAGCAATGGTTACAAGATTCGCCGTGCAGCCATCGACCTGAACGTGCCATTGATTACCAACAGCCGTCTGGCGAGTGCATTCATCTATGCATTCTGCACCACCAAGCTCGAGGATATCGATATCAAGGCTTGGGGAGAGTATAAATAGTTGATAGTTAGTAGTTAAGAATTGACAGTTAAGTCATTCTTGATGATTCCCAATAGAAAAATCCCTGCTGTAGGAAATGCTTCCTATGGCAGGGATTTTTTATTTGAATAAAAAAGAAGTGAAAACTTTGGTTGTTTCACAATTAAATCGTAAATTTGCAGCAAAAACTATAATAATGAAGAGTTATGGAAGAAAAATTATCGACTATATATTTAAGAGATGGACGGAACGCCCTGCAATATGTTATGAGCCTGAGCGAAAAGTACAGGCAGATAGCGACCGAAGCGATATTCGAGTGTTTGAGACTGGGCTATCCACTCAACAATATGGAGATAACAGGCAAAGCACGAGAACTGCAGAGGAAGAGGAATGCCTACGTTTGATAAAAATCGCCAAAGAACAAGACTTTAAGTTATGGATGAATTGACAAATACAAGATTATATACCGATGTCTGCTCCATCATAGAGCAAGGCAGGAAGGAAGCTTATGCCTCCGTCAATCATAAGATGATAGAGACCTATTGGAACATAGGCCGACGCATCGTGGAAGAAGAACAGAATGGTGAGGCACGTGCTGAGTATGGGGCTCAGATCATTGCGCAATTATCTGAGCTATTGACACATCAATATGGTAAAGGATTTAGCAAAAGAAATTTGGCTTATTTCCGCCAATTCTACTTGACAATCAGTGATATACGAATTTTGCAATCGCGATTGCAAAATCTTACTTGGACACATATAACAAAAGTTCTTCGTGTGGAAGACTCTACTGCCATTCGTTGGTATCTCGAAATGGCTTCAAAGGAAATGTGGAGCGTGCGTACGCTCGACCGCAATATTTCCACTCAATACTTTGAACGTCATTTTGTGCAGCCTTCGCTTCCTATGACAGAGACAGAACCACATCAGTTTGAACTATTGAAAAGCCCTGTTGTGGCAGAGTTCTTAGGCTTCAAGCAGGATGATTCTTATTCTGAGGAAGAGTTGGAGTCTGCCATCATCACCCACCTGCAGGAGTTTATGATGGAGATGGGACGAGGCTTTGCTTTCATGGGACGCCAGCAGTTGGTACGCACAGATACACAGGATTATTTCATAGACCTTGTGTTCTATAATGTCGTGCTGAAATGTTATGTCCTCATAGACTTGAAACTTGGTGCTATCACCCATCAGGATGTGGGACAGATGGATATGTACGTCCGTATGTATGATGAGTTCAAGCTTACGGAAGGTGACAATCCAACCATCGGCATCGTGCTTTGTTCAGAGACGAGCAAGGATATTGCACGTTATTCCATCCTCAAAGATAATGACCATCTCTTTGCAACAAAGTACAAGACTTATCTGCCGACAGAAGAACAGCTTCGCACGGAGATAGAACGCCAGAAGCAATTGTTCTATTTGCAGCATGAAGGTAAGGCAAAACATAACAATAATAAATGACAAGGAGAAACAAGATATGAATGAACCAAAAATAAGAATTCAAGGATTTGAGAGGGAATGGAAAAGTGGAAAAATAGAAGAAGTTGCGGCTTTGCAAGGAGGCTATGCTTTTCAGTGTTCCTCGTTTTGTAAAGATAGAGTCCCGATTGTTAGAATTGCAAATATTTTACATTCTGGAGAGATTGAGGGAAGCCATATAAGTTACCTATAGATGAAGGAAAGGTCAGATTTGCTGCGGAAGATGCGCACAAAGATTGATCGGTTAAGGTTCAACATTAAAATGAGTTGACAATGAACAATGAGAATTTAGTATATAGCCATACAGCATATTTTAATATTTTGAAGACTCGTGGAATGCAAGGACTTCAAAAGAATATGCCGTTGTGGAAGTTCAAGCTATCAGAAGAAGAGTATGAAGCTTTGAAACAAACGCTAAGATGTCATACAAGCGACCTCGCCAGATATGGTGAGGAAGCCGCTTTGTGCTATGCTGAATGGTGGCGAAGAGACTATCGGGGGTCTATCCCATCCAAAGAGGATGTTGCTATGGGTATAGGCTTGCATAGGCGTTTGGGGGATGACTTGTATATGGCTGCCAGAAAAGCTTTGCAGAAGCATGGGTACGCATTCCTGCATTCTTTGAAAGGTACAGAGTATTTCCGTACTCTATTGAATCAAGGTGGACTTCCTGTCAACTATATTAAGAACAGTGGCAATATTGGCTATTTCTCTAAATTCTTGAAAGAGTTGGTGAGCGAGTTGTCTTCAATCAATCTTGACTGGAATGAGGTGGATAGTTCTATCATACAGCAGTTTAACTGTATTTCATATTTGGGTAAGGCTTTTAGAAATGAAAACATATATGATGTTTCCATGCAGATAGCCCATGCCATCATCGTGGGAGAAAAAGAACTTCTCCCTTATGATGATACAGATGTCTCGCTCGCAGAGCTTACCAAGTCTTTGGAAACCGCATATAGTCGAGCTAAAGCTCAGCGCAAAACACGCCCTCTGTCCTTGCATTGGAAGCTCAGAACTTTTGGACAGGGACAAGGAAAACTTTACGTCAATATGGAAGTTGTCAAGGATATTTCGTCTGATTCCATACCAGGTTTAAATATAACTACGTGCTATTCCTTCGATGTGTTTGTTGCAGGAACGCTTGTAGGTAAGTATGTGAGAAAAGATAATGTTAGAGACGAAGAAGGTAATGTCCTGTATGCTGTGTATACTCGCATTACAGTGGGTATGCAGAGCGATATCTTGTGGACTGGTGAGCCTGTAGTAGAGGTGAAGGTAAGATGTGACAACGATGATCGACTATTCTTGACTATTGCAGGTTGCTATCCTCCAAACTTTTACTATCCGCAGGTATTCCAGATGTTGGATGACAATCTCTATAGTATGTCAGAAACTGCCAATGCAGAGAATAACGTAGCAATATTTTCTCATGAGTGGAAAAATGGCAAATCCTTGCCTATAACCATTTGTGACAAAGAACTCTATTATAACGCATTTACGGATGAGTTGGATTTACAAAACTCTGAAACAGGTGAAGATGTTAAGTTGACCAATAACTTTACGCCATATACCGTAGAGTTTTCTGGCAATTATATTTCTTGGGTTGAAAAGTCAAACTATAAATTGCTTTCAACTATACCTTTTGTTCGTGTGTATGACCAAGAGAAAAATCGTGTTCACAACTCCACAGTAAAATATAGATTCAGAAACGACATCTATATAAAATGGCGTAGCTTGAAATCTTCCTGTGTCTTCCCTTGCGGATTGGTTGATATTCGTGTGGAATTACCCGATGGGCATATTGTTACGGAAACTTTCTATTCAATAGGAAAATTGAAGTTTACTTCTGATAATGAAAGTGTCTTCTCGACGAACATCATTTGCTCGTGTGGTGCGGATATGCTTCCTAAAATTAATACGCCAGAGGGAGTTGGTATTACGAAATTAGGAACCAACAAATGGATGGTTAAGCGAAGTAAGGACAGTAAGTTTACACCATCTGTATGTGATTTCAGTCTTTACTGTGCTGGGAATCCAACTTTGCGTTTGTCCATAGCTATTCCTTTTGATGGAGTAACCGTTACGGATATAAAAGGAAATATCGTACCAAATGGAAAGATTGTTTCATTGGCTAACTTGACAAACTTTTGTGTTGTAAGCCATGGTTGTTATGGTAAAAAACGCAATATAGATGTGTCATATGTTTCTGATAAGGTTGAAGATTATAGCTTATTGAAACATTTACGTAGTAAGGTGATAGATGGGTTGGTATCTCTCGCTGACTATAATGACCTTATTGTTCGCATGTTTAATCTGTATGGCGCTAATAGTTTTGACCGTTCCAGTTCCGTAGCCATGAATATTTATGGTACAGAGATATTCATTAGAAAATTCGTATTGGAGTCAACCATTGAAGACGGAAAAATAAGGGTCATCGACAGCACAGAAGAAGATACTGATGATTTTCTCTATGATGGCGAAGTTTATGCGTTTCCTGTTGGAGATGAACTTTCATCAGAAGACTTCTTTGTTGTAAAATTGGAGCGATTAGATAATTCTGAGAATCTGTTCACATTCCCAGATGACTTTAATCAACAAGAGGTCGTTGTATTTTCGGGTCCAGAGGCAAAGCGTAGGATGATTCCAAAATATTACAATAGGGAGGCTTATGATTTTGATAAACAAGAAAGAACAGAACGTTCTTCAAGCAATACAAAAGATTGGTATGAGGCTTTGAAAAATGAGGATGTCATGATGGGCAAACATTGGAAAGGTGTATGTAAGGCATTTGACATCTGTAGTCGATATAATTTGCCTTTCCCAACGTATAATGGATTAAAGCCACTTGGGCGCAACTCCAAATTGTTGGCAAAGTTTGTCATTGCCATGTGGCTTAACGAGTACAAGGATGTCTTGTTGCAAGATATTGACAGGTTTGAGCAAGAGATGGTTGTTGCAATTCATTGGATTCCTGCCAAAATTTGGGAGGAATGTATTGATGAATTTTTGGCAAGTGTTCCTGAAGCAATACAGCCTATAATGTTTGGAAAAATGCAGTCTTTGGTGGAACTGTTGCAAGAATTGTTTAATTCGACAGTGTCTACAGACATAGCGCAAGCTTTTGCGGCTTTCCTTGTTTCTGGTAATATTGATGCAGAAAGAGCGTTTAACATTGCAGATATCAATGCTTATTGTGCAAAAATACATGGTTTGTCTGATACGAATAAAGACTTGCCGATTGCTAAATTTTCATTGAGCAATGCTTATTACAATCAGGGTCAAAAATTGTTGCCTTCATATAGGGTTATGGTGGAGGCTGCTATGTGTGCTGCAGAAAATACTTGTCTTCAAGAGAATCGCATAGATTTGTTCGCTTGGGAAAATAGGGAGTTTGCTCGTATTGTCAATTTCTACAGAAAGTATTTCAAAGAGACATATAGCGACATTTTCTTCAAAACGGTTAAATATATTAATACATTAAATAGATAAGATATGAATTACGCAGATTTCTATACATCCGCAGAAAAAGTGCTTATAGACTCCTTGGTATCTCTCTGGCTCGGAGGTAAAGCCAAGGAACAGGCATATATGCGCCATATTTTATCAAAGGAAGAACCTTTGATGGCGGAACCTGTGTTTCAATCTATATTTCCTTGGGAAAGTAGCAAGGAAACCTTTGGTGAGCATGCAACAAAATTGCATATACTATCCCCTTCTTTCGTGGAGGCTTTGGGTAGTGACAAGGTTGATGAGGAAATGAGATTTCCTATGAGTCGTTGCCCTTATAAGCATCAGACAAAGAGTTGGAAAACAATGCTGTCTGGTGAGGGCAAGACGATAGTTGTAACCTCTGGTACTGGTTCAGGTAAAACGGAGTGTTTTATGATACCAGTTCTTCAAGATATTGCAAATAGAAATGAGAAGGATTGTGTACAGGCAATTTTTCTTTATCCTCTTAATGCCTTGATGAAGAGCCAGCAAAAGCGTATTCATGCTTGGTGCAATGCTCTTCCCAACAAAATCACCTATGCCATTTATAATGGTGATACGGAAAAGGATAGAAGAACAGTAAACTTTACTTCTAAATTTTTCCCTCAATTAGTAACTCGACCACAGATTCGTGAAACTCCTCCACAGGTGTTATTTACGAATCCGACGATGCTTAATTATATGTTGGTTCGTGCCGAGGATAAGGCTATTTTAGAGAAGTCAAAAGGCAAGCTAAAATGGATATTGCTTGATGAAGCTCATACCTATACTGGTTCTTCTGCTGCGGAATTGTCATTGCAGTTGAGACGTGTCCTTGATGCTTTTGGGGTAACGATTGACCAGGTGAACTTTGCTGTAACATCTGCTACGATTGGTGATGAAGATGATCCTGCGGCAGAACAGAAACTAAAGACTTTTGTTTCACAATTAACAGGAAAGCCTGCTGAAAGTATTGTTGTTATCGGGGGAAAGCGAATCATCCCAGAAATGGATGAGACTAAAGCTTCCCAAGCGATAGAGAACGTTAATGCTAAATATGGAACTCATATTTCACTTGCTGATATAGAAAGACTTCGTAAGAAGTTGAATGCCAATCCTGTGCTTTCTACAAAGCAGATTGCTAAACAACTGGATACCCTTGTAAGTAAAGATACTTTGAAATCGCTTGAAGTAATAAACGTTTTGGGTGATAAAGTGGATGGATTGAATAAGGCTGATGGTGGAAAGGCGGCATTGTTGCCTTCAAGAATCCATTATTTTATACGTTCAATCAACGGCGTATATGCTTGCGTAAATCCAGAATGTAGTCGACATAAGAAGATAAGATTGGGGATAGGTAGCTTAACTACTTATCAGAACACGAATTGTCCAGTATGTAAGTCAAAAATGCTGGAAGTAGCAACCTGTCCTTCATGTGGAGGCTTGATTGTCGTAGGAGAAAACAGCACCTCTGATGGATTCAGAATGCATGTAAATACAGTGGACTTGGATAATGGAGTGTTCTTTGATACGGATGAGGACCTTGTTGAGAGCGAAGGTCTCATAGAAGAGGACAGTAGAGTTAGGCAGGAAGCGGCAGGATATACGTCATTCTATTTTGCCAAGCCGTCTAAACCATGTTTGCGACACCACACCCATGTGGAAAAACATATCTTTAATCTTGAGAAGAACAAGATAGAGATAGCACCAGATGATGCAGACAAAGCCGCTGTGTTTGAATCTTTACGTCATTCAGAAAACAATAAGGACTTATGCCCTTATTGTGGTAATTCCTTAGGGCATGTTAATTATCTTAGAGCAAGTGCTACCCAAATGGGACGTGCATTGGCAACCACAATCTTGGACAATGCAGAAGGATTGAAAAATACAGATTCAGAAATTCTGTATAAAGGTAAAAAGTATATTGCTTTTACAGATAATAGACAAGGTTCTGCTCGAACAGCTATGGGGTTAAACCAAGATGTAGAACGCACTTGGATTCGTTCCAGTATTTTCCATAAGATGGCTGATATGAGACTTGAAAATATTGACCCATCAGGCTTGACGGCTGATGAGGAAAAAACATATCAATTTTTGAAAGGTCAGCCAAAGGAACTACTTCCACCTGCGTTTGTAACTGAGTTGTCACGTCTGGAAGCTAAGAAAAGTGGAAAAAAGGTTATCCCTGCTCCACCAGAAGTTTCATGGGATGAAATTAGTAGAACGTTAGAAAATAATACTGACTTTAGAAAACTTTATAAGCATATTAATGAGGCACGTGGAGGAAAAGGTGCAGAAAACTCGACAGTCTATCTGAGAGCGTTATTGATAGACCAATTTGGGTGGATTCCAAAGCGAGCAAATTCTATGGAAACCATGGGATTTGTAAGACTGGTATATCCTGACTTGAAGAAGGCAAAATGCCCAGAAATTCTTTTGTCAAAGGGATGTAAAGATGAAGATTGGCAAGACTTTTTGAAAATTTGCATCGATTATGTTATTCGTGGCGGCAGACATTACATGATGGCTGGTGAAGTCAAAACCTATTTGACGCAGAATGTCTATATGTCTGAAATCTATCCAAAGGATTCTGATAAGCGTATAAAAAGTAAACCTGTTAGCAAATGGCCTGTTGTGAAACAGAGAATGGATGGAACAGTACAGGATGATCAAAATAGATTGGTACTTCTTATTTGTGCTGTTTTAGGTTATAATGATGCAGAACAGATTGATGATGGCAAAGTTGCAATTATCAATAGTCTCTTGGATAAAGCATGGGGATTCCTGACATCTAACATTCTGGAACCTGTAGATACAGAAAGTAAGGGATATATGTTGGATTTGATAGGAAATAAGGTCAAATTGCAATTAATAGAAAAAGGTTACCTTTGCCCTGTGGATAATGTCGTCGTAGATGTGACCTTCCATGGCTACAGCCCTCGAATGAACGGCTATATAGGGAAAGAAAACTTTGATAGATTCAAGGTTGTAACAACATTTGAATATCCATATTTCCCATTCAAGTCGGCTGAGCTGGACGACAAGAAGATTGCTGCATGGATTGATGAAAATTTGGTCTCTCAAAAAGAACATGGTGTCTATACAGGTTTGCATGAGAGAGTTTATTCCCAGAAGCCAATCTTTATTTCTGCAGAACATTCTGCACAGCAATCTCGTGAAGATTTGGATAAATATGAAAAGGAATTTAATGAGGGACATCTTAATGTGTTGTCATGCTCGACAACAATGGAGATGGGTGTAGATATAGGTGGTATAAGTGAGGTGGTTATGAATAATGTACCACCAAAATCTGCCAATTATCTACAACGTGCAGGTCGTGCAGGTCGTAGAAGCGAGTCAAAGGCTTTGGCTCTGACTTTCTGTGCTCCTAATCCAATAGGTGCAAACACGTGGAAGCATCCTGATTATCCAATTACGCATTTAACGGAGACACCTTTGTTGAAGTTGGAAAGTCGACAACTGATTCAACGTCATGTTAATGCTATGGTGTTTGCTGATTTCGTGTCTTTGCAGGGTGGAATAAGGGTTACTGCCAATTTAGGAGATTTCTTTGTTGCTATCGATGGACTATGCTATTTGGATAAGTTCCTGAATCATATTGATAATATTATTGGTGGTAACAGAACTGACCTTGAAGTATCATATAAGTCTTTGGTAAAAGGTACGGCATTGGATAACGTACCTTTGTCAGATGCTATTTTCTCTACGAAAAAAGATATTTCAACTGTTCGAGGACTTTACCAAGCACGCATAGCCAGTTTGGATAAAACGATAAAAATGTTAGAAGAAGAAGGTGATAATGGTATTGCACTAAAATCAGTGTCACATCAAAAGGATAACTTCCTTTCAACTTCTCTCTTGACTTATATGGCAGAACATTCATTCTTGCCAAGTGCTGGCATTCCGACAGGTTTGGTGCAATGTATGTTGGGTAAGGGTTATGATGAGAATTCTCCTACCATGCATTTAAGCCAAGCTATTTCTGCCTATGCTCCTGGCAAGCAAGTAGTGAAGAATGAATGGATATATCAGCCTGCTGGAATTTTAATGAAAACGAAGTATGATGATAATACGACAAGATACGTACTGCAAAATTGTACGCATTGTGGTTATACTGTTATTCGACAAGGTAATGTCCTGAACGATTGCCCAAAATGCGGCAAGGAAAATTCAATGCATGGAATTAAGGACATGAGTATTTCGACTGAGCAACGTTTTACAGAAGTGGTTGAGCCTGTGGCATTCAGTGTGGCATTTGGTTCAAAGCCAACTCGAAAAATGAATGCACAAGGAGAGATGAGCTTTGTTCAACCTGTACTTTTAAAAATGGATCCATGGCAGGAAAAGACTTCTGCTGCCAAAATGGTTGTGCGGTGCTCTACAAACGAGTCTGAAATATTGTTCTTTAATAGAGGTAGAAGTACCTTTGGTTTTGCTTTTTGTCCTTATTGTGGTAGGATGGAATATGAACAAAGTCCTGATTACTCGGATAATATCCTTGTAGGTCATAAACATTTATCTACAGGTCTTCCATGTCCTGGAGGTGAGGCAAATGGCAGAAATATTAGAAGACATGTTCTGCTTGTAGGTCGTTATCAGACAGATTTCGTAGAAGTTAAATTCTATGATGCAGCAAATGTCTTGGTAAGAGATAGTGAAACGCTATATTCATTGGGTGTCGTCTTGAGTAGAAAACTAACAGAATTGTTGGGCGTAAATGATGGAGAGATTGATTTTGGTTATAATGAGGCTAGTCATTCTATCTTCATTTATGATACGGCTCTCGGGGGAGCTGGCTATTCTCCACTTTTCCGTGAGTATAAAGACAAGGTGTTGGAAAAAGCTTATGAAGCATTAGCGAAGTGTGATTGTGAGCGTTCTTGCACCAAGTGCTTGATTGACCGCAGATCTCAGTGGTATATCAATTACTTGAACCGTCAAAAGGCTTTAGAGTGGTTAGAAATGGAGCGCAATTCAAGAGTAGCTCCAGAGTCAATCGTGTCTGATATTCCTGATGCTTCCGCAGTAACAACTGATTTTGCGACGGAATTCTACCAACTTACTCGCAATGATAACGTGAAGTCTTTAAAAGTCTTTGTGGATAATGAGTATGATAGTTGGCAACTTGATGATTTTTCTTATGGAAAATTGTTGAGTGAACTTTCTCTTTCTGGTGTTGATGTGGCTTATGTTTTGAACAAGAACATACAGTTATCGTCATGTTCCGCTTCCTCAAAAGCTATTTTAATGGCAGCACTTTTTAAGAACAGGTTCGAGTATGTCAAGGTTGGGCTGAAAGAATCATTGAAACCATTACTTGCCGTAACGTTCAGTGATGGAACGAGCAAGATGTATTTTGGTGAAAATGTCGATGTCTCTTTGAATGCTAATTGGGGTGATGGAGATGTGTTCTCTTCTTTAAGTGATAGTCGGATGGAATATGTTCCTATTAATCCGTCCGATATTTTGTCAGAAATGAATGCAGATGATGGCTCTATTATGTTTGACGCTCGTATCTTGGAAGATTGCAGAGTTAACAATTTGTGCGAAAAGTTGATGAAATACAAATCTGAGAAATGGGATAGAATTATTCTAAGTATGAGAGGAAAGAATGTTTCAGTGACCTATTCTGACCGTTATTTGGTCACTCCGTTGGGTTGCATCCTTTTGGCCCATTTCATTGCGGATGTTCAGCAAAAACTTCAACTCAATATAGTTTCGTTGAATATCTATGTTAAGAAGCCTAACGGTGATGCCTATGGTAATCAAAGGATTGGCTTGGAAAGAGAATACGGAGACAATGTTGCCAGAAACAGTTTCATGGAAGATGCAATCAGGGAGATAGCTGGCATAACTCCTGAAATTGTGGATTACGGCTATATAAAGCATGAACGCTGTATGTCCATAAAAACAGCAGACGAGGAACTTTGTATTCGTCCTGACGCTGGTATTGCTCATGGATGGAATTTGTTTGGAAAAAGCAACTCTGACTGTACGGATGATGACTTTAGATACGATTGGGATATGGATGTTCCATTGTATAATAAAAAGAAAAATTACTCTGGAATCTTGTATACGATTTCATATAATAAGCTATAATAAATGAATTGATGCAGAAAGACTGCACAGAGTTAAATTAATTTTGCAATTAAAATAGTGCGATATGGAGAAAATTGCAATAATATGTTGGAATACCCATGACTGGAAATGACCTTCGGGAAACGAAGGAAAGTCTCAGTATGGGGATTCCTATGAAAACAAGATAGGGTTTGGGTATGAGGAATGGCTTTTGGATGACTCACGTATTTATGAGTCTGATGGTTATCATTATGCCTTTTTGAAACCAATGAATGTTGATAGTGGTAAACATATAGGTATGGAGTATGACATTCATTTGTTTACCAATATCTCCTTGCAAGCAGAAAGTTCGCGATTGATAGAACTGATAATTGATAGTTAATAATAGTTAAGGATTGATGGCTTCGTCATTCTTGATGATTCCCAATAGAAAAATCCCTGCTGTAGGAAAGGCTTCCTACGGCAGGGATTTCTTATTTGAAAAAAGCCGTGAAAACTTTGGTTGTTTCAAAAATAAAGACGTAACTTAGCACATGTAAACTGGTTAAATTTCATTGCATGATGAAACAGCAAGTAAAACAAGTACCATATGGAGTATCTGATTTTGCCACGGTGATGAGTCAGAATCTATATTATGTAGATAAGACGATGTTTTTGCCAGAGTTGGAGAAGCAGCCTCGCAATCTCTTCTTCGTCCGTCCCCGTCGTTTTTGAAAGAGCCTGTTTCTCAGTATGCTCTACTCTTACTATGATTGTAATCAGAAGGAGAGTTTCGAAAAACTCTTCGGTAATTTGTGGATAGGCCAGCACCCTACATCCCTGCAAGGAATTTACCAGGTACTGTTCTAGGGTGATCTACCAGTTCATGATAGATTTTTTGGTATTTTTTGAATAGCTTTGGATTGGATTTCTTCCATTTCTTGATGACATCTTCTGCACTCCTGGAAGTTATGATTGTATAAATCATAAACTCGCAAAATAATTGTCAATATCATCATGCGACTTCAATGTGATACATTGTCCACTATGAATTTCTTCTCTCGCTTTGTCAAGCTTCGCTTGCAAATCGGGAGTAATCGCATTAGTTGATGTGCTCATATCCTTTGTCTTAAATTGTTATTTGGGGCAAAGGTAATAAAAAATAATGAGAAATGAGGTGTTCTTGTGAATTTTAACACAGATAATCTTGATTATAATGGCTCGTATGAGTCTGATTTAGCAAAGTTAACATAAAATAATTGCTTATCTCACTAATAATCAGTATTTTTGCGCATAATCTTTTAAAGAATCAAAACAACTAAGAATATGGCTAGAGCAACAGGTTCAATCAATTATTTGGAGCATCGCACGCCCTTGAAGGACGAAAGCGGTAAGTATCAGATACATCCGATGTTCGTGAAACAGGATGTCGTTGACAGGGAGAAGATGGAAAAGCGTGTTCGCGATCATTGTGCGATGAATGTTTCGTCCTTTATCTCTGCATTGGAAACGCTGGAGGATGAAACGCTTTACGCCCTGGCGGATGGCAACGAGGTGAGGGTAGGCGATATGTTTATCGTCAAGCCAAAACTGGGGATGGTGAAGCATAAGGACAAGAATGGAATCGAATGGAAAAGGACCTATCATGAGGGGGATCTGATTCCTGCCAATGAGGTGGATATCTGCGGCTTGGAAATTCAGCCCACGAAGGAGTTTCTGGAAAGGCTAAAGCGCCACTCTAATGGCTGCAGCCGACAGTATTGGAGTGTGAAATCTACTCCAAAGGAGGCGGATAAGGAGTTTGCTGATATTGTAGAGATTTGTCAGCAGCAGGGTTATATCACGGTGAAGGATATGATTCGTGAATTCGGTGTCACCCGCTATCATGCCAATAAGGTATTGAATGATCTCTGTGAGGAACCGGCTGCCAGAATGTATGCTACCAAGGAAGGTCCAATAACGCTCTATCGTTTGTGGAAGAAGAAGTAACTAAGACGTAGTTGTTGAAACGGCTTTTTAGGTTGACGGAATCGTTTCCTTAACTTGAATGAAGTGTCTCTTCTCGTTGAATGAAGTGTATCCTTAACTTGAATGAAGCGTCTCTTCTCGTTGAAGGATGCATCTCCGAGAGTTAAAAGAAGCGTTTCCAGGAGTCAGAACAAGCGTCTTTTAGAGTACAGGCATATACCTTCTCAGACATTGCCACTAGGCTCAGCAGCTCTGCCGAGCCTAGTCAGCAGGTCTGCTGACTGCAGTCAGCACCTCTGCTGAGCCTAGTGACAACACCTTTTAGTCGTACAGCTATAACCTCTTTAGTTGTACAACTATACACTTTTTAGTTGTACAATCATAAAATGATGATACTTCTATGATATATTGGGTGCTCTCATTCAATCCAAACATACAGCATCTTCCTTTTATAACGTTCGTTTGCTTTTGTTCTATTCAACGAACGAAATGAGGAAAAGCAGCTTCTCCTAATTCTGGCTCATATTCAAAACCTTCATAACTGAAGCCTGCTAGTTCCTCTGGAGTAAGAAGCTGATTATTCAGAATATATCTCACCATGGCTCCACGGCAAGATTTAGCCCATACAGCCTGCATCTTCAATCTGCCGTCTTTCTGGCGGACATAAAAGAGTGGCTGAATGACCTTTATCTCCTTACATACTCTCTTCCAATCGAACAGATGTTCATATTCCTCTGTAGAAAGATGGATGAGTATACCATCGTCAGCTTTCACACTATCGATGAGAACATCTGTCAGTTTGTCTTTCCAGAACTGATTGATAGGCTTGTCGTTTGTAGCTTCGAGCGATACGCAATGCTCCATACGATAAGGTACGATGCCATCCAACGGTCGAAGCAATCCATAAAGGAAGCAGGTAATCCAGAGATGGTTCTGGGCATACTCTAACGAGTCCTCGCTCAAAGAACTGGCACGCAAATGTTTGTATGCCTGACCATTGTAAGCCAGGATAGCCGGCATCTTCTCTGCAGCCATAAAATCATGATATCGCTTCCAGTTAGTCATTGCAATCTTGCTGCTGCAATCCAGTTGCTTAGCCAATTCCTCTACATTCATCATTGCCATTTCTTTGGCCAAGTCATTGGCAACTGATTGGAATAGTGGCACGGAGATAGGCTTCCTGTCTGCCTTCTCAAACATAATTTTGGCATTAGCCAATAATATCTGCATAATAATCAATCTTTTGAATTGTACTTGCAAAGATAAGAAAAAATCAATATACAATGCTAAATAGCCAAGAAAAATCCCATAAAATTAAAATTTTTTATAAAACGAGCATTATATAGTACTTTTTCTTGTGTAATCTATAAATATTTGTTACCTTTGCGTGAAAAGAACAATATAATACACTACTTAGTATGGCGGTTAAATATGAGATTCGTCAAACAGTTTTCTCATACCTCTTTTACCTGTATGATTTATGAACAAAAAATATCAGTTTAAGACAATGAAGCAAGTAAACATTCAATATTACAATTCGCCTTGCGGAGAAATCATCTTGGCATCGATGGGTGACGAACTGTGCCTTTGTGATTGGAATGAAATGCCATGTGCTGAACGCAATAAGCATCGGCTTTTACGGTATATGAAGGCTGATTTCAAGATAGAAACATCCCCAATCCTGGATCAGACCAAAAAGCAATTGGATGAATATTTTGCCGGTAACCGCAAGATATTTGATATTCCGTTGCATCCTGTAGGAACTGATTTTCAGAAAAAAGTATGGCATGCATTGCTCGAAATACCCTATGGAGAGACAAGAAGCTATAAGGAAATAGCTATAAGTATAGGCAAACCTAACGGCATCAGAGCCGTGGCAAGTGCCATCGGAGCTAATGGCATCAGCATTTTCGTTCCCTGCCATCGAGTTATCGGAAGCAATCATTCCCTTACAGGTTTTGCCGGAGGATTGGACGCAAAGAGAAAGTTATTGGAGCTTGAAGCTGAATAAAACCAACATAAAATGGTGATTTATTATTAATTTAAATATCCGTAAAAACAAATTTTGATTAATTAACTGAAGTTTCGCAAGTGAATAAATATCAACTTGCTTGTTTATAAATATACAT
>JAJVTK010000033.1:0-43129 GCA_021622245.1 Segatella copri | reverse complement strand
TGACGTTACTAAGTTCAATACTGAGAAGGTGACGAATATGAGCAACATGTTCTATAATTGTTCAAAACTCACCTCACTTAACGTTACTAAGTTCAATACAGAGAAGGTGACGGATATGAGCTTTATGTTCTCTGGATGCTCAACTCTCACAACCATTTACGTCAACGACAAGTTTGTAATAGACAAGGTAACTAACGGTTCTTCCATGTTCGATAATTGCACAAATCTCAAAGACTATACCCCGAGCAAGAAAGACCATAACTACGCCAACTACAAGACTGGCTATTTCACCAAGCTGGTAGGCAAGAATGGCGATGAGAAGATAGGAGCAACGGGAGAAACTCTTGCTACGGATAATCTCGTTCTTGACGACGATAAGGACTTCGTGGCTTACGAGCCGTTCGCAGCCAAGGCTGCATCTTATAGTCGCACTATTAATGCTGGCACCAAATGGGCAACGCTCTGCTTGCCATTCGAGGTATCGCTCGATGGTCAGAACTTCCGTGCCTTCAAGCTTCTTTCGGCTGATGAGGGTACAGAAACCGTAGAACTCGAAGAGATAGAGGGAAGCATCGCAGCTGGTACTCCTGTTATCATCAAGATGAAGGATGGAGCAACAAAGCTCAACTTCACTGAAGCCAACAAGGAGATTGCAAAAGATGTTCAGACTGCAGAAACTGCTGACGCCAACTACAAGCTCCAGGGCATCTACACCAAAAAGGAGTTCAGCAAGGATACTGATAACAACTGCTACATCGTGAAGGGCGCCAAGCTGATGAACCCAGCCAAGCTGTTGGGTGAAACAAAAACAGAGTCTGTGGGCAGCAAGCCTTTCCGTGCTTACATGGTAGATAACTCATCTGCTCCTGCAGCAGGTGCCAGAATGTTCAGCATCAGCGTCGGCGGTAGCACCACAGCCATCGAGCAGTTGGAGACTACAGCAGATAGCAAGGCTGAATACTACGACCTCCAGGGCCGTCGCCTACAGAATTTGCAGAAGGGTGTGAACATCGTGAAGCGTGGCGGCAAGACTATGAAGGTTATCATCAAGTAATAAAAAATAGTAATAAAAATAGATATGAAAAAGAAAAGATATATCAAGCCAGTGGTTAGCGTCATGGAAATGGAAACCACAGCCATCCTCGCCGGCTCTGTTATCCGGAAGGCGGAAGAAGCGGATTACAGCGACGAAAATGTGAAGGATTTCTGGGATAATGAAACTGATAAGAGAATTTGGGCCGACTAGCCCCTGATTCTCTATCGTACCCCCAGGCATCACATTTGATGCCTGGGGCAAAATAAAAAGAGGGTGTGTCATAAATACATGATCACCCTCTTTTTCTTTTTTTCATCGATTATCTTCATCGGATTACGCTGAGTTAACGGAAAGCGACCTGTGCGGTCGAGGGGGCTGAAACCACATATTGTTAAGGTCATCTGCCAAATCTGCGTGACTATACATCACGCAAATCCGATTCCTCGACCGAACAGGTCGCTTTCCGTCTAATCCGTGCGTAATCCGCGGAGCAAGAACGTTCCGTTTATTCCGCGTAATCCGATGAATAATGACACACCGTCTTTCACCGCACTTCACAGGAAAACAACAAGGGTCTATATGCCACGATGAAAAGGTGGCGTATAGACCCTTCATCGTGTTCCGGTGCCTGTTCGATGGATAATATTACTTAAAATATCTTCTTAATCGAAAAATATGGCGCAAAGATGCTTCTTAATCGAAAAATATAGCTATCTTTGCAGAAAAATAAACGTTTAATAGAAGAATATGGCACAAAATAATACAATCCATAATATTCTGGAAGTAGTGGTAGGTACTGCTGACATCCGCAGTAGCAATCAAGTGAAAAGTGGAAAACTGAGAAAGATTGCTACAAGAATCTATACAAGTAACATGGATGATGCACCTGAGGACATCATCAGAAGAAATATATTCTATATTTTAGGACAACTCTATCCTCATGCTGTTATCAGCCATCGCTCTGCATTTGAACTTAAACCAACATCTGAGGGTGATATCTTCTTGACATACAAATACACCAAAAACATAGAATTGCCAGGTATTAAAGTTCACTTAATGAAAGGTCCAATGGGTACAGCCCATGATATGCCTTTCATTGAGAACTTGTATATATCAAGCACAGAAAGACGCATGCTTGAAAACCTTCAAAAAGGCAGGACTCGTGGCAATGTTTCCAAATGTTTGCCAAGGACGTATATCGAGGAGAACCTGGAAAAAATGTTGGTAGTTAATGGAGAAGAAGGCATCAACGGCTTCCGTGACAAGGCTAAAGAGATTGCCAAACAGCTGAATATGACAGAAGAGTTTGAAACTCTCAATTCTATTATTGGAGCCTTGCTTTCTACCAAACCTTCAGGAATACTTTCCTCTGGCAGTGCTTTAGCCAGAGCTCAAGGTGTGCCGTTTGACCAAGAACGTGTCAAGTTGTTTGAAACATTGTTCAAGGCGCTTCATAATGAACCTTTTCCTAGCATGGACGAGCTGAATGTTTCTACCGCATCATTTAGAAACTTTGCATTTTTCGAGAGCTACTTCTCTAACTATATCGAAGGAACAGAGTTTGAGATAGAAGATGCTTATCGCATCATAGAGACTGGTCAACCAATGCCAGCAAGAAATGCAGACTCACATGATGTTCTTGGAACATTCCAAATCGTAGCAAGCAGACGGGAGATGAGACGAACGCCAAGTACCGCCGATGAACTGATGGAGATTCTTCAAGACCGTCATAGAATTATGATGGCAGCGAGACCAGACAGAAACCCAGGTATGTTCAAGACGCAAAACAACCATGCCGGTGATTCGCATTTTGTAGACTGCACACTTGTAAGGGGGACATTGATAAAGGGATTCGACTTCTACAAAGCCCTGGAGTCTCCTTTCGCTAGGGCTCTCTTTATCCTATTCATGATTAGCGAGGTTCATCCATTCAATGATGGTAACGGTCGTATCTCAAGAATCATGATGAATGCAGAACTTGTCCATGCAGACCAATCAAAGATTATCATCCCTACAGTCTTTCGTGAGGATTACCTAAATGGATTGAGACGCTTGACTAGAAAGAGCGACCCAAGCGTAATCATCAAGGCTATATCAAGAGTTCGGCAGTTTAGTGCCAACATCATAGGTGAGGATTTCGAGGAGACTCGTCGCTACCTCGAAGGGACCAATGCCTTTAAAGATGGTGACGAATACATTTTGAGATTCTAAAAATCAAGGGTCTATATGCCACGATGAAAAGGTGGCTTATAGACCCTTGATTACGTGGTGACTGACAAGAAAGAAACTTTACAGCCAAAGCTTTCTGAAAGACTCCGGAAAGAGAAGTGCGAGAAGTTGGAAGACTGGTGCACCGGCGGCAGGGGAATACCATATTGAATATGGTTACCTATGTCGCGGTCGTTGGATATTCCCAAGGCGGAGCGGTCCCGATATTTCTCGGAGACTGACATCATTTCAGCCGAGTGAGGCTTCTCTGCCCGCACCTATCTGTACCGCATTTTCAAGTTAAAGGAAGCCTGTACTCCTAACGATTGGTGGGAGAAAATGGCTGAAAAAGTAACCCCAGAGGATAAAAAGCAGGACTAACTTTTTTTTCGCTAAATACCCGGAAAACGCATCACGAAATGAAAAAATAAGTTAAATAGGTGTCTCCTTCCCCCACCAAGGAGACACCTAAGTGTGAAAAGTGAACCCCTTTTTCCGAAAAAAATACTATATTTGCGCCATGAAAGAAAAATTAGAAACCATGCCAAGTATAGAACTCGCCCTGCTTATCATCGGGGTGGTGGCACTCATGTTAGGCATCCTTTTTGGATATGTCATGATACATGAGTACAGGATGTATCTTGAGGATCATTGGAAGGCTCGCTTCAGCTTTCGTGATTTCTTCAAGCAGGAACGTTTTTATATCTTTTTATTTCTGGCATCGATATACATCATGTCGTTAAACCTCTTGTATTTTCTGGAGTGAACTTAACAATAAGCAAATAAATTTAAATAATAAATATAGTATTAGATTATGAAAAAGTTTAACTATCAATTCTATGGGTCGCATGTCGGCCGTATGAACTATGGGGGGGCAAAGTTTTGTAGATTTGCCCTGTTCCCATTGATGTTGCTCATGTTGTTGCTTCTGCCTACACGTATGGTGGCGCAGACGGCAAACGGCAATACCTCTTATCAAGCTTATGCCGAGTTTGACAATAGCTCAGGAACGTTTACATTCAAATGCGGTCCCAAGCCCGCAGGAGCTTATGACCTTAACGAGGGGGAAAACCTGCCAAGGTGGTATGCGCAAAGAGATAAGATCAAGACGGTGGTCTTCGATGCTTCGTTTGCCAATGCAAGACCCACGAGCTGTTATTATTGGTTCTGTTACTGCTATAATCTGACCACAATAGAAGGCATTGAGTATCTTAACACCGAGAAGGTGACGAATATGAAAGATATGTTCTATAGATGCTCAGCTCTCACCTCGCTCGATCTCTCTAATTTCAACACCAAGAATGTGACGGATATGAGCTATATGTTCTGTAGCTGCTCAGCTCTCACGACCATCTTCGTCAGCGATAAGTTTGTTACGGGCCAGGTTACTGATAGTCGTGATATGTTCAGTGGTTGCGACAAACTCATCGGTGCCATAAAATACGTCGAAAAAAATACCAACAACAAAGATTACGCCAACTACGAGACTGGCTACTTCGCTCCGGAAGGCGGATTCCCTGGTTATGCCGTGTTTGACGGAGGCACAGGAACGCTTACTTTCAGAAGTGGCCCTTCCACTTCCAAGCCCGAAAGAGCTTATGACCTTAACGTGGGAACTTCCCTGCCGGGGTGGTTAGCTCAAAGAGAAAATATCAAGACGGTGGTCTTCGATGCTTCGTTTGCCAATGCAAGACTAACAAACTGTTATGCCTGGTTCTATGGCTGCAATAATCTAACCACAATAGAAGGCATTGAGTATCTTAACACCGAGAATGTGACGAATATGGGCGGTATGTTCTATAATTGCTGCGCTCTCACCTCACTCAACCTCACCAGCTTCAACACAGCGAAGGTGGAGAGTATGAGCTGTATGTTCTATAATTGCTCTGCTCTCACCTCGCTCGACCTCAGCAACTTCAACACTGCGAAGGTGACGGATATGAAAGACATGTTCGAAGGATGTACCAAGCTCTACTCGCTCGACCTCAGCAACTTCAACACTGCGGAGGTGACGGATATGAGTTGTATGTTCTATAACTGCCCAGCTCTCACCTCGCTCAACCTCTCTAATTTCAACACAGCGAAGGTGACGTATATGATCTATATGTTCAGTAACTGCTCTGCTCTCACAACCATCTTCGTCAGCGATAAGTTTGTTACGGACCATGTAACTAATAGTAGTAATATGTTCAGTGGTTGCAACAAACTTATCGGTGCCATAGAATACGCTGGAAACAATACCAACAACAAAGATTACGCCAACTACGAGACTGGCTACTTCACTCCGGAAGGCGGATTCCCTGGTTATGCCGAGTTTGACGAAGGCACAGGAACGCTTACATTCAAATGGAACAATTCCACTTCCATACCCGCAGGAGCTTATGGCCTTAACGTGGGGTATAACGATCCGAGGTGGCTTGAGATTACGGTAAAAATCCAAAAGGTGGTCTTCGATGCTTCGTTTGCCAACGCAAGACCCACGAGCTGTTATCACTGGTTCTCTTCCTGCGTAAAACTGACCACAATAGAAGGCATTGAGTATCTTAACACCGAGAAGGTGACGAATATGAGCGATATGTTCTATCGTTGCCCCATTCTCACCTCGCTCGACCTCAGCAACTTCAATACAGCGAAGGTGACGAAGATGAACGAAATGTTCATAGGCTGCTCAGCTCTCACGACCATCTACGTCAGCGATAAGTTTGTTACGGACAAGGTAACTAATGGTAGGAATATGTTCAGTGGTTGCAACAAACTTATCGGTGCCATAGAATACGACGAAAACAATAGCAAAATAGACCACACCTACGCCAACTACAAGACTGGCTATTTCACCAAGCTGGTAGGCAAGAATGGCGATGAGAAGATAGGAGCAACGGGAGAAACTCTTGCTACGGATAATCTCGTTCTTGACGATGGCAAGGACTTCGTGGCTTACGAGCCATTCGCAGCCAAGGCTGCATCTTACAGCCGCACTGTAGAAGGTACTACCTGGGCAACGCTCTGCCTGCCTTTCGAGGTATCTCTCGATGGTCAGAACTTACGTGCCTTCAAACTCCTTTCGGCTGATGAGGGTACAGAAACCGTAGAACTCGAAGAGATAGAGACAAGCATCGAGGCTGGTACTCCTGTTATTATCAAGATGAAGGATGGTGAAACACAGCTCAAATTCTCTGTAGCCAACAAGGCAATAGCAAAAAAAGTTCAGACCTCAGAAACTGCTGACGGCAACTGTCTGTTCAAGGGTCTCTACACCCAAAAGGAGTTCAGTAAGGATGCTGACAACAACTGCTACATCGTGAAGGGCAACAAGCTGATGAACCCTACAAAGCTGTTGGAGAATACAAAGGTAACAAGGGTGGCAAGCAAGCCGTTCCGTGCTTACATGGTACACAGCACTTCATTTGTTGATGGTGCCAGAATGTTCAGCATCAGCATCGGCGGTAGCACCACAGCCATCGAGCAGTTGGAGTCTACAGCAGATAGCAAGGCTGAATACTACGACCTTCAGGGCCGTCGCCTCCAGGATTTGCAGAAGGGTGTGAACATCGTGAAGCGTGGTGGCAAGACCATGAAGGTTATCATCAAGTAATTAAAAAATAGAAATGGTATGAAAAAGAAAAAATATATCAAGCCTGTGGTTAGCGTCATGGAAATGGAAACCACAGTCATCCTCGCCGGCTCTGTTATCCAGAAGGCGTCAGAAGCGGATTACAGCGACGAAAAAGTGAAGGATTTCTGGGATAATGAAACGAATAAGGGAATTTGGGCAGACTAGCCCCAGATTCTCTATCGTACCCCCAGGCAGCACATCTGATGCCTGGGGCAAAATAAACAGCCCCCGGAGCTATTACGCTTCGGGGGCTGTTTCTGCTTTCTAGGTATCATGTTGATAGGTAAGTTCATGAACATCCACAACATTTTTTCCGAAACTTTTCTCCTATTTTCTTTGCACTTTCAAAATAAAGTCGTAACTTTGCAATCAAGATAGGTTAAAAAAGGAGGTTGCGATGCCAAAGATATTTGAATACTTCGGATTTATCTTTCTGTTCTATTCGAATGAGCATGAACCGATACACGTTCATGTAATGAAGGATGGACATGAAGCTATTTTCGAGATAATATTAGAAAATGGTGAACTTGTTGAAATTCACAGAAGAACTTCTAGCAAGATACCACCTTTAAGTGAGAAGGATGCTGCTACAGCAGAGGCCTTTGTGAAGAAGTACTATAAGAATATAGTTGATAAATGGGTAAACTTCTTTATTTATAAGAAAAGAATACGTTCAACTAAAATAACGAAGAAATTATGAACTTAAGTATTGTTTCTGCAAGATATGTGGCACCATTAAAAGTTGAATTACACTTTAATGATGACACTGTTAAGACGATAGATGTTGGGGCTTTTATTAGAAATCACCCACATCCGCAATATAACTCTTACTTGAATGAAAACAAATTCAAAAAGTTCAAGATAGAGTTTGGAAATATCGTTTGGGGGAAAAATTGGGATTTGATATTCCCTATAGATAAGTTATATGCTGGCGTTTGCTGCTGAACAAAAAGCCCCCGGAGCTATACGCATCGGGGGCTTTTTCCGCTTTCTTCCTTATACTTCCTTCCAATCTACCAATCCTTTTCCCTTATCATCCAGTTCTATGGCAAGGGCGATTACTTTTCGCTTATCAGCCTTGAAAGGTTCGGCATACTGCTTGGCTTTTATCTGTTCCGTAGCAGCATCCACACCGCCGTTATTGCTCAGCTTCAATTCAAGCACATAGATAAAGTTGGTAGTTCCTACCACCATATCAATCCTGCCCGTAGCAATCATCTTCTCTACTTCCACCCGGCAGCCGATGGCATTGAAGATGGTGCTCAGAATCAGGCGGTAGCGCTCTTCCATATCCATGCTGGCAAGCTTCTTGTTGCTGTAAGGTACATCCGCAATAAGCGCCTTCAGGCATTTCATGGCTTCGGGGAGATTGCCAAGCTTTAGGGAGTACAACAACATATTCTGGGTTGATATTACTAGTGCATTCGATTGTAAAGTCAAGGCAGGCAATACAATCTTGTATAGAGCCTTTCGAACTTCATAGTTTGGAATGCCTAGCAAATAAATCTCATCCATATACCCCTTTATCGTAAGATAGCCCGACTGATAGAGGAACAGTTCCGCTCCGCCACCTGTTACGTCGGAAGTCTCCAGTGTATCGCTGTCTATCGGACAATTCTCAAAATCTTTCAGTCTCATTTCTATATTATCCACAAATTTAGGGAGTAGCGAGGTTGCGCCCGATGAAGCCCAGTAGTTCTTCAGTTTGGAATCAGCGAGTGCATTGATAAGACTGAATGGATTGAAGACATCAACCATGTTTTCATGACAGAAATGATAGCCATCATAATAAGCTGTTAATTGTGCTACGGCTTCATCGAAAGTCCATCCCTTGCTTGTTGCCAACTTGTTGATTTCCGGCTTGAAATCACGCAAAACTTCTTCCTTGGTGATACCGCAGAGAGCCGCATATTCCGGCTCAAAGCTGATGTTGCTCAGATTGTTGAGCACTGAGAAGAGAGAAATCTGCGTAAACTTGGTGATGCCGGTAATGAAGACAAACTTCTCGTATTTGTCGTCTGCTTTGAGAATGGCAAAAACCTCTCTATAGATAGCGGTACATGCTTCGTGATAAGGAGTCTTCCAGGAATGCTGCAATGGCGAGTCGTATTCATCGATGAGGATGGCAACCTGCTGTCCGGTTTGCTCATACGCCCCCACGATTATTGCATTGAAGCGGTCGGCAAGACTATCTGCAGGGTCAGGAACCAATGAATATTCTCCTTCGTATTGTCTGAATATATTATTGAGATAAGAGCGCAATGTTTCCGGCTCTGCGCCCGCACGGCTCATATCCAGTCTGATGACAGGTCGCTTCACCCATTCCGTCTCCATCTGCATAATCTTCAACCCCTCGAAGAGTTCCTTCTTGCCCATGAAGTAGGCTTCGAGCGTATCGACCAGCACTGATTTACCAAAGCGGCGTGGGCGGCTCAGGTAATTATACTTTTTCCCTCTGTTGGCAAGTTGCCAGATGATATCTGTCTTGTCAACATAAAGATATCCACCCTTTCTGATTTCCTCAAAAGACTGGATGCCTACCGGCAATTTTCTATCGTTAGTCTCTACCATAATTCCTAATCTTTGTTTTCCAATTGCAAATTTACGATTATTTTTCCAAACCGCCATGCTTTTCCTCTTTTTTTTCTTCCCATATTGCGTATAGTGTATTTCTATATGGGTGAAGAGGGGTGAAGAGTGGGTGAAGAGATAAAGAAAACTCTTCACCTCCCGAAACCCCGATAAACAGAGGGGTTACGGGCGAGAAGGTGAAGAGTGAAGAGATAAATCGGGATTGCTTAAATAGACAGAGAATTAAAAATTGTATTTTTCTCCTAGCATTTTATGGATAGTCTGAATGAGAATGTGGAAGGCTGGCTGTGCCATGGCACCATGACCATATCCGCCCAATTCGTAAAGCTGGGTGTCTGGGCGTCCTATCAGATTCATCATGCGCCACATATATGCATTTTCTTCATAACGGCCAAATAGTTCTATGTTGCGATCGCCTGTTATCAACACCAAGTGAGCTGCATCCTTGCGAACATGATAGAGTGGGGCATACTTGTCGATAGTTGGTTGCAGATTATCGATGCCGTTCATCTTGCGATAAGCAAAATGGCTAATCATCTGACCGCTGAATGGAATCAGACCGGCAATGTTGTTGGCATCAACTCCATAACGTGAAAGCCAAGTCTTATCTAATCCTAACATGGTTGTAATATAGCCGCCGGCAGAATGTCCCGAAACAAATATTTTCTTTGCATCTCCACCATATTGACTGATATTTTGGAATACCCATGCCAATGCAGCTGCACAATCATCTAGGCATTCGTCTATTTTTACCTTGGGAAGTAAACGGTAGTTTACACCTACTACAACAAAGCCTTGTTTCTTCAGCAGTCCGGGAATCTCTTTTTGGCCACTGGTCAATCCGCCTCCGTGATACCACACTACTACAGGTGAGTTTTTTTTACTCTTGTCATAGCAGATGTCGAGTTTGCAACGTTCTTTGATATAAGTATCTTTCCCATTCTTATATTGAATGTTGCTTGTTGTCACTTCGTCAGAAGAAATGGACTTCTGCGCATTCACGTTCAAGACCATAAAAGTCATGAATATCATCCATAAAACCTTTTTCATAAGTTGCTTTTGTTTAAATTATTTGGAATTTAGAAAAAATATTTGCAAATGTATACATAAATAAAGTAAATAGCAAATTTTGAAGAAATAATGTGATAATATTAACACGAATTAACCGGGAAGTTTAGGATGCTCCTTAATAATTGTACCTTTTACCATTATAAATCTACCACTTATTTTTAGAACTATGAAAAATGTAAAGTCCTGATAATCAGATGCAGATGTAAAAACAGGTGGTCATTTTTACCACTTGATTATTTAATCAACCAACAAATATCAGACATTTTATATACTTTTGCAACCGGAAACCATCATGGATGGGTTCCCGACTATCAGACAACAATTTTAAACATAAATGAGAATAACTAAAGTTTAAATTATGAGAAAATCAAAAAGTAATGCGATGTTGCGAGGATTAGCAGCCTCAGCACTCGTCCTAATGGTCTCAGCGACAGCTTGGGGACAGAAGGTGAAGATTACGGGTACTGTAATCGACAATACCAATGAACCCGTTATCGGAGCTTCGGTTCTGGAGAATGGTACCAAAAATGGTGTTGCTACAGACCTGGATGGTCACTTCACCATCGAAGTACAGCCAGGTGCCAGACTCAAAATTTCTTATATAGGTTATAAGAATAAGGAAGTGAAAGCTTCTAACGGCGTACAGATTATGCTCGAAGAGGAGTCTAATATGCTCAACGAAGTGGTGGCTATCGGTTACGGCTCTGTCAAGCGTAAGGATGTAACTACTGCCGTATCCAGTGTGTCAGCTAAAGATCTTGATACCCGTCCTATCGTATCTGCCGCAGCAGGTATGCAGGGAAAGGCAGCCGGTTTGCAGATTTCGCAAGCCAACGGTCAGCCAGGTGCTTCACCAACCATACGTGTGCGTGGTACCACCTCTTTAAATGGCAGCAATGATCCGCTCTATGTAGTAGATGGTGTGCCAATGGCCAATATCGACTTCCTGGCAGCTGATGATATTGATAATATCCAGGTGTTGAAGGATGCCTCTTCTGCAGCAATCTATGGATCCCGTGCTGCCAATGGTGTCATCATTATCGGTACAAAGCAGGGTAAGGCTGGCGTAGCCAAGGTTTCTCTGAATGCTCATTATGCATTTAATACCGTACGCGATAACCAGGAATCTCTTAATGCGGCTCAGTATAAGGAGCTGATGGATGAAATCGGTTTGGTGAAACTGCCTGAAGGCTTGAAAGACCAGACCGACTGGAAAGACGAGGTGTTCCGTACGGGTAATGTACAGGACTACCAGCTTTCTATTACCAATGGTACCGACAAACTGAGATACTTTATCTCGGGTGGCTATACAGGCGAAAATGGTGTTATCAAGAAGTCAAGCTATCAGCGTTACAACTTCCGAGCATCTGTAGAGAACGATATACGTAAGTGGTTGCGACTCAATGCCAGTGTAACTTATTCTGATTATACCAACAAGGGTACAGGTATCATTTCGGGTGCCGGTTCTAACCGAGGCGGCGTAGTAACCGCTATCGTCAATACGCCAACCTATGCACCGGTATGGAATCCGGAGAATCCTAGCCAGTTCTACAACAACTTCTATGGCGTGAACATTACCTCGCCAGCAGAGAATATCGCCCGTACTCAGAATAATAAGTCGGCTTACAACCGATTGTTGGCAACTGGAAAGGCTACTTTCACCTTTATGCCTGAACTGACTTATAACACATCTCTCTCGTTCGACCGTACACAAGGAACAACAACCAACTTCCTTGACCCGATATCTACCACCATCGGCCGTCAGGAATTCGGTACAGGATATGATGGTAGAAACATCAGCAGCGTTATCGTATGGGACAATGTATTAAACTATAAGAAGGCATTCGGAAAGCACAGTCTGGATGCGATGGCTGGTAGTTCCTGGACACAGAGCAAGTGGAGCCAGAACTATATCAATGGTAGTAACTATGCCAACGATCTGTTCCCAACCTTGAATGCAGCCAACAAGATTTCCTGGACAGGAACCGGTTCATCAGCTTCTGATTGGGCAATTCTCTCAACATTCGCCCGTTTGCAGTACAACTGGAATGATACCTATATGGTAACCGCTAATATGCGTGCCGATGGTTCTTCCAAGTTGGCACCGCATCACCGTTGGGGCTACTTCCCATCATTCTCTGGTGCCTGGCGCGTAAGCAATGAGAAATTCATGAAGGATATCAAGTGGATTGACGACTTGAAGATTCGTGGAGGCTGGGGACAGACCGGTAACCAGAGCGGATTGGGCGATTACAGCTATCTGGCAAGATACAATATCAATCGTGTGCAGTGGTTTGGCGAGGGAAATGATGCCAATTCTACTCCTACTTTCTCACAGGGCAATCTGAGCAACCCTGAACTGACTTGGGAAACAACAACCCAGACCAACATCGGTCTCGACTTGACCGTACTGGGCAACCGCCTCACTTTCTATGCTGATTACTATTATAAGAAGACCAAGGATATGTTGATGAACATCACCTTGCCGGCAGGTAGTGCTGCAGCAAGAAACCTGACCTATAATGGCGGTTCGATGATCAACAAAGGCTGGGAGTTTGCCATCTCTTCACAGAATCTGACAGGCGCCTTGAAGTGGAATACAGATTTCAACATCTCATTCAACAAGAATAAGTTGGAGAGCCTGTCTCTGACTCAGGTATATTATGAAGCCACGACTACCGATTTCGTCAACGAACAGGTGGTTCGCAATACGCCAGGTAAGCCATTGGGCAGTTTCTGGGGATATGTAGCAGAAGGTGTGGATCCCGAGACCGGTGATATGAAGTATAAGGACGTGACCGGTGATGGTCTGGTATCAGCCAGTGACCGTACTTATATCGGTGATCCGAACCCAGACTTCACCTTCGGTTTGACCAATACCTTCTCTTATAAAGGCTTGAATCTCAGTATTCTTATCCAGGGAAGCTATGGCAACGATATCTACAACGTTTCACGTATGGAAACCGAAGGAATGTATGATGGTAAGAACCAAAGCACCAAGGTGCTTGCTCGCTGGAGAGTTCCTGGTCAGATTACCGATGTGCCAAAGGCTAAGTGGGATATCCGCAACTCAACCTACTTCGTAGAAGATGGCAGTTATCTCCGTGTAAAGGATATTTCTCTCTCTTACGATGTGCCTCGCAAACTGATTTCTCGCTTCGGTCTGACCCGTCTGCAGCCATACGTATCAGCAACCAACCTGCTTACCCTGACCGACTATTCAGGTATGGATCCGGAGGTTAACCAGTATGGCAACAGTGGTAGTGTGCAGGGCATCGACTGGGGTACCTATCCACTCAATAAGAGTGTAGTATTAGGTGTAAAAGTAGAATTCTAAACATCGATAACAATGAAAACATATCATACAATCAAGACATTGGCGCTCGGTGGCATCGCAATGTTCTCTTTGGCAAGTTGCTCTCTCGACTACGAGCCATTATCAGAGCCATCAGAAATAACACAGGGTGGTCAGACAGAGACCTCAACAGCCGTATTGAAGGACAAGGCTGCTGCTGATGCACAGCTCAAATCGCTCTATGAGTTGTTCCGCAACCGTCAGGAGCATACCCATCTCGACTATCTTCTGATAGGCGATTCACATAGTGATAATGCTTATGCCGGAACTACCGGTGCAGAGGTGGTACCTTATGAAACCAACTCTATCGATGCCAGCAACTCGGTATTGAGCCGTGACTGGAACCGCTATCTGGAGGATATCGCCCAGGCAAATGTGCTGATCAATGGTGTTGAGCAATTGAAGGAGAACGGTCAGATATCAGAAGCTGAATATCATTCCTATAAGGCACAGGGCGAAATTTTCCGTGCCCTGATGATGTTCCGAATGGCTCGTCTGTGGGGTTCTTTCCCAGTCATTACGACCATCGCCAAGACCATTACATCCGAGAATATCAATGAGGTATATCCTACCTATTATCCTCCTCGCAAGACGCCGAAGGAATGTTATGAGCAGATTATTGCCGACTTGACGGATGCTGAGCAGTATGCACCGGATAATGACAATTCCGACCGCACCAAGATGACCAAGACTGTAGCTCAGGCTATACTTGCCAAGGTTTATGCCGAAAAGGAAGTGCAGGATTATGACAAGGTAATCGCTTATGCCGACAAGGTGATGAATACAACCGGTGTAGAGTTGGAAGACAGTTATGAAACACTTTGGGGCTATGATGAGACAGCGAAAGACTGCATGAAACGCAATACCAAAGAAGGTATTCTGGAGGTGCATTGGACAACCGGTAGCGGAAACTGGGAAACCTGGATGTACGGTCGTCAGTTAGACAACTGGGATTATTACTTTACCTGGGCAAAGTGGATTACTCCTTCACGAGACATCATCAATGACTTTGACAAGGAAGGTGATGAGGTTCGTAAGAATCAGGCTATCGTATATTATGCCTGTACCTGGAGTAACTATTATCCGGCTTCCAACTATCCGTTCATGTATAAGTTACGCTCTTCATACAATAATATTTACTGGGTTCGCCTAGCTGATATTATCCTGATGAAGGCTGAGGCTGAAGCCTATAAGGGCAATCTTGCCGAGAGTGCGAAACTCGTGAACCAGATTCGCAAGCGTGCCAAACTGAAGGAACTGACATCCGACAAGACTGGCAGCAAGGAATCTATGATAGAGGCTGTTCTCCATGAGCGCCGTCTGGAACTTGCCTTTGAGGGAGAACGCTGGTTCGACCTCTGCCGCAACAACAAGGTCGAGAAGTATCTCAACGGAATAGATAACCGTGACAGCGGACGCATCAGACAGGTGAAACAGTTTGACAGCAATTCATACCTGTTGCCAATTCCACAGACCGCTCTTGACCAGAATACCAATCTAGAGCAGAATCCAGGTTACTAAGCTAACCTGGATAGCTTTCAACTCAAACCGTTATTAACAAATAATAGAAGAAACGAATATGAAATACTATAGCAATAAACTGATGATGCTGGTCTGCGCAACAGCTTTCTCTGTGACAGCTTGCAGCAGCAGTAACTCATTCTCAGATCTTGTAGACTTTGATACTCCTAGTGAGGCACCAAATCCAGTACCGGCACAAGGAACAGCCAAAACTTTCATTACCACAGCCGATGGAGTCTATTCATTGGCACAGGGTGAGGTAAAGTTGTATAATGGAGTATCTATGGCACCAACCACCATCGAACTCGATTTAAATAAGAAGTATCAGACGATTGATGGATTCGGTTATGCCATCACTTATTCATCCTGCTATAATCTGATGCAGATGAACCCAGAGGCGCGTCAGGCTCTCTTGAAGCGTATTTACTCTACCACAGAGGGTTATGGCGTAAGTTATGCCCGTATCTCTTTGGGATGCAACGACTTTTCAAGTACCGAGTATACCTATTGCGACAAGAAGGGCAGCGAATCTGACCCTATCAGCAACTTTGCGCTCTATAGCGATGAGAACGATTATGTGATTCCGGTATTGAAGGAGATTCTTGCCATCAACCCAAATCTGAAGATTATCGCAGCTCCTTGGACTTGTCCGAAATGGATGAAGGTGACAGATATCAACACCAAGCAGCCAAAGGATTCATGGACTGACGGTCATCTCAATCCGGATTATCGCGAGGCTTATGCCAAGTACTTTGTGAAGTTTATTAATGTGATGAAGGAGAAAGGCATCAATATCTATGCTGTTAGTCCTCAGAATGAGCCATTGAACAAGGCTAACTGTGCTTCACTCTATATGCCTTGGCAGGAAGAGGCTCCTTTCGTAAAGGAATTGGCAGCACAGTTTAAGAAGAATAATCTGCAGACCAAGATTTATGTCTTCGATCACAACTACAACTATGACAATATTGCCGATCAGGAAGATTATCCTGTGAAACTCTACAATGCTATCGGTGATAACTTTGAGGGCTCAGAGCTGGTTGTAGGTGCTGCTTATCATGATTATGGCGGCAACAACAGCGAGTTGACTGATATCCACAACCAGCGTCCTGACAAGGAGCTGATATTCTCGGAAACCAGTATCGGAACCTGGAATAACGGACGTGACTTGAGTAAACGACTGATGGCGGATATGAAGAATGTAGCGCTCGCTACGGTAAACCAGTATTGCAAGGCTGTGCTTGTATGGAATCTGATGCTTGACAATAAGATGGGACCTAACCTGGATGGTGGATGCCAGACCTGCTATGGTGCTATTGATATCAATCAGAATGGTTACAACCAGTTGAGCTACAATTCTCATTATTACATCATCAACCACATGTCTAGTGTCGTTGCTCCTGGTGCGGTTCGCATTGGTAATACGTCCCGCACCGTTAATGACAGCAAGATTACACATGCTGAGTTTGTTAATCCTGATGGTAGTTATGCTGCTGTCATTATCAACGAGGGAGATGAGGCTAAGTCAATCAACCTCAGTGATGGAACTCATAATTTTACCTGCAAGGTTCCTGCAAATGGTGTCATCTCTTGCAAGTGGAATAAGTAATCCATAAACTATAGTAAATGATTCATTAAAGATACGATCATTATGAAACATATCAGATATTATATCATGGCGTTGCTCGCCCTGCCACTGATGGCATCTTGCGGCGATGATGATTACAGTGCGCCTACTCCTGCCGGTAATCCAGTGATGAGCTATACGGCTCCTGCTACAGCTGTATGGATGGGCGATGAAGTGGAGGTGAAAGTAAACTGCAAGGATGAGGGAGGCGTGGCTCTCTCTACCTTGAAAGCTAACCTCCTGTTTAGTGGGCAGAGTGTAGATGAAACTACCATCCGTACCAAGGAGGCTGGTGAATATACAGTCAAACTGAAAGTGCCTTATGCACAGAGCGTTCCTGATGGAAAGGTGGATATTCAACTTACTCTGCAGAATGTATCAACCAAATCGAATACAGAGACCTTGTCGTTTGACATCAAGCGCCCTCACTTCAACAATCTGCAGTTTGTGAGTGCTGATAGTGTTAAATATGACATGACAGAGAAAAGCGACTTTGTTTATCAGGCTGTTCTTCCTAGCAGCAAGAAGACCTTCAAGGGATATTTTGCAACGAAGGATGGAAAGTTTGTCTTCGGTTCCAGCACAGGTAAGGATATCAGTTTGGGAGAAACAGGCAACTTCAACTTCACTTCTGAGAATATGAGCGATGTAGTTGTCACTTTCGATGCCAAGAACTATACGGCTGGTCCTACCGATGTATTGCCGGTTACTATCCTCGATTTTGCCGATTCTGATGCAGGCAAGACTTGGGTGGGTGATATCAAGCAAGGTGCTACCTGTAACCTTACTATCAACGGCAATAATCTGCCAGATGACTGGTATTATGACAGCGACTGGTTCCAGAAAGAAGAGGATGGAAGCTATACTTTCAAGGCTATTACCGGCAGATATACTATTTTGGCAGACTTCACCCATAAGTCATTCCGTATCTGGACAATGAATGGAAACGAGCCTATGTCACTGAATGGCGATGGTACTGGTGCACTCTGGATCATCGGTAATCCAGGTGTCAACAAGCCAACTTGGGATGCAGTAAATCATGACTGGTGGACAGGTGTAGATTCTGATGTCTGCCTCACTCCAATCAAGGCTAAGGTATATCAGGTTTCACTCACCGTTGGTAAGCAGCTCAGAGCTACTGACGTAAACTTCAAGTTCTTCGGTCAGGCAAACTGGGGTATTGAGTTCAAGGGTAAGGATCACAGCCATATCATCTCAACTGAGAGCGAGGTATTCGGCATCGGTGACGGTAACGGTCACGACGACGGCAATGTTTATCTGAAAGATGGAGTAGAACTGAAGGATGGCGAGACATACGTTCTTACAGTTGACTTGACTGCCGGTGTAGACAAGGCAGTTCTCAAAGTAGAAAAGAAATAATATGTAGGTTTATAATCATTCATAAGCATTTTAGGTTTTAGTTTGATAATTTAGGTATAAAGCTTTGTTTAAGGCTGCTCCAAACCTTTTGGGGCAGCCTTTTTTTTGAGAGGTGCAAGGATGTAAGAACAACAAAAGTAAAAAAGAATATCAAAAAAATGCTAGAAAATTTGGAAATGTACCCAAAAAACTATACCTTTGTCCCTTGAATGTCCTATACAGCAGTAAGGGCAGGAACTAATGATACCTATACAACAAAATATGATCAACTAATGATGGAAAGATTATTATCTATATTGTATATCTGGTGTTTCGCTACACTTACATCATGCTTTGCTCAGAAGGAAAGCATCAGTGAACTGTATACCCAACTTGATCGGGCTATAGAGCAATCCCAGCACTATACCAAACTGAAAGAAAGCAGCATCGCTCAGTTGAAGGAATTGATTCATCAGGAAAACAATCCGAAGTTGCTCATCAATACTTATCGCAAGATCTATTCAGAATATAAGTCCTACCAGAGCGATTCTGCTGTGGCTTATATTCAGAAAGCCATTGTATTGGCTCAGAAGGAAGGACTGCCGGCTGAAGTTGCTGGATTGAAAAGTCAGTTAGCTTTACAGTATTCTACAGCCGGAGCTTTTGCTGAGGCTTTGGAGGTGCTCAATCATATAGATAAAAAGACATTGGATGAATTGAATCGGAAAGATTATTTCATCGCCTATTACCATGTCTATGGTGAGTTGGGCTTTTCTAATATGCATGTAGATACTGATTTAAGTCAGAATTTCTTTAGTCGTCAGAATGCATATCGGGATACTTTGTTTGCAATCCTTCCACATCATAGCGAAGATTATCTCATGCGTAAAGAGGTGATGCTTACCAGTCAGAATAAATGGGATGAAGCACTGAAGGTGAATGATGAACGGTTGAAAATGTGTAAGGAGAGGAGTCATGAATATGGCATCGTAGCCTACTATCGCTATCTGATTTACCGTTCTCTGAAAAACGAAGAAATGAAGAAATATTGGTTACTTAAATCTGCCATATGTGATGTGAAGTGTGCTATCAACGATCAGGCTTCGCTCTGGATGCTCGCCGATATTCTGAGTCAGGAGGGAGATGTTGAGCGTTCCTATAAATACATCAACTTCTCTTGGAATGCCAATAAAAGTTGCAGTACCCGTATACGTAACTGGCAGATTTCGCCAGTGCTTGGTACCATCGATCATAATTATCAGGCACAGCTCAAGAAAGCAAACCAGCGTCTTGTCTTTGCCATCATCTGTGTCAGTCTTCTGGTTCTTTCTTTAGGTGTTCTGGCTTTCTATGTCAATAAGCAGAAGAAATATGTTACCATAGCGAGAAATGAACTGAAGAAAACGAATGAACAATTGGAAGAACTGAATAAGAAACTTTCTGCTACCAACGAAATGTTGAAGACTTCGAATGATAAACTGAATGAGTCAAATGGTGTGAAGGAAGAATATATAGGCCAGTTCCTGGGAGCATGTTCTCATTATATAGACAAACTGGATAAGTTGCGTCTCCATGTCAATAAAATGGTAAAGAACCGTGAATATCAGGAACTTTATTCAATGACGAGAAGCAGTGAACTGAAGGAACACGAGTTGGGAGAACTCTATACAAATTTCGATAAGGTCTTCCTGCATCTGTTCCCGAATTTCGTGGAAGACCTCAATAGTCTTCTGAAGCCAGAGGCACAAATTCATCTTACTGATGCTGCGAAACTTCCGGCAATGGTGAGAGTATTCGCCTTGATAAGACTGGGGATTGATGACAGTACGAAGATAGCAGAATTTCTTCATTATGCAGTTAATACGATATACAATTATCGGGCAAAGCTGCGTAATGGAGCTATTGGTGAAAGAAATGAATTTGAGAAGAATGTGAAAGAATTAGGAACGATAAAAGGAAAAGAATAATATATAAAATCAAAGAGGGTGTGTCATAAATACAGACACACCCTCTTTGTTTTTTATTACAACTGATAGAACTTGGTGAATGCCTTCACGCAATATTCGTGGTCGATAACGCTACCGGTTTCGCGGCAACTGTGCATAGCGAGGATGGCATTGCCCATATCCACACCCTTCAATGGGATGGAAGAGGCGAGGATATTGCCCAATGTGCTGCCACCTGCTACATCGCTGTGGTTTACGAAACGCTGGCATGGTACACCGGCTGCATCGCAGATGTTGGCGAAGATGGCTGCTGATACAGCATCGCTCGCATACTTCTGGGCTGCATTGAACTTGATGACCGGACCACCGCCCAACTTAGGATGATTCGTAGGGTCGAACTTCTCGCTATAGTTAGGATGCCAGGCATGCGCATTATCGGCTGAAATCATGAAGGCACGCTCTACTGCCTGATAATAAGCCTCTTCTGTATGGCTCTGTGTTAGGGCGATGCGCTGGAGCATATATGAAAGGAATGGACTTCCGGCTCCCTGTTTGGTCTGAGACCCCGTTTCTTCATTGTCGAAGATGGCGAGAACCTGGGTGGTATCATTGGCATCTGCTGCAATCATCGCCTCTACACCAGTCCAGCACATAGACAGGTCGTCGAGTCTGCCTGAAGAGATAAACTCATCGTGTACACCGAAGGTGCAGGCTGGAGTGGCATCAGCCAGATAGAGATCGAAATCAAGAACATCCTCTTTCTGGATATTCAGTTCGTTGGTTATCACATTCATCAGGAGGTTACCCTTCTCCAGTTCATCATTGATGATGCCGAGGATAGGGAGTACATCCTTCTGCTTGCTCAACTTCACACCATCGTTCACCTGACGATTGAAGTGGATAGCGAGATTGCTGATCTGTAGCAATGGGCGCTTCACATGAAGAAGGAGCGTCTGGGGATTCATCGCATTCTCGCCCTTCACGATAACTCTACCTGCCAAAGTGAGGGGACGGTCGAACCAGGTTGACATGATAGGACCACCATAAACTTCGGTATTCAGTTTTACGATACCGCCCTCGCAAAGCATCTCAGCATTTGGCTTGATGCGGAAGGTAGGCGAGTCGCAGTGGGCGCAGATTATGTGGAAACCGGCATCTGCCAAAGGCTTCTTTCCGATTTGGAAGGCGTAGATGGAAGAGTCGTTCTTGGTAACGAAGAACTTTTCACCCGCTTCAATCTTGCCCAAAGGCTCCTGTGGGTTCATACGGCGGAACCCGTTCTTCTCCAATTCCTCGGAGATATTCTTTACTGCCAGGAAATTCACTGGCGATGCGTCTAGAAAGGATAATAATCTTTTGATCATAGTCTATATCTTTATATTAATATCTTGCAAAGATAATAGATTTTTTTCATTTTATCTCATTATTCTATTTGTTTTTCATTTTTTTGTATTATCTTTGTCCCCAAATAAGATCAATGAATGAATTATGAAACGATATAAATCCTGTACTCTAATTATATTGCTGCTGTTGGCATCGGCTCTTCAGGCATATGCGCATATTTCCAGAAATATGTTCATGCTTTCCAATCTCAATGCTGACAATGGTCTTTCCAGCCCTCGAGTTTATTCTATTGTCGAGGCAGAGGATGGTGCCATGTGGATAAGTACTAAGCGTGGAGTTGACCGATATAATGGGCAACAAGTAACCAATTATACTTTATACACAGAGATGCCGTATAGTGATGCTAGTGGTAGAAGTATTAAACTGACTAAGGATGCGCAACATCTGATTTACGCCTACGACAACAAGGGAAAGGTGTATATATATGATAAGAGGAAAGATACATTTGTCTTGAAATGTAATCTTCAGAAAATTTTAGGTGGAAGTATCGTGTTGAACGAACTGTTGGTAGACGAAAAGGGCAATTTCTGGTTAGCTATGGATAGAGGCATTTATTGCTTATCAGCAGCTACTGATGGAAAGGAGATAGTTCGGGAGACAGCTAAGGGTAGGTTTGTATTGAAAAATACCTATATTAATCATATCCAATTTATAGGTCAGAGACTCTTGATAGGAACATTTAAAGATGTTTATTGCTATTCGATGTCTGCCCGGAAGTTAGAAAAGAAGATTAGTGGCAGTTCTGTAGTATCCTCTTATCATGATATTGTGGGACATCGTATCTGGCTGGGTACTTTTCACGAAGGAGTTAAAGTAGTGGATGATCGTACTTGGAAGCTGATAAAATCTGCTGATTTCCAATCTTTGCAAAACATTCCTAAAATTCCAGTACGTTCAATTATTTTATATGATAAGCAGACTCTTCTGATGGCTGTAGATGGAGCAGGAATATATGCTTATGACAGTTCGAATAAACAAACCAGACTCTTGCTTGATACAGACGGACGTCCGGGTAACATACTGAATGGTAATGGATTATATACCTTGTGCTGCGATCGTTTTGGCGATTTATGGACAGGCTCTTACTCGGGAGGAGTAGATTTGGCAATACCGATGAAACATACATTGGAATATATCACACATGAATATCTCAACAATCAATCACTGATAGATAATTGTGTGAACGATGTTTTCCAAAGCCGTGATGGGAAAATATGGTATGCCACAGATAAAGGAGTAAGTGTCTATGATGCGCAGACTCGTCTTTGGCATCATGGATTATATAATAAGGTGGCGCTTACGATTTGTCAGACTGTAGACGGCAGAATTCTGGTTGGTACCTATGGTAATGGCGTATATCAGGTTCATGCTGATGGCACTAGTATGCCTGCTTATTCTGTGGAAACAGGAATGTTGAAGAGTGATTACGTATTCAGTCTTTTTACTGATAGCGATGGTAATGTTTGGGTGGGATGTTTGGATGGAGATATGGCTTGTTTCCCTTCAGATAAATATAATTTGAATGGAACAAAGTCGGTATTCTATCTGCCTGTCAACGAAGTGCAATGCATCACGGAATCACTGGATAAGCGTTTTATAGCTGTAGGAACTTCGCATGGAGGCTATTTGATTGATAAGCGTGAACCTTTGCATCCTCGTCGTTTCTTTTATCCTGAACAGTATCCCGGTAAAGACATTAATTTGTTTGTCAACAGTATGGCTTTTCAGAATTCCCGTCATATCTGGATTGGAACGGATGGAGGAGGACTCTATGATTATGATTTACTGACAAAGAAGTTTAAGCGTTATACTAATCAGGACGCTTTGCCTTCTAATACTGTTTATGGACTTATAAAAGGTATTAATGGCAATTTGTGGATAAGTACGGACAAAGGATTGGCGTTCATGAAACAGAGGAAGATAGTAAACCTCAACATCTTTAAGGGAATGGAACGTGAGTATAACCGAATGTCTGTTGCGTGTACTTCAGATGGCAGGGTGCTTTTTGGCAGCAACGATGGAGTTGTCGCTTTGACTCCTATGTTTGCCAAAGGTTTGAATTATGCCGCTCCACTTCGTATTCATAGTGTTGAGGTTGAAGGTGTCGAACGTTCCGATTACTGGAATGAATGTCTCTTTGAAATGTTGAAGGAAGGCAAATTGAAACTTAGCCATAATGAGAATACGCTGGTTGTTTCTTTCGAGAGTATCAATTATCAATACCAGTATGATATTCAATATCAATATTATTTGGAAGGATACGACCGTAATTGGAGTAAACCATCTTCTAATCAGTTGGCACGATTTGTAAATTTGCCTTCGGGCAGCTATGTGCTTCATGTAAAGGCTATCTGCAGAAGTAATGGTAGAAAATTGGGAGAAACAACTTTGGAAATTCATATAGCCCAACCTTGGTGGAATACCTGGTGGGCATGGATTATCTATCTCTGTATTTTTGCTGCCATCTTATATTTTGTCTGGCAGTATTACAAAGAGCGCTTACAGCGAAAGTATTATGATGAGAAAATCAATTTCTTCGTTAATACTGCCCATAACATACGTACTCCTTTGAGTCTCGTGTTGGCTCCTCTTGATAATCTGGCTAATGATTCCAGCTTGAGTGAGAAAAGCCGTGGATTCTTGGATATGGCGCATCGCAACGGCAACAAACTGTTGAAGATGGTTACAGAATTGCTTGACTTCCAAAAGGTAGAGCAGTCTGCCGAACAGGTTCGCCTGCAAGATATAGAATTGCCGATGCTTTTACGTGTGCAGTTGGAAAAGTTTGTATTGACAGCTCAGGAGAAGCATATTCAACTGTGTATTGAAACGTGTCCGCAGCAACAGATTCATTCTGATGTCAAAATGATGGATCTGATTTTGGAAAATCTTCTCTCGAATGCTATCAAATATACACCTCAAGGTGGAAAGGTTACGTTGTCGGCTTCTGTTGAAGGTAAGATGGCTATGATTCATGTATGTGATACAGGTATAGGTATTCCAAAGGCCGAAATTAAGAGTATCTTCAAGACCTTCTTCAGGGCTTCTAATGCGATAAATTCTCAGGAAATGGGAAGTGGATTAGGACTGATGCTTACACGGAAGCTTGTAGAGAAATTAGGAGGAAAGCTTAGTTTCGTAAGTGAGGAAGGAAAGGGTACTACTTTCTGTGTGAAGATGCCATTAGGTCATGTAACAGATTCTTCTGTTCGGCTTGTTGGAGAAAAGAAAAATGTTGCAACTGAATCTTCTTTAGCTGAAGATAAGCATGATGAAACTTGCCAGACTGTGTCTTCTGCGGTTCTGCAGGATGCTGATGTTTCAACGGATACACTTCTTTTTGTCGATGACAATGAAGATCTTCGCAAATATATCAGAATGACTTTTGGCGATTCTTATCAAGTAGTTGATGTGGAGAGTGCAGAGGCTGCCTTGAAATATTTGAAAGAGGGCGGGGTATGTGATATCGTTGTTTCTGATGTCATGATGCCGGGAATGCACGGAGATGAGTTCTGTCGCAGCATCAAGGAAAATAAGGAAACATCATGGCTGCCTGTTATCCTGCTGACTGCTAAGGCCGGTCGTGACTTTATGATAGAGGGACTCGGACTTGGTGCTGATGACTATATAGCCAAGCCATTCGATACTGCTATTCTTGCGAGCAAGGTTGCCAGTATTTTGAAGAATCGTCGCCGGTTGAGTCAGTATTATATGGACAGAAGCCTTGCTCTTGTTAGAGGAGAGGTTGCTTCTGGGTCTGCTTCTTCCGGGCAGATTGTGGGTTCTGATTCTTCTTATAAACACGTGGAACCTACTGGAGCTTCTGAAGAGAAAAAGGATGATACTGTCTTGAATAAGCAAGGCCAGACATTCGAAAATGTGGCAGAAGCTGTTCTGGATCCACAAGACCAGGCTTTTGTAGATAAAGCTACCCGTTTGGTGTTGACTCATCTGAGCGACACAGACTTTAATATCGACCGACTCTGTAGAGAGATGGCGATGAGTAGAACGCTTTTCTATGGTAGGCTGAAGACTCTTACGGGTCAAAGTCCGCAGGATTTTATGCGTTTGATACGTCTGGAGCAGGCTGCAATCTTCCTGAAACAGGGGGATAGTGTGCTGGATGTATCTGTGAAAGCCGGTTTTGTAAATGTGAAGTACTTTAGTACTGTATTTAAAAAGCACTTTGGAGTTTCTCCAAGTAAGTATCTGTAAATTAGAGTTTTAAATTCAAAGAAAAGGTTTCTGTTTAAACGATATGTCTGAATTGAAACCTTTTTTGTTTGTTATCTAACCCTCTGAATGTTCCTTTTCTTTATCTTTGCAACCAGATTCTGTTACGTAAGTTAAACAGTTATTTAAAAAACGAAACAATAACAATATAAACATAAAAATGAGAAGGAACTTTTTGAAAATTAGCCTCTTTTTAATAGGCGTCTTCACATGTTTCTCATGCGAAGCAAGTACATTGCCCTCATCCGGCAGTTCTGATGGTGTAGGCGAATCCATACCTACTGCCCAGCAATGGAATAAAGATGTTGTGGGGTGGAATCTTGGCAACGAATTCGAGTGCTCAGCTCCTGGACAGGATGGTGAGTCGATGCAGATTGGCAACCCTGATGGTTCTATCCATGCAGAGACAGCCTGGGGCAATCCCGTTGTTACCAAGAAGATGATACAAGCCGTGAAGAAGGCAGGTTTCAATGCCATCCGTATTCCAATCCGTTGGCAGTGCCACATTACCAACGCTCAGGCGATGAGCATCGACAAGGCTTGGATTGCTCGCATCAAGGAGGTGGTGGGCTGGTGCCTTGACAACGGTTTGAAGGTTATCATCAATGTGCATCATGAAAAATGGCTCGAAAGTCGTCCTACCTATCAATATAAGGAAGAAAACTGCCAGAAGCTTGCGCTCCTCTGGATGAATATCGCCTCTGAGTTTGCCAATTATGATTATCGTCTTGCTTTCGCAGGAACTAACGAAGTGCATATCAAAGATAACTGGGGCAAACCTACTGCCGAGAACCTCGAAGTGCAGAATGCTTACAATCAGATATTCGTGGATGTGGTTCGTGCCACAGGCGGCAACAATGCCAAGCGCCACCTCATCTTACAGACTTACGTTTGTAACCCATGGTTTGGCATCGAGAATGGAGATTTCATCATTCCAAAGGATGCCGAAGGCAATGGCAACAACTATATGAGTGTGGAATTTCACTACTATCAGCCATGGAGCTACGCCGGCGATTGCACCTACGATTACTGGGGTGATGCCTACAAGGATGCTGGCAAGATACCTGCAGACAACGAGAAGACGATGACGGATTTCTTCGACAAGGTGGTGAATACCTGGAGCAACAAAGGACTGGGTATCGTTATAGGAGAGTGGGGAGTAACCGATCACTATAAGTCAAACTCAGAGAAAGTGCATGAAAACATGACCTACTACTGTAAGTTCTTGACTACGGAGGCTCGCAAACGAGGCTTCTCTACTTTCGTTTGGGACAACAACCACTTCGGCAACGGCTCTGAGAAGTATGGCATCTTCGACCGTTTCAAGAGTATGAAGGTGAATGCTCCTTGGATTCTCGAAGGAATCTTTGGGAAAGAATAATGTTAAACTAAAAACAATAATATCAATTATGAGAAAGAAAACTATGTTTCTCGGCCTGCTCGGTGCAGGTTTGATGTGGATGCCTGCTTCTGCCATTCTCGCTGCCCAGATGAACAATGCAGCGATGAGCGTTCAGCAGAACCAAGGCATCAAGGGTACAGTGGTGGATGCCACTGGCGAAACCTTGATTGGCGCTAGCGTGAAGGTGGCTGGTACAACCAACGGTGCCGTTACCGATATAGATGGTAACTTTACGTTGAACTGCAAGCCTGGAGCAACGCTCGAAGTGAGCTATATCGGTTACAAGACGATGACCGTGAAAGCTGCTAATGGCATGAAAATCACGATGCAAGAGGATGGTAAGGCCTTGAATGAGGTCGTTGTTACCGCCCTTGGTATCAAGCGTGACCGCAAGGCTTTGGGCTATGGCTTGGAGGAGGTTAAAGGTGAGGAACTCACCAAGGCGAAGGAAACCAACGTCATCAACTCTCTTTCAGGTAAGGTGGCTGGTCTCGTTGTGCAGAACACCGCTGGCGGTGCTTCTGGTTCTACCCGCGTGCTTCTTCGTGGTAATACAGAAATGGCAGGCAATAACCAGCCTCTTTACGTGGTGGATGGTGTGCCTTTGGATAATACCAACTTTGGCAGTGCTGGTGAAGCTGGTGGTTATGACCTCGGTGATGGTATCTCTGCCATCAATCCTGACGATATCGAGACGATGACCGTATTGAAAGGTCCTGCTGCCTCTGCCCTCTATGGTAGCCGTGCTTCCCATGGTGTTATCTTGATTACGACCAAGAAGGCGGAGAAGGATAAGATAGCAGTAGAGTATAATGGCTCTTTCACCTTAGATTCTCAGTTGGCTAAGTGGAATGATATTCAGCAGACTTACGGTATGGGATTTGGTGGAGCCCTGCCTACATCTAGTACTGCTGGTACCAATTCTAGTTGGGGACCAAAGGCAGATGATTTCTCCTTGAAGTATTTTGATGGTGTGGAGCGTCCTTTCAAGATGTACCCTAATAATACTTCAGATTTCTTCCGCACTGGTTTTACCACACAGAACTCTGCCATCCTCTCAGTCAACTCTGGTAAGACAGGTATGCGCTTCTCTTTCACCGATATGCGCAACAAGGATATCCTGCCTAATACCAATATGAGTCGTGACAACTTCAACCTTCGTGTCAATACATCAGCAGGCCCTGTGGATTTCGACTTCACAGCCAACTATACCCGTGAGGATGTGAAAAACCGTCCTGCCCTGGGTGATTCTCAGAGCAACGTAGGTAAGAACCTCATGACTTTGGCTGGCACCTACAACCAGGCATGGCTCAAGAACTATGAGGATGCCGATGGCAACTACCAGAACTGGAATGGTAACGACCAGTATAACAAGAACCCATATTGGGATCTCTATAAGAACAGCAATACATCTAAGAAGGATGTGTTCCGCCTGACTGGTAAGGCTATCTGGAACATCGACAAGCACTTGAAGTTGCAGGGTACCATCGGTACAGACATCACCAACATGAACTTCGAGGACTTCATCGCCAAGACCACTCCTGGTACACCTGCAGGAAAGCTTACCGACCAAATCTTCAACAACCGCACACTTAACGCCGAGTTACTCGCCCTCTACAACAATTCATGGGGCGACTTCGATGTCAATGCCACAGCTGGTGGTAACATCTTCAAGGTGAACAACAAGACCATCACCAACACCGGTCTCAACCAGCAGATGAATGGCATCCAGAACATCATGAACTATCAGGAGCAGAACACTCGTGAGAGCATGTACAAGAAACAGATCAGCTCTCTCTATGCCAGCGCAAGCATCGGCTACAAGCATACTTACTATCTGGAGGGAACCATCCGTGGCGATAAGTCATCTACGCTCCCAACCAGCAATAATACATACGTTTACCCATCTGTATCGGGTAGTTTGGTATTCTCTGAGTTCATCAAGAACAAGAAGATCATCAACTATGGTAAGGTACGTGCATCTTGGGCTAAGGTAGGTAGTGATACCGACCCTTATCAGCTAGCTCTCAACTACGCTACTGGTAAGTACAGCTATGCTGGCTATACCGCAGGTATGATTAGCAATTCTACTCAGCCAAACAAGGACTTGAAGCCAACCATGACAGGCTCTTACGAGATAGGTCTGGAGATGAAATTCTTCAATGGTCGTTTGGGCTTGGATGCCACCTATTATAATCAGAACTCTAAGGATCAAATCTTAGGTTTGGCATCTTCATCTACTTCTGGATATGCTTACCGCTTGGTGAATGCAGGTGAGATTCAGAACAAGGGTATTGAGATTGCCCTTAATGGTCGTGTGCTCCAGATCAAGGACTTTGCTTGGGACATGGGTGTCAACTTCTCCAAGAATACCAACAAGGTGAAGTCGCTCGTAGATGGCATGGACTATTTCGAGTTGGCTAAGGCTACCTGGTGTGGTGTCTCAGTTGGTGCTAAGGTAGGTGAAAACTATGGTGCTATCCGTGGTCACGAAGTGGTTCGCAATGAGCAAGGACAGGTGGTTATTGATGCTAAAACGGGTCTGCCAAAGGTTTGTCAGGATATTACAACCATCGGTAACTCTACATGGGATTGGACAGGCGGTTTCTATACCACATTCTCTTATAAGAACTTCCGCCTCTCTGCATCCTTCGATGTGAAGGTTGGAGCTGATATCTACTCTATGTCTATGCGTTCTGCTTACCAGACTGGTAAGGCTAAACAGACAGTGGAAGGTCGTGATGCGTGGTATGCTTCTGAGGAGGCTCGTGCGGCTGCCGGTATGGAACTTGATGAGTGGCGTGCGTCTGGCAACTGCAAAGGACTTGTAGTGGATGGTGTCATTGACAATGGCGATGGTACTTATCGAAAGAACGATATTGCAATCAGTCCTGAGGATTATTGGAAGCACATGGCTAACAGCGTACAGAGCCAGTTTGTATATGACAACTCTTACGTGAAGTGTCGTGAGATTACCTTCGGTTATACCTTCCCAGAGAGTATGCTCGGCAAGTGGGTCAAGGGATTGAATGTTTCCTTCGTGGCTCGTAACCCATTCATCGTTTGGAAGAACATTCCTAACATCGACCCTGACTCCAGCTACAATACCTCTGGTCTTGGCTTAGAGTATGGTTCTCTGCCTTCTCGCAAGAGCTATGGTATCAATGTGAATGTGAAGTTCTAATCTCATCAAGAGAGAATGGAATGAATAGTTCTAACAGATTAAAAGATAAGTAATAAAATGAACAATATTATCAAAAAATATATAGGCAAAGGCGGTTTTGCAATGGCTATGCTGTTGATGGCTACTGGCGGTGTGATGACTTCTTGCTCTGATGAGATGATGGAGCGCACCAATACCGATAAAACTAAGGTAAGTGAGCTTGATCCTAATGCACAGCTGACAACAGCCTTGTTGCAGACTTATGGTGACTTCAGTTTGATGGATACCTATCGTAGTTACATCGTAGGTTTTACACAGCATATTTCTGGTACTTGGAATACGTGTAATTACGCGGGCTCCAACTACTATTATGATGACCAAGCGCGTCTTTTGTGGAATCGTTATTATGAGGTCTCCATCAAGAACCTTGTAGATGCTATCCATAATTCCGAGGATAAGCTTAATGTCAATGCAGTACTTCGCATCCATCGTGTTTATCTTCTTTCTGTGTTGGCTGATACTTATGGAGATATTCCTGGAACTGAGGCTGGTCTGGGATATATTGCTGGTATAGCTGCACCTAAGTATGATACAGTGGAGGATTTGTATTCATGGTTCTTCACAGAGTTGGATGCTTGTGAGAAACAGCTGGGTACTGGTACAGATCATATTTCTGGCGATGTGACCAGCATGGAAGGCGATGTGGCTAAGTGGAAAAAGTATGCCAACTCTCTGCGTATGCGTTATGCCATGCGTATCTCCGATGCCAATCCTACACTGGCTAAGGAGGAGTTTGAAAAGGCGATGAACAATACAGATGGTTATATAACTTCTGCTGCAGACGACGCTTACATCAAGTATTCAGATTCGCCTTATACTTATTATGATGGAGCCAACGACTATGACTTCCGTACCAATGCTTTGGGTGAGATTCTCTATGGTCAGGCTGCCGACAACCCAGCTTTCATTTCTTCTACACTGTTCTATCAGTTGCAGAATACAAATGATCCTCGTCTTTACCGTATCTGCCGCCACTACTACAATATCAAGCGTAGCCAGGTGAAGCCAGATGAGCAGAACATTGATCTGACGGATGAGCTTTTGGCTTATTTGAAGAGTAAAAACACGGGTGAGGAACCTTGTAATCCTGGAGCAGCACCATGGAACAACTGGATGAATTTGGCTAGTGTTGATGATATTCCTACACTTAAGAAGTTGGCTGATCAAGATCCGAATACTTACAACAATGATGTTTATATTCGTGTTTTGATGCGCCCAGCCTTGAACATCGATTTCGAAATGCCTTCTTGCCCTGGTATTCTTATCACATCTGCTGAGGTTAAGTTCCTCATGGCTGAGGCAAAGACCAAGGGTTGGAATGTAAGTGGTGACGCTGAGACTCTCTATGAGGAAGGTGTTCGTGCTTCTATGGAGATGCTCAACAACTATTATCTCACGTCCAACAAGATTTCTGAGGATGAGATTAATACATTCATCGCCAATAATAAGTTGGGTGATAATCCAAAGGAGACCATCAATACGCAGGCCTGGATACTCCACATGATGAATCCATCTGAGGCTTGGGCTAACATGCGTCGTTCTGATTATCCTGCTATCTTGGATAGAACTCGCTTGAACGACGATACACAGAGCTGGACATATACAGATCCAGATATGTCTATGCCTACTCGCTTGCGCTATCCAGAGTTGGAAAGCCAATACAACAGTGTGAACTACAAGGCTGCCATCGATCGTATGGGTGGTACTGATGACTGGCACAAGCAGATTTGGTGGGATAAGGCTAAAATCAATGTTCAGCCAGAATTTAATCCTCCTTACGGCAAGGGCTACATTAAATAATTAAGAATGAATAATTTATAATTAATAATTAGGGGCTGACGCCTTTATGAGTAAATATTATTAAGATGAAAAAGATAATGAATCAATATATGGGTAAGGTGTTGAAGGCATGGATGATGCTCTTCGCCATGAGCTTGGCGCTCGCAGGCACTGCTACATTGTCTTCTTGTTCTTCCGATGATGATCCATACTTCACTGTTTCGGAAGATGACGATCCACGTATCTTGAACACCGACTTGGCTGATTCCAAGATAGACCGCAAGACTAATTATAAGTTGGAAATCAAGGTGACTCCTGTTCACTACACCACTGTGACATGGTTGCTCGATGGCAAGCAGATTGCCGAAGGTAATACCATCGACCAGACTTTGCCAGTGGGCAATCATACTTTGAAGATTGTGGCAACCACCACCAAGGGCAAGAGCACATCCCGCACCTTGAACGTTACCGTAACTCCTGCTGCCGATGACCCAGCCTTGGGTACCAATGCCGTCGAGCTTTGGGTAGCTCCAGGTGCTGAGACTACTATCCATAAGTGCAAGAATCTCGGTACAGTTACTAAAGTAATGGTAGGTGGCAAGGAAGTAGCCTTCGAGGTTCTCGAAGAGGGCACAGCCTTGAAGCTCACAGCTCCTACAGGTTTGGAGAATGGTGACTATGATATCACTTTGGCAGATGGTGAGGGCAACCAGTTCCCTAGTGGTACCATCAAGGTAACTACAGAGCCACGTCCATCTATGGAGAATACCCTCTGGGAAGGTGAGTTTGCCGTGACATGGGGTACACCATTCGATGCCTTGAAGGATACCTTCCTCTCAAAGGTGAAGGCTGGCACCATCCTCCGTGTCTATGTAGATGGAAATGGTCAGGGTACTGCTGCTACCTCTTGGTGGAACAACATCCTTACTGGTAAGGGCGACCCAGAGCGTGGCGACATCATGGTGGATGGTCCTGCTACATGGGAGTTTGAACTGACCGACCTCTCTATCCAACTCTTGACAGAGCAGAATGGTCTATTCATCGTGGGTAATGGTTATACCGTAAAGAAAGTAACTATTGAATAAAATATTAGAAAGATTTCCGTTTTTATCATAAAACGTCAAACCTTTACTGTTTATGAAGAAAATTTTATTATCTATTTCAATGTTGGCATTGGCTTATACAGCCAGTGCCAATGTTCCAGTTATCAAGAGCGACCCTAAGATAGAGGCTCAGGTAGAACAAACCCTGAAGAAACTCACCTTGGAGGAAAAGATAGGCCAGATGATGGAATTGGTGACCGACCTCTTTGGTGCCAACGACAAGAACGGTGTGTTCTATATCGACGAGCACAAGACCGACTCTATCCTCTCCCGCTATAAGATTGGCTCTATCCTCAACGCTCCTAATACCTGCGCACCAACCGCCAAGCAGTGGGAGAAGTACATTGCACAAATCCAGAAAATCTCGATGAAGCGCATCGGCATCCCTTGTGTCTTCGGTCTCGACCAGAACCACGGTTCTACTTATACACAGGGCGGAACCCTCTTTCCGCAGAACATCAATGTGGCTGCCTCCTTCAATCGTGAGATTGCTCGCCGTTCGGCTGAGGCTACCGCTTATGAGACTCGTGCGGTGAGCGTGCCTTGGACTTACAGTCCTACCGTTGATCTCGGTCGTGATGCCCGTTGGCCTCGCATCTGGGAGAACTTTGGTGAAGATTGCTACCTCAGTTCAGAGATGGGCAAGGCGATGGTCTATGGTTTCCAGGGCGAGGACCCAAACTACATCGACCAGTATCACATTGCCACTTCAATGAAGCACTTCATGGGCTATGGTGTGCCTTGGACCGGTAAAGACCGTACGCCAGCCTATATCTCTCCTGCCGACTTGCGAGAGAAGCACTTCGCTCCTTTCCTGGCGGGTCTGCAGGCTGGAGCCTTGACCGTGATGGTGAATTCCGCTTCCGTCAACGGTATGCCGATGCATGCCAACAAGGACATCCTGACAGGATGGCTGAAGGAAGAAACTGGATGGGATGGTGTGCTCATCACCGACTGGGCAGACATCAACAATCTCTATACTCGTGAGATGGTGGCAAAGGACAAGAAGGATGCGCTCCGCATCGCCATCAATGCTGGTATCGACATGATTATGGAACCTTATTCTTGCGATGCTTGTGGCTATCTTATAGAACTGGTGAAGGAAGGTAAGATTCCGATGAGTCGCATCGACGATGCCTGTCGCCGTGTGCTTCGCATGAAGTACCGTCTCGACCTCTTCAAGAACCCAACCCAGAAACTGAAGAATTATCCTAAGTTTGGTGGCGAGGAGTTTGCCAAGCTCGCCTTGGAGGGAGCTACCGAGAGTATGGTGCTCCTGAAGAACGAGGGTAATATCCTTCCTTTGCAGCATGGTAAGAAGATTCTCCTTACAGGTCCTAATGCCAATCAGATGCGTTGTCTGGACGGTGGATGGAGCTATACCTGGCAGGGACATCGTGCCGATGAGTTTGCCGGCAAGTACAATACCATCTATGAGGCATTCTGTAATGAGTATGGCAAGGAGAATGTTATCTTGAACCAGGGTGTTACCTATAATGAGAAGGGAAAATACTGGGAGGAGAACGAACCTCAGATTCAGGGCGCAGTTGATGCAGCAAAGAATGTTGATGTCATCGTTGCCTGCATCGGTGAGAACTCTTATACAGAGACTCCGGGCAACCTGACCGACCTTTGGCTCTCAGAGAACCAGCGCAATCTGGTCAAGGCTCTGGCTCAGACAGGCAAGCCTGTCATCTTGGTGCTGAATGAAGGTCGTCCTCGTCTCATTGCTGACATCGAACCATTGGCACAGGGCATCATCAACATCCTTATCCCTGGCAACATGGGCGGCGATGCCTTGGCAAACCTGGTATCGGGCAAGTCAAACTTCAGTGGCAAGATGCCTTACACCTATCCTAAGGAAATCAATTCGCTCGCCAACTATGACTTCAAGAAGAGTGAGGAGGTGGGTACGATGGAAGGTGCTTACGACTACAATGCGAAGATTACCCAGCAGTGGGGCTTCGGATATGGTTTGAGTTATACCACTTACAAATATAGCAACCTGAAGGTTTCTCAGTCTGATTTCCGCCACGGCGACATCATCAAGGTGAGCGTGGATGTGAAGAATACGGGAAAGGTGGCAGGCAAGGAGAGTGTTCTCCTGTTCAGTAGCGATCTCATCGCTAGTATGGTGCCTGATGGCCGTCGTCTCCGTGCCTTCGACAAGGTGGAACTTCAGCCTGGTGAGACCAAGACCATGACATTTGAATTAAAGGCAGACGATTTGGCCTTCGTAGGTTGGAATGGCAAATGGAGATTGGAGGAAGGCGACTTCAAGTTGATGATTGCCGACCAGAGTGCCGATATCCATTGCACTGATACTTATCAGTGGCCTACTGCCAACAGATAATGTATATTTAAAAGATGATTTAAAGAAAAGAGCGTGCCAAGAGTGGTGCGCTCTTTTTGTTTGCATAGTTAAATGCAGAAGAGTTAAATATCTACAAGAATCCCCCATGATGTTTGGTGTTATGTCTTGAAATGATTACTTTTGCAAATCATAATTTTTGCAGATTTACAGAATCATTCAAAACAAGGATAAATGGAAATAGTAATTGGAATCATCATAGGACTTGCCATCGGATTCTTCGTGGGGAAACTGATGGAAGCAAAAAGTGCGGGAGAAGAGAAAACGCAGCTTATAGCGAAGGCTCAGGTGCTGGCGGCTAACATCGAACAGATAAAACTGCATCATGCTTCTGAGGTTCAATCAATGAAATCTCAAATGGAGAACGAACGGCTGTATGCGGCGAAACTCAGGGCGGAAAGCGACCAGCAGTGGGCACAGAAACTCGAGAGCCTGAAGCAGGAAATGCAGCGAATGACGATAGAACAGCAGAAGGTGGCGGCTGAGCAGCTGGCTGCCAAGCAGTCGGCTCTGCAGGAAAACAACCGTCTGCAGATGGATGAACTCCTGAAACCTATCAAGGAACAGTTTGCTGATTTCAAGAAATCTGTAGAGGAGAGCAAAACCCAGAACGAGGTGAACAAGAAGGAACTGCAGAACACCTTCGAGGCAACGATGAAACTCTTCCAGCAGGAACAGCAGCAGACTGTACTGAACCTGAAGGAGCAGACCGAGAAGATTGGCTCCGATGCTGCCAACCTGACCAAGGCATTGAAGGGCGACAGCAAGATGCAGGGCGACTGGGGCGAGATGGTGCTGGAAACCATCCTGGAGAACAGCGGACTTCGTAAAAATGAGGAATTCTTCATTCAGGAGAATACGAAAGATGAAGAGGGAAAGAACTATCGTCCGGATGTCATCGTCAGATTCCCGGAAGGCAGAAGTGTGGTCATCGATTCCAAGGTTTCGCTTACTGCCTATTCCGATGCTCTGGCAGCTGAAGATGAGGCTGAACAGGAACGCCTGATGAAGGCACATGCGCTGAGCGTAAGAAGGCACATCGATGAACTGGCAGCCAAAGACTATTCCAAACTGGTGGATGATGCCATCGGCTTCGTACTGATGTTCATCCCTAACGAGACCAGCTATATCGCAGCGATGCAGCAGCAGCCCGACCTCAGCCGCTATGCTTACCAGAAGAAGATTATCATCATCTCACCAAGCAATCTCCTCATGGCGCTCCAGCTTGCCTATAATCTCTGGCAGTATGACCGGCAGAACAAGAATGTGGAGAAAATCGTGAAGACGGCCGCTGACCTGTATGATAAGGTGGCTGGCTTCGAAGATACTTTCCTGGGCATCGGCGATCTGATAACCCGCCTGTCCGGAACCTTCGGCAAGGCGAAGAAGCAACTCTATGACGGCACCGGCAATGTGATGAGAAGGGTAGAGAGCCTGAAGGGACTTGGCGTTACGCCGAAGAAGCAGATTAAAGCTTTAGAAGAATAAAAAATATCATGCCCAAGCAGGAATAACTTGTTTGGGCATTTGCTTTTTCGTTCAAATGTGTTTGCAAATCGTTCATTTTCCGAAAATATTGCCCGAAAAGAACAGATGTTTCGGAATTTCTTTGTACTTTTGCCGGCGACAATTCGTTGGAAATTTACGAAGCAATATACGAAGTAAAAAACATAGAACAATCAAAAAATACTGTATAATCATGAAACTGAACGAAATTCTTTCAGACAGCTTTAATGCTGCAGAATGGGAAGCTAAGGGTTATGAGCTTCCTAAGTATGACATCGCAGCCGTAGCTAAGAAGACTCACGACGAGCCTACTTGGGTTCACTTCGGCGCAGGTAACATCTTCCGTGCTTTCCCGGCAGCCATCCTCAACGATGCGCTTAACACAGGCAAGTATGATCGTGGTGTAATCGTGGCAGAAAGCTTCGACTACGAAATTATCGACAAGGCTTATCGCCCTTACAATAATCTCTCTCTTCTCGTCAGCCTCCAGAGCAACGGAACCATCGAGAAGAAGGTCATCGCTTCTATCACAGAAAGCCTTAAGGCGGATAAGCAGTTTGGTGAGGACTGGGCACGATTGGTCCAGATTTTCCAAACTCCAACTTTGCAGATGGTAACTTTTACCATCACCGAGAAGGGATATTCTTTCAATGATGCCGATTTGGCACGTGGTCTTGATGCAGTATTTGCTATGGGTAAGCTTACTGCTCTTCTCTATGAGCGTTATAAGGCAGGCAAGTTGCCACTTACTCTTCAGTCTACCGACAACTGTTCTCACAATGGTGACCATGTTAAGGCTGGCGTAAAGGCTTATGCAGAGCGTTGGGCACAGGATGGTATCGTAGAGGCTGGTTTCGTAGATTATATCAATGACAGCAGCAAGATTACCTATCCTTGGTCTATGATTGATAAGATTACTCCTCGTCCACACGAGAAGGTACAGGCGATGCTCGCTGAGGATGGTTTCGAGGATAACAATACGATTATCACCGAGAAGCATACTTTCACCGCTCCTTTCGTAAATGCCGAGGAAGTGCAGTATCTCGTTTGCGAGGATACTTATACCAACGGTCGTCCGCCATTGGAGTTGGGCGGTGCGCTCTATACCACCCGCAAGACTGTAGATGAGGTTGAGACCATGAAGGTAACCACCTGTCTGAACCCTCTCCATACAGCGATGTCAATCTATGGTTGCATGCTCGACTACACCCTGATTTCTGCCGAGATGGCTGATGAGGACCTTCGTGCCTTCATCCAGAAGATAGGTTACATCGAGGCAATGCCAGTAGTAACAGATCCAGGTGTATTGAATCCATACGAGTTTATCGGCACCGTTATCAACAAGCGTCTGCCTAACCCGTTCATGCCAGATGCTCCTCAGCGTATCGCTACCGATACCAGCCAGAAACTCTCTATCCGTTTCGGTGAGACTATCAAGAAGTACATCGACCGTGGTCTCGACAAGAGCAATCTCGTGTTGATTCCTCTGGTATTGGCAGGTTATGCCCGTTATCTCAAGGCATTGGATGATAACCTGAAGCCATTCGAGCCATCTTCTGACCCATTGTTGGCAGAACTGCAGGCCATCGTAGCTCCTCTGGAGGTAGGCAAGGCAGATCAGGACTACTCTTGCCTGAAGAATCTCTATTCCCGCAAGGATGTGTTCGGTCTCGATCTCTATGAGGCTGGCTTCGGCGAGCAGATTGAGGGCATGGTGAAGGAACTCTTTGCCGGTAAGGGTGCAGTAAGAGCGACATTGCATAAGTATGTTGCTGCAAGATAATTCATTTTTAAACTTATACATTATATAATATATATGGAAAGAACATGGCGCTGGTTTGGCAAGAAAGATAAGATTACACTTGCACAGTTGAAACAGATAGGTGTTGAGGGCATTGTTACTGCATTGCACGATGTTCCTCTGGGCGAGGTTTGGACACGCGAGAAGATTCATGAACTCAAGGAGTACATCGAGTCTTACGGTATGAAATGGAGCGTGGTAGAGTCTTTGCCTGTGGTTGAAACCCTGAAATATGGCGGTCCTGACCGTGATCATCAGATTGAGGTTTACAAGGAAAGTCTCCGCAACCTGGGTGAGGAAGGCATCAAGTGCATCTGCTACAACTTCATGCCTGTATTAGACTGGGCACGTACCGATTTGTCGCACGACAATCCTAACGGAGCCAACAACCTCTATATGAACTGGGGCGAGTTTGCCTACTTCGATATCTACATCCTGCAGCGTGAAGGCGCTCGTAAGGATTGGGCTGAGTTCTCTAAGGAGCACAAGTGGGGCAGAGACCTCGTGGCTGAGGCTGATGAAATCAAGAAGACTTCTACACCAGAGCAGGATCATGCCCTGGTAGAGAATATCATCATCAAGACCCAGGGTTTCGTATCGGGTAACTTCAGCGAGGGCGATTCTGCTCCTGTCCAGAAGTTCCGCGACTTGTTGAAGCTTTATGATGGCATCGACAAGAAGAAGTTGCAGGAAAACATGAAGTACTGGCTGGAGGCTATCATGCCTATCTGCGATGAGTACGATATCAATATGTGTGTTCACCCAGACGATCCTCCTTATCCTGTATTCGGTTTGCCAAGAATCATCGGTCGTGCCGAGGATATCCAGTGGATGCTCGATGCTGTGCCAAACAAGCACAATGGTCTGACTTTCTGTGCAGGTTCATTCTCTGCCGGCGAGCACAACGATTGTGTGGCAATGGCTAAGCAGTTTGCCGACCGCACTCATTTTGTTCATCTGCGCTCTTGCTACATCTTCCCTAACGGCAACTTTACAGAGGCTTCTCACTTGGGTGGTCGCGGCCGTCTCATTGAACTTTGCCGCATCTTCGAGAAGGCTGAGCAGGAAGGCAAGTGCAATTCGGGCCGCAGATTGCCAATGCGAGTAGACCACGGTATGACCTTCACTGATGAGCCAGGTGGCGTATTCGATGAGAGCAATCATGGTCACAATGCCGGTTACACTCTCCTCGGCCGTATGTTTGCCATGGGTCAGATTCAGGGTGTCATCGCAACAGTAGATGATGAACTGGGCATTGAGTATAAGCAGCCGGGATTCTATGATTAGTTGATAGCTTATAGTTTATAATTTATAGTTATAGGCTTAGGCTATTAAGTGATTTGAAATTCAGGTTAGATAAAATACGAAAAAGGCTAGTGTGCGTTTTTGCATGCTAGCCTTTTTTGTGCTGATTTTTTGGCTATTGGCTAAATATGCCGCTCATTTTAGCCAATAATGCTTAAAAATAGGTATTATTGGCTGAAAATTATATAAGAAATAGCCAATAATTACTTTTTTCTTGCTATTTTTGCAAATGGTTAGAAATTAAAGCAGGAGAATAAGAAATGAAGAATAATATCATAGGCAGAAAGAGTGAACAGGATACCTTGGCACGTATATACGAGTCAAGACAGTCGGAATTTGTGGCAGTATGCGGACGCCGCAGAGTGGGGAAAACGTTTCTTGTGCGCGAGTATTTTGAGCAGGAAATGGTGTTTCAGGCATCAGGATTGGCGGGCGGAAACACACAGGAGCAGTTGAAAAACTTCTTTTATACGCTTCGACGTTATGATAGGAATGTAACCTCTGTTCCCCACGACTGGCTCGATGCTTTCGAGATGCTTATCTCTTATCTCGACTCTTTGAACGGGATAGAACGTAAGGTGATTTTTCTTGATGAACTGCCTTGGATGGATACTGCAGGCTCTAATTTTATCTCTGCCCTGGAGCATTTTTGGAATGGATGGGCCTCTGCACGTCGCGACATCGTTCTCATTGTCTGCGGCTCTGCCACTTCCTGGATGATGGATAAACTTATCAATAACCATGGCGGACTTTATGGTCGTCTTACTCATCGTCTTTTCCTGCAGCCTTTTTCTCTAGGGGAGTCGGAAGCATTTCTGAAGACCAAGGGGATGATGTTGTCCAGATATGAACTGGCTGAACTTTATATGATATTGGGAGGAATCCCATATTACCTGAATCTTTTGGACGAGCGGTTAAGTTTGGCTCAGAATATAGACCGTCTGCTGTTCAATCCCAATGGGCAGTTGTACAATGAGTTTACGATTCTCTATCGCTCTCTGTTTAAGGATTCTGAGGCATACGTCAAGGTGGTAGAATGCCTGAACGAGCGTGGTTATGGTATGATGCGCTCGGAAATAGCCGATGCCACAGGGATGAAGTCGGGCAAATCGTTGACCACGATTCTCGACAATCTGGAATCTTGCGGTTTCATCAGAAAGTATGTCAACTATGGCTGTTCTACCCGAAAGTCTCTCTATCAGTTGGTAGATTTCTTCACCTTGTTCTATTTCCGTTTCCTGCGCGATAGTTCATTCCGTAATCTTCTGTATTGGAGCAAGTTGCAGCGCACGCCCCGTTTTTATGCCTGGGCTGGAGTCTCTTTCGAGATATTGGCGATGAATCATATCGACCAGGTGAAGCAGCGGTTGGGAATTTCTGGTGTGTCTACCCAGTTGTATTCCTGGCGAAGCAAGAGTGATGCCGGGGCGGCGGAGCGGGCAGCCCAGATAGACATGGTGATAGAGCGTGGTGACAATACCATTAATCTTTGTGAAATGAAGTTTTCGGAAAGTGAGTTTGCCATCAATAAGGATTACGAGAAGATTCTGAGAAACAAGATTGTCCGCTTTAGGGAGGAAACAAAGACCCGAAAGTCGATACAGCTGACGTTTATCAGCAGTTATGGTCTTCAGCGGAATATGTATTCGGGCATAGCCCAGAATGAAGTGGTGCTCAATGATTTGTTTTGAGCTCCACTTCCTCCACATATTTCACCAGTGAATCCTTGCCATTGAGGAGATAGAAGTCTACACGAACCACGTGGTTGATGTCGGCATTGCCCTTCACCTTTATGTGTCGGGTCTTGCTGTACATCATCGTGTCGCGGCGTGAAGGATAGGATACGAGCTCGATGAGGTCTTTGGTAGAATTGCTGCCCACATAATAGATGCCTATACTGTCTTTTCCGTTCTTGATGGCAGCAATCTTCGCCATCTTCTTGGCATGAGCCGCAGAGGTATCTATCGGGTAAAACTCGCTGGCAGCTACCGTATCGCCGTCATGCTGGTCGGGTGCAAACTTGCAGCTGGTACCCGTCGTAGTGATAAAGGATGCAGCAGCCAGGGCTGCCACAAAGTATAATATTTTCTTCATTGTTATTTCCTTTCTTTTCTTTTAAAGAATCCTGTTTTGTTCGCAAAATGCGTTATCGGCTGCAAAAGTACAAAAAATAACTCGAAAAGCCATACCTTTTTTATCTTTTTCCTTTTAATACTTCGGATGGAGTGACGCGTGCGGAAGCTGGGCGGAAGGAGTTGTGGGGATAGTATGGAAGAAGTTATGGGGATGGCATGGAAGGAGCGGTATGGAAGGTGTTAGAAGGTATGGTAGATATGGATGGAATGGATGGAATTCCGTGCAAAGATACAACTTTTCTCTGATACTGCCAAATTTGGGGGTGTGATAAGGAAATGTTTGAAATGTGCTTTCAGATTGAAAGTAGTTAAACTTCCTTACTCATAGTTTTGCGGGTGACAACTCATAGTTTTATGGGTCGCAACTCATAGCTTTGCTCTCTTAAAGTATAGAGTTAAGCAGTAAATCAGGTGTTTACGAGGGTTATGATGTTTTTACTACAATGACTCAGTTCCTCAATAACTCAGTTCCTCAGTTTTTCTCTGACCCTTCACTTTTGTCTTTATTTAGAAGTTTATTATATATATATATATAAATATAT
>JAJVTK010000032.1:0-43238 GCA_021622245.1 Segatella copri | reverse complement strand
GAGTAACCTAGTTAGGTATAATGGGGATTCGCTGACAACCCATATAGTGATAAAAATAAAAATGCGTAACTCATTTAGTGATAAGAAAAATAGATAGTAACAAATTTAGTTTAACCATCCTAAAGGTGACAACTTTTTCACGTATAAGACAGGGAGCTGCTACAATGATATGCCTAGTTGCCCCTGATTTACAACAAACTTTAACGCTGTTGCCGCTGATTTGCGACAAAAAAGTAGTATCTTTGCCCCTGATTTGAAACAAATGCGTATGTTTAGACGAAATATCATCAGTAAATTGGAGGCTTGGAAGCAAGACAAAAAGCATAAGCCTCTTATCCTGAGAGGAGCTCGACAGGTTGGCAAGACAACTGTGGTCAATGAGTTTGGCTCTCAGTTTGATAATTATCTATATTTCAATCTGGAAAGAAATGAGAATGCCAAGTTGTTTGAAATGGAGATTCCTTTAGACGACCTGGTGAATATGCTGTATGCCAGTGTCGGTAAGGTTAAGAAAGAAGGAACTACACTTCTTTTTATCGACGAGATACAGAATTCTCCTAAAACCATAGCACTACTCAGGTATTTCTATGAACAGAGACCAGATTTGTATGTTATTGCTGCTGGCAGTCTGTTGGAGAATCTGGTGGATGTTAAAGTCAGTTTCCCTGTGGGAAGAGTACAGTATCTGGCTTTGCGACCTTGTTCGTTTTCGGAGTTCCTGGGGGCTATCGGCAAGAATAATCTGCTTGCCGTACTCTCGCAGAAGGCTGAGTATACGGTTGCCTTCCATGAACAGTTGATGCATCTTTTCAATCAATATACCATTGTGGGAGGGATGCCTGAAGCAGTGCAGCAGTATGCTGAAACCCAAGATGTCATTGGTATCGAAGATGTTTATGAAACTCTGGTGCAAGCCTATAAGGATGATTCTGAGAAATACGTCAGAGGCAATAAGTTGACTGACGTGGTGAGATTCATCCTCTCCTATGGTTGGGCTTTTTCGGGTGAGACCATTACGTTAGGCAACTTTGCCAATTCTGGCTATAAGTCAAGAGAGGTGGGCGAGGCTTTTAGATTGCTGGAGAAGGCTATGCTCTTGGAGTTGATTTACCCTGTATCTTCTACCCAGTTGCCAATTATCCCTGAGACCAAGCGAATGCCAAAACTCATCTGGTTTGATACGGGATTGGTGAACTATCAGGCGGGAATCAGAAAGGAAATCATTGGTTCCACCGACATGGTGGACAGTTGGCGTGGGCATATTGCAGAACAAATTACGGCTCAGGAGTTATTGGCTTTGGAAGATAGGGTGGGACAGCATCGCTCGTTTTGGGCAAAGCCGAATAACGGTGCAGAGGTTGATTTCATTTTTTCTCATAACTCCAAGCTTTATCCGATAGAGGTAAAGAGTGGAACCAATGCCCATCTCCGTTCTCTCCAGGTATTTATGGATAGTTCGGAAGTTAATATAGCCATCCGTATCTGGTCAAAGCCTTATTCTGTAGATAAGGTCAAGACCATTCATGGCAAGGAGTTTACGTTGATTAATCTTCCGTTTTATCTGATAGGTAATTTGCGGAGCGTATTGGATGCTGTTGTAGAAGAATAAAGGGTAGATACAAAAACAAAAGAATTCAGCAAATAAGCATCTTGGCTATTTGCTGAATTCTCAATTCATATTCTATTTTTCCTTTTATTCTTTACTTGAAGTTGAGCTTGCCTTCGGCAATCTTCTTAGCTTCTTCTAGCTTGTTGGTGGTTATGAAGTCAACGCCGGAATCTACGCATTTCTGAATCTCCTTCATCTGGTCGATGGTCCATACATTCACCTTCATGCCCAGGTCGTGACTCTCTTTAATCCAGTTCGGATTTTTGAGGAGGGCACCACCATAGTAGTCGATGCCGGCAAAGCCTTTCTGCTTGATGACTTTGGGAGCCACGTCGCTGCCCAGATTGTAAACCCGGGCTTGTGGGTTCAGCTTCACGAGTTCCTCGCAGGCATGCATGCTGAAGGAGATGTAATCCACCTGCTTCTCCATGCCGGTTGCCTTTACTAAATCAAGGCAAGCCTTTACGCATCTGTCTTCACGCTCAGGAGTCTGATGTGCCTTGATTTCCAGAATCAGCTGCATGGGAGCAAGCTTCTTGCCTGCCTCCAGATAACTCTTCAGCGTGGCGATAGGCTCACCGTTGGCAAGCTTCAGATTCTTGATGTCGGCATACTTGGCGTTCTCGATGATGATGCCATGGATGTCGTCGTCCTGGTTTACCACCACGGTGTCAGGAAGAACAAGGCTATGCAAAGAATTGCAAAATAAAAAAGCCTCATTTCCAATGCTGGTAACGCTGTCAGAAATGATAATATCAAACAGAGAACTGCAACCCCTAAATGCAGACTCAGCAAACATGACAAACCAGCTCATCCTGCTAAGGACGAAGCAGAAAGATGCCGAAGTTATTATGCAAACATTGCTTTCTTCAAAGGCGCCCTAACCGAATACACATTCCAAATTGTTACTGGGAATATTTACAAAAATGGTATGGAAAAATATAGAGCTATTATTGCAGGAAGCAGCAGTTTCTTCAATTGTGATTTGATGAAAGAAAAATGCTGCCTCTACCTTGAGAACAAACTTAAGACGCATCATGTCATCTTACTCTCAGGAACTTCCATTGGTACAACAGAATTGATAAAAAGACTATCCAGCAGAATTAAAAATCCTAGTTGAATCTAACTTTGCTGAATGGGATAGATTCGGCCGAAGTGCTGCTGGTATATCAAACATTAAAATGGTAGAAAGAGCTAATGTGCTTATTGCTTTTTGGGATGGAATGAGTACAAGGACAAAGCAACTTATAGATATGGCCATAGCCAAGCAAATACCAGTTAAAATTATACGATATTGGCATAATTAACAAGATGAAACAACTTCTATGCAGAATTTTCGCACAGATTACAATATAAATCCCCCAAAAAGTGAAAAAACGAGTAAATCAGTATTGATTCTAAACAAATTTCACTATCTTTGCAGAGCCTTACCATGTAAAGTGGATAAGCACAAATTAATTTTGACTTAGATGATGGTGTAGTGGTCAACTATGCCAAATTTGGGGATGTTCTAAAAAAGATAAAATAGCAAAGCTATGGTTAATAGTATTGACAGAAAAGCGGTAACAGAACTTATGAAGGGGTATTATTTTTATATCCCTTCATATCAGCGCGGCTATAGATGGACCAGCATCCAGGTGGTTCAACTACTAAGTGACTTATTATGTTATGCAAGTAGCACTTTTAACAAGCGAATACAAGGTATCAACGAAGGTGAGTACTATTGTCTGCAGCCGGTAGTAGCAAGAAAAATCACAGACAAAGAAGTACTGAAAAAATTCCTACCAAAAGATGCTAAGAAAGATGCAGAAGCATGGGAGATCATAGATGGTCAACAAAGACTTACAACTCTTTATATATTGTACAAGTATTTAATTACGAAGTGCAATATTTCTGCTGAAAGTTTAAAAGAGGATGAAATAGAACTCTATCATCTTACCTATGCCACAAGAAAAGGGTCTTCAGTTTTCTTAGCAAATATTGGAAACAACGATGATGAATGCAATGATAATATTGATTTTTTCCACATGAGTCAAGCCTATGAAACTATTGACAAATGGATAAGAAGCATTGATGAGTATGAACTTACAGGTGCAAAAAGTTTGTGCCAAAGATACAACTTAAGCACAAAAGTGAGCGATATTCTGAACATATTCCGTTCATTATTAAATGCGGAAAAAGATAAATATTCAATGTATGGATCTGTCCAAGTATTATGGTATGAACTTGCAGATGACAAAGATGCCATTAAAGAGTTTAGAGAAATCAATACAGGTAAGATTTATCTAACAGATGCTGAATTAATAAAAGCTCTCTTTCTCAGAACACAGAACTTGGAATCGCAAGAGCATATTCAAATGCAGCGTGCCTTAGAATGGGAAAATATTGAAAATACGCTCCAAAATGATGCTTTCTGGTGTTTTTTAAACGCCAAAGGAATTGATATGCCTAACCGCATTGACTTCATCTTTAATCTAAGATATAAGATGGAAACTCTTTCTGTCTTAAATCAAGACGATGACAATCTTGATGGAAAAGTTGATACACTGTTAAGAGACTGTGAAACAAAACTCGCAACGAATAACTTTGTGTTCAACTATTTCTACGACAAGTTTGATGGAAAATCTAATGTTGAATTGATTCAAGCATTAACCACGGAATGGGATGAAATACTTAATATCTTCCATACAATAGAAGATTGGTATGAGGATGTCATCACCTATAACCTTATAGGTATGCTCAGTCAGTACCAAGGCAACTTGCTTCCGAAGTGTTATTATCATTTCAATCACATGGATGAAAATGAGTCCAGGGGTGAATTTAAAGATTGGCTTAAACAAAAAATTTGTGATCAGACACAAAATATCACTGTGGAACAGGGACATATTGACCTCAGCTTTGGTGATAGCCGAATATTTAATTTGCTCTTGCTCTTAAATGTCCATCATTTAAATAAGCAAGCAGAAGGACTTGAGAGCCAAAGCGAGTTAAGTTCTATCTATAAATTTCCATTTGATGTTCTTACTAAACAAGGTTGGGATATAGAACATATAGATTCATTCACAACTAATGGATTGAAAGAAATATCAAGCAAAAAGGAATGGATTAGCATAGCTCTTGAAGACTTAAGTATGAATGAAGAGGAAAGATCTTTCATAAATGAGCTTTACGAAGAAGGAGAACTTGACAAGGCCATCGAGAAAATACGAGAAATCGCAAAAGAGTGGACTGATGCACCAGAGGAGGTTAAGAATAATATTGGGAACCTCACTCTATTAGACTCAGGAACCAACCGTTCATATGGTAATAGCTTATTTGTAGTGAAACGTCGTAAAATCATTGAAAGAATGAAAGCTGGCATTTATGTTCCAGTTACAACTACTTATGTCTTCATGAAACTCTTCGACGAAAACGGAACAAACCGCTCTCGATGGGGAGAAGAGGACATGAATAAATATCAAGCCTACATTTGCGATGAACTCAAAGATTATCTAAACATTAAAAAGTAAAGACAATGAGTGAGACATATACATTCAGAAGTATCTTCAGCAAACCTATTTCATACGCAAAAGACGAGGATCCTATAGTAATTTCGAAAGTTATCATACCAAGAATACAGAGACCCTATGCGCAAGGAAGACTTGGTGAAGCAGAAACAAAGATAAGAAATTCCTTCTTGAAGGATATTTTTAAATACTTGACATCTGAAAATGATGCCATCATGGACTTTCATTTTATCTATGGTTCTATCAAGAATATTGAAGATATTACAAATCAAAAAGAGTATATCTTGGAGCTATTAGATGGTCAGCAGCGTTTTACAACTCTGTTCCTTCTTCATTGGTTTCTTCTTAACAAAGAGAAAAGACAAAATACGGAAGTAGCAGAAAGCATTGTCCATGCACTTAAAAGTTTCACCTATGAGACTAGAGCTACAGCTACTGCTTTTTGCCAATCTTTAGCTCAATATTCATGCAGCTTAGAAGATGAAAAGCCAAGCGTTTGCATACGTAGAGCAAGATGGTACTATCATAATTTTGACAAAGATTCTACCATTGCAGGTATGCTTGTCATGCTGGATGCTATGAACGAGGAATACAATAAGACTGAAAATAATAATCTCTTGGAAAAGACCGAGAGATTGCAATTCTATGTACTCCCCCTAATGCAGTACAATCTTTCAGAAGAACTATATATGAAGATGAATGCTCGTGGTCTGCCTCTATCTGTCTTTGATAATTTTAAAGCAGAATTTACAGGTGCTTTAAGAAAATGTAAAACATTGACAGAAGAAAAGGTTGACTTAGAGGGTGGCATTCAAAATGAATTAATCTCACATGAAGAAAGTATTTCTCTGAAACTGGATGCCAAATGGATAGACTTGTTTTGGAATAAAAACAAATCTAATTCTGATGAAAGCTATATGAGATTTTTCAGTAGATTCTTTGCCTATCGATATATGATTGATAGTGATGTTGCAGCTAAAGAAATGACAAGCAAAGAACTTCCCATTTACTCATTTTATACACTTTCAGAAAGCAAAAAAAATGAAAATGTATATTTAGGATTTGATGAATATGAGAAAGTCTTGACCAACCATCCAGAATATTTTACGGCTTTAGAAAAAGTCTTAGATACACTTTGTTCGCATAAAGAAGAAATTGCCAAATCACTCACCCCGGCCTGGGGAAAAGAGAAAGAGGAAAACTTCTTTCTGGATTCTACAGCAACGTTTTCACAAACGCTCTTGGTTGTATTTGGAGCCATTTGTGAATTTATACTATGCTATGAGGATTGGGAAGCAGATATTTACCAAAAATGGATGAGAATCGTATGGAACATCATAGAGAATACCAATATTGACAGTTTGATACCAGCAACCAACACGCTACGTAATTTATCTAATTTTACAAAAGCTGTTGCTTCGAATCAGCACAAAGCAAGTACATTCTATGATCTCAAATCCAGGGAAAAATGTAATAACAGTTTCTTTGAGGCAGTAGCTGCTTCCAAGGAGATTGGCTCTTGGCCACGTCCATTCCAGGAAGAAATAGAAAAGGCCAAGAGAATTGCAGAGAATCCAGATTGGCTAACTGTGTTTCAAAGTGTAGAAGTCAATCCATTCATAAAAGGCACTACCTGTTTCTTCTATGAAGAAGGAATGCCAATAGAAGTATTCTGCAAGAACTGTGAGTGTATTCAAGAAATGTTTGATAAGGAAGGCATCAGTCCATATTATCGAAAGAATCATGTACTACTTCGTGCTATCAACTCCAATTTGTACGAATGGGATGGTCAACTAGAGAACCGCTATGTAACAGAAGATAGTGAACCTAAAAAGTTCTTAAAGACATTCCTCATTAATGAGCCTATCATAAGAAAGATGCTTATAGCAGCATTTAAGAATGCCAACAACAAGGAGGAGATTACATTCTTTTTAGAAGAGTACATCAAGAGCAACATTGTGTCACTGAATGGTTTAGAGAACTGGGATCTTCAACTTGCCATTGCTCATAACATCTTATGCCAAGACATCAGACTATACGACTGGATGACTTCTCAAAAAGCACCCGTTTGCATAAGTTGGTTTAAAGGACACATTGCTGTAGCTATACCACGTGTATGGTATGATAGATATTTAATCGATTCTGAAAGAGATGCCATAGCCCAAAAACTAAAAGATGATTTTAGCATGGAATATTGGGAAGATGAAACTAAACATACCTATCTGTCTGATTTCGAAGAAACTGGACACTATAAAGGTGAAGATTTGTTTATGTTTGCATCACTATCAGACAAGGAAGATTATTCTATGAATTGCTGGTTCAAGAATTACCACGAAATTCGAATATTCATACAATGTCCAAGTCAAAAGAAATGTAAGGAACTTGAGAAATTATTACTTGAAGGTACCATATATGATGATGAGCGAAATTGCTTATACTTCGATACCGATATGGATGGTAACCTGATGGCTAGCTTTCATTACTTTTCAATAAGTGACTATAGTCCAATAAAGAAGCGTTTAGAGGAGATTTGGGATAAAGTAGAATCGGCGGTTAAAAAATTAACAAACAATAAGTAGCAATGAATTCGCGAAATAGAAGAATACAAGAAAAAACATAAATAAGCATCAGCCAAGAAGCCAGGAGCTTCTTGGCTTTTTTCGTCTAAAATATTAAATCTTTAAGGTTGCAATTTGCGACCTTAAACATAGGAAATCATGGTTTGTGATATCCAATGTATTAAATCGAGTAGGAGGAAAACAAAGTAGTTTTTCTCCTACTCGATTATATACCTTATATATATACCTTATATATATACCTTATTATATATATATACATCTAATCTGCTTTATTCTGCCAATCGGATGCTCATTGGGCTTACGGTGATGAGGCGCTTTTTGTATAGATCGCCCACGGCACGCTTGTAAACCTTCTTGCTCACATGGAAACGCTCGTAGATGTCGTCGGCTTCGCTCTTGTCGCCAAGGTTACACTCGCCATCGTTGTCCAAGAGATACTGGTAGAGGGTTTCGGCGAAATCGGCAGTCTGCTGGATGCCGGTCTTCTGCAGGGTAACGTCTATCTTTCCGTCAGGACGGACTCTTCCGATGTATCCCTTCATCTTGTCACCCGTATGGATGTACTGGAAAATCTGGTCCTGATAGAGGAGACCCGGATACTGGTTGTCGATGATAACCTTGAAGCCGAGATCGGTCTTCTGCCAGATGAGGAGATCCACCTCGTCACCATGCTTGTAGTGAGGATGGTCTTCGTTGAGATAACGCTCAATCTTGGCAGAGGCAACGATGCGGTAGCTCTCCTCATCGATGTGGATATGCACGATGTAGGAGTTGCCGAGCACCATACGTTTCTTCTGCTCGCGGAATGGGCAGAAGATGTCCTTCATCAGGCCCCAGCCCAGAAAGGCTCCGTATTCGTTGACCCATTTCACTTCGAGATAGGCGAAATCGCCCACCTTTGCCAAAGGGGTTTCGGTGGTTGCTATGAGGCGCTCTTCCTGGTCGAGATAGATGAAGACATCCAGCTCGTCGCCGATGCCTGCGTCTTCAGGTACGTAGCGGGATGGAAGGAGGATTTCTCCCTCGTCACCACCATCGAGATACAGACCGAAATCAACTTTCTTTACGATGCGAAGGCGATTGTAATCGCCGAGTTTTATCTTTTTTGCCATATAATGTTATTTTCGAGAATATAAAATGCTTTTGCCCTTACAGGGCGACAGGTTTTTGCGTCCGTAATAACCCAGGGTGTTGCCCTGGGCTAGGAGTTTCTGCCCTTTACCTTTCCCTTCGGCCGGTGACCGTTGGTTCAGGGCGTTTAGATGCAATCTATGGATGAGTCTGGTTCTTCTGCAGAAACTTCTTTATTGTTATCAGCAGGTTCTTCCTGGCTATCAGCAGCTCCTGCTTCCACCGTCTTCTCAATCATTCCATCCTTGAGATGGATGGTGCGGTCGGTGATGGAAGCAAGGCCCTCATCATGAGTTACGATGACGAAAGTCTGACCGAACTTGTCTCTGAGGTCGAAGAAGAGCTGGTGAAGCTCAGCTTTGTTCTTGGTGTCGAGACTTCCTGATGGCTCATCGGCAAGGATGACGGCAGGATTATTGACCAAAGCTCTCGCCACGGCTACACGCTGTTTCTCACCACCGGATAACTCGGCAGGCTTGTGGCTGGCTCTATCGCTCAAGCCCATGAATTCCAATAACTCCTCGGCACGCTCCTTGGCTTCTTTTCGGCTCTTGCCTGCAATGAAGGCAGGAATCATGATGTTCTCCAGAGCGGTGAACTCTGGTAGAAGCTGATGGAACTGGAAGACGAAACCGAGATGCTGGTTGCGGAAATCGCTCAGTTTCTTGGTGCTGAGGCTGCTTACATCGATGCCATCAACCATGATGCTGCCACTATCAGGCTTGTCGAGGGTACCGATAATCTGGAGAAGTGTAGTCTTGCCGGCACCACTAGGACCGACGATACTTACCACTTCGCCCTTGTCAATATGCAGGTCGATGCCCTTAAGCACCTGCAGGGAGCCGAAGCTCTTGGTTATACCTTTTATATCTATCATTTTCTTACTCAAAATTATTTTGCAGGCAAAATTAAGCAAAATAATTGGAAATGCCTAATTTTAAGAGATAAAAAGAAAAAAAGAGCCTTATTTTATGTAATAAAACTCTTTTTGATAAAAACAAATTTGTTATTTTCTGAACTTCTTCTTAAACCATTGCAGGAATGATTCGTAAGCACTGATCTCTTCCTGATGCTGAGGCTCTGCGAAGGTAAGCTGGTCGCCGTAGGAATCACCATGCTGGTCGGGGAAGATAATCATCAGGTTGGTACCTGAGAAGTATTTCGTGATTTCTTCCGGCAAACGCTCCAGTGCTGTCTTGTAAGATACGGTTCCCTTACGGGCGGTTACTACCACGAACAGGTGGTCTGGAGAAATCTGTGAAGCCAGCTGCGGCAACTCGTTCCAGTGAATCATTTGGGTATAATCGGCACGCACTTCCGGATGCCGGTTCTTGATGTATTCATTGATGAGCGCCAGACTCTCTTCTCTGCCATGAAACTGGATGCGGCAGTCTAGGTTGCCGGCAAGTCGGGCTAGTCGTTCCAGCCAGCGGTAGAAACCCGGCTCAAACTCAGCTCTTGAAGGTACGGCTACCTGTATTCTTCTTAATGTATTCAACGGCTGTCTGATACGTGCCATGATAATCTGGCGGCTCAATCCGTTGAAAAGACTCTGATGGAATTCTCCCCAGAACTTCGGCGAAACCTCAGGATGCATGTGCATACCGATGATAATCTCAGAACATTGGAACTCGTTGAAGGCATGCTTGATGCCGTTGGCGATGTTGGCTGCAATACGAACCTGGGTCTGCGTCATCACATCGGTGGCAGCGGCCAGCTGACTGCAATGTTCCAGAAGCCGTCTTCCCTGTTCCTGGTTGTATCTCATGTCCTTGTCTTCATATACCACATTCAAGCAGATGAGTCCCCTGTTCAACTTCTGGTTTCTCACCAGAAACGCCAGACTCATCAGGTTATCAGCATATTCCGGATATTTCACCGGAACCAGAATCTTCTCATCGCTCACCTTCTTATCGTCTTCTGCATCAGGCAGTTCCTTATCTCTCAAGATAATCTTCTGCGAAGACCGGTCGGTAAGGATGGATGAGATGATGCAAGTAATCAGAATCATGATAACCACACCGTTGAGCATATCATCGTTGACGAGATAAGTGCCCGGTGCTACGAGCAAATGCATACCCACCATCACCATGGCGATACTTCCGGCAGCATGAGCCGAAGTGAGTCCGAACATCATGTGACCCGAAGAAAGCGGTAACCGGAAACCCAGACAGGCGATATAGGCTGCGATGGCTTTGCCCAGGGTTCCGAAGAAGGCGATGCAGAACACTACCCACAGAATATGGCTGCCCTGGAACAGCAGATTGATATTGATCAGCATGCCCACACCTATCAGAAAATAAGGGATGAAGAGGGCATTGCCGATAAACTCGAGGCGGTTCATCAGGGGCGAAACATGCGGAATATACCTGTTTAATATCAGACCGGCGAAGAAAGCTCCGAAAACGCCCTCGATGCCCACTATCTGCGAAAGTGCCGCACTCATAAAGAGCATCGAAAGTACGAAAATAAACTGCATCACCGCATCGCTGTATCTTCGCAAGAACCATCTTGTAAGTCGGGGAATCAGCATGATCATCACACCGCAATAGGCAGCAAACTTAAGGGTGAAGAATACCCAGAACAGTATGCCGTCATGCTTGCTGAACGATGCTACCAGTCCGGCAAGCATTATCAGGGCTATGAGCAGCGAAATCATGCTCGACCCCACACTCAGCGTAACGCTCGGTTTCTGTTGCAGTCCGTATCTCGAAACGATAGGATAGGCAATCAGCGTATTGGATGCCATGATGCAGCTCAGCAGGAAGGAAGCCTTGGCAGAGTAGTGGAGCAGCCAGATGCTCATGCCATAGGTGAGGAAGAACGGTATAAAACAGGTGAGCAGGCCATAGATAAGCAGTCGCGACTTGTTCTTTTTCATGCCTTCCATATCCATCTCCAGGGCGGCGAGGAACATGATGTAATAGAGTCCCACCTTTCCGAAGAGCTCAAACGAAGAGTCGCGCTCCAGGATATTCAGTCCGTATTTGCCTATGAGCACACCTGCCAGCACCATACCGATGATGTGCGGGATACGGAGTTTACCCATGATGATAGGGGCAAAGAGGATGATGAGGAGCACTACGAAGAATATCAACGTAGGGTCTGTGATAGGGAAGTATTGAGCGATATGGAACATAGGCTTTCTTCTTTTTTGTTATACTTAAAGAGGGATTTCTGCATCAGCATTCATCCCTCCCTTTCTGTTTTTGACTGCAAAAGTACGAATAAATCTTGAAAGCACAAAGTTTTTCTGTCCTTATCCTTCAATCATGGTGATATTTTTGCATGCTCACTATTGTTTCTATCTTTTCAAATCCCTATCCACCATGGCACAGACACAGGAATCAGACCATACGTTTTCTGCCGTTTCAATCATGTCGATGATGGTATAGATTGGCAGGATGATGCCCATGATGCCGATAGGAGCATTGATGCCGGACATCAGAGATAGGGTAAGAAAATAACATCCCATCGGTACTCCTGCATTACCCACTGCAGAGATAACTGAAATGAAGAGCCAGAGAATCATCGTAGTCCAAGGTAAAGGCATTCCTCCATTCTGCATCAGGAATAAGGAGGTTACGAGGATAAACGCAGCGCAACCATTCATGTTGATGGTAGTACAGATAGGCAATACGAAGCGGGAAACCTGATTGGAAACTCCCAGTCTGTCTTCTGCTGTCTGCATCGTCACCGGCAACGTAGCAGCAGAACTCTTTGTAAACAGAGCCATTAATACTGCCGGCATCATCTTGCCCAGTGTACGTACAGGGTTCAAGCCTCTTGCCAAGAGGAAGAGCGGAAGGATGATGAAGAATTGAATGACATTACCTCCCAGGATAACAGCTACGTACTTTCCTAGAGAAGCCATCACGATACCCGTAGAGAACTGGGCTGAGAGTTGTGCTGCAAAGGCAACGATACCCAGAGGCAGAGCCCAGATTAATCCATGAATCAGCATGAAGAGCAGATCCTGTAATCCAAACAATCCCTTCATCACGACTTCTTTTTTATCGCTTGATGGCATCTTGGCTAAAGCAATACCTGCTGCTGCCGCCAAAATCAATATAGAGAGTACATTTCCTTCGGCAAACGGCTTGATGATGTTGTTGGGTATTACCCCAAGAATATGGTCATAATAGCTGGTTTCTCCCAGCTTTTGGGGAACATCTGCCATACCGCTCTGTACCAAGGCTGTAGGTAAATTGCCTGGAGAAACGATGTTGTAGAGCACCAGTCCCACTGCTGCAGCTGCTATCGTCGTGAGCAGGGTGTAGGTGATGGCGTGGCGGAATATCTTACCGGTATCTGCCTGGTTGCCCAAGGATGCCAGGGTTGTGATAACTGCCAAGGCTATGGTTGGTACTGCCAGAAGCTGGAATAAGCGGGTATAGACCGTGGCTATGAAGTTCATCAGACTATCCAGCCAGCTGATGCCGAATATACCTAAGACGGCGCCTACTATCAAAGCGCCAATCCATAGTACCAGCTGCCGGGTTTGCTTATTCTTCACTTCTTTTTGCTTACTGCAGCCAGCATTGCTATCCGACTGTCTATTTCCAATATTATTCATTGTTTCTACCATGATTTTAAACTATTATTTTCAAAAGGCAAAGGTATTATTTTTTTTCCTTGTCAACAATCCCACAAATATGGTATTTTGCAATCTCGTTATTTTTTTCGGGATATTCCTTTGCTTGTATCATTATTTTTTGTAACTTTGCCGAAAGAATTTAAAATGGCAGCAATATGAAATATCCTATAGGAATACAAGACTTCGAAAAAATCATAGAGGGTGGATATGTATATCTTGATAAAACTAGCCTCGTTTATGATTTGGTGCAAAATGGCAATATATACTTTCTGAGTCGTCCACGACGATTTGGAAAGTCGTTGCTCGTATCTACCTTGAAATGCTATTTCGAGGGAAAAATGGAGTTGTTCAAGGGGCTTGCCATCGACAAGTTGGAGAAGGAATGGAAGCAATATCCTGTGTTTCATCTTGACTTCAATGGTAATAATTTCACTAATCCTGGAGAACTTGAGGTCATATTAGAGAACTTTGTTGCATCGCAAGAGATTATATATGGTAAAAGTCCTTTCAGGGATTCCTTAGGAGGTCGTTTTGAATATGTATTGAAAGCTGCTCATGAGAAAACAGGACTCCGTGCCGTGGTTTTAATTGATGAGTATGATAAGCCAATATTGGATGTGCTTGATACACAAATCAAAACATCAATAAAGGGTGAAGAACGGTTGTTAGAAGATTGGAATCGTGAGGTTTTGAAAGGTTTCTATAGTGTCTTCAAGGCTGCCGATGCTAATCTACAGTTTGTTTTGCTCACGGGTGTTACCAAGTTCTCGCAGGTAAGCGTGTTCAGTGGTTTCAATCAGCCTAACGACATCAGTATGGACGAGCATTACGAGGCACTTTGTGGAATTACGGAAGAAGAATTGTATTCTACCTTTGATGAACAGATCAAGGCGATGGCCGTGAGATACAAGACGACGGAGGAAGGGATGAAATACAAACTGAAAAGGAAGTTTGACGGTTATCACTTCAGTCCCAATATGCTTGATATCTATAATCCTTTCAGCATCTTGAATGCTTTGAGCAAGAAGATTCTGGCAGATTATTGGTTCCGCACCGGTTCGCCAACCTATCTTGTTCGCCTATTGTCTCATTTTGATGAGAACATCAATGAGATGGTGAACAGGTTTTATCCTACGAGTAGTTTTATCGACTATAAGGCAGATGTGGAAGCACCATTGCCGATGATTTATCAGAGCGGTTATCTTACCATTAAGGACTGGAATATGGATACCGATTCCTATCTACTGGATTTCCCGAATGATGAAGTGAGGAGCGGTTTCCTGACGCTGGTAGCTTCCAGTTATCTGAAGCCATCGAAGTCAACGGATGCCTGGGTTATTCAGGTAATAGATGTGATGTCGAAGGGAGATTGCCATCAGTTGGAGAATCTGATGACTTCCTTCTTTGCCAGCATTCCTTATAGCCAGCGTCGTAAGGATGATGAGCGAGAGAAGGAGCGCTATTTCCAATACACCTTCTATCTCGTATTGCGAATGATCAGCTGTTTCACTGTGTTCATTGAAAAGCAGCAAAGCGAAGGTAGGGTAGATTGTGTGGTTGAGACCCAGAACTATATCTACATCTTCGAATTCAAGCGTGATGGTTCGGCTGAAGAAGCCCTGAAGCAGATAGAGGATATGGGCTATGCCAGGGAATATGCAGCAGATGGCAGAAAGATTTATCAGATAGGCTGCAACTTCTCATCGAAGACGGGAACCATTGATGGGTGGAAAATGAAGTAAGTAATCAGTAAGAATATCCCGAAGATGTAGTGATGTGGCGTTGTTAAGAATGAAACTTTTTTACATTAACTTGCCTGAGATTCTCGTATTTTCAGACGTTTATTGTTTCTTTGAGAATATCGTAATTATGAAGAGAAACAGAAACTTATTGATAATCAGGTATTTGTGATTTATTGACAAGATGATGCCGTTGAGGAAAATCTATAGTTGTACGACTATAACCCCTATAGTTGTACAACCATAACTCTACAGTTGTACAACCATAACATGTATAGTCGTACAACTGTAACTTTATAGTCGTACAACTATAGGTCTTTTTCTTAATACTGAAGTTTCGCAAGTGAATAAATATCAACTTGCTTGTTTATAAATATACATATTACGTAGCGTATGGGCAACAGGATTACTTTCGATGAAATCTGCCAGCAACTCTGTAGCATCTATAGAGTAACGCTCTGCAGCTTCCAGAACGAAGTCCAAAATGATAGCCCATATCTTGTCCGTTACGGACAACTCGAGAGTGTCATTGGTAACCTCTGTAAAGAGACCACCGATGGTTTCATACGCTTCAAATCTCTTCACTGTACACAAGATGTTATACTGCATCATTGTCAAAGTGAAGCTAGCAATTTGAGCGGCAAAATGTACAGACTGGCATTTGCCAAAGTTCAGCAAGGTCTTGCAATCCTTGTATGCAACTTCGGTAGCCCATCGTCTGGCATAAATACGATACGCTTCAAGGAAGCTAAGAGAAAGGTCTGTGGTCAACAACCCATTCCAGTTTCCCTTGCGTCCTCGTTTGCAAAAGAACAAACGGACTGGCACACCATCCAACTTAACGTCCATTGTACAATAGGTACAACGAAGTATTTTGTTGTGTTTGCATGCCTTTTCCTTTTGCAGGTGCTTGATGATTTGCTTGGCATTCATCTTACCATGCTTCGTTGCATAGTTGGTTTTGCCCAGTTTAATCATGCCCAACAGGTGACACTTGATATGTCTGCCGGAAATGAAACGCACAAGCTTAGTGTTTGTAAACCAGCTATCTACGAGCAAGTAATCAAAGCGAATACCTCGCTTGATGGCATACTTGACCATATCTATGGCCTTGTCTGTCTTCTTCATCAGATATTCATCCACACGCTCTTTTACCGCTTGCCCTTCGTGGTCCTCGGTATAGCGAGCTTTGCGTTGCTTAGCAGTAAGTCCCTGAACCTTTTGCTTGTCCTTTCCCTCCTCACCATGAAGAGAGAAATCGAGAAAGAGCTGGCTAACGCCATCGGACAACATCATGGTCAGACACTTATAACCAAGGATGCTCTTTTGATGAACATGAGACCAGATTCTTCCTATGAGTTCGGTCGTCATACCAGTCTTAGGTGCATCAGTATCATCAATAATCAAACAAACTGGCTTGTCATGATGAACAGTTGTGCTGCTTGATATCTTCTTTATCAGCTGAAGATTCATTGCATATAGTAACTTGCGCCACTTGACATTGCCATCATTCATAAAACGATAGAACATGTCTTTATCACAATTGAACAATTTACTCAAGGACGAGTTGGAGTATCGACTCGCATTCTTGACTACGAAGAACGGGAAGAGCATGAGGAGGTTGAGTACCTGCAAAGTGGTGAACTTGCAGTTCTCTTTCTTCTCTACTCCAATCTGGCTGGAGCGTATATTTATATGTTCCATCACACCCATAATGCACTTAATTGCACGATTATCGTCATTTTTTGCGAAAAAGCTTCGCAGATCTGAAATAATTTTTGTATCTTTGCTCACGGCTTTGAAGTTTTATCTTTATTGTTTAGCGATTATAAAGATACTCATTTTCTGTGAGTTATACAAACTTCAGAGCCTTTTTTATTCCAAAATTACGTTAAATCACGCTTGTGAATTTTCACTTGCGAAACTTTAGGCAATAATATAATAACACCAGCAAACTCAATGTCAGCCACTGAATCTGTATCTGCCTTCAATGATTCCTTTTCAACGCTTTCAGTCTCTAATGAAATCAATACTTCCTTGCCTATAATGGCACCACAAACATTGAAAGAAACCTCGTTGATTCTTTCGTCTGGTTCTTTGTGAAGAGAAAATGAAAGAGTATTAGGCGAAAGAAGGGACTGACTCAACATAAAATTGTCAAGTCTCCATCTTGTTCCATCAAGTTCTATACAAAAGCCTGACGATTTTGTGCCATCAATAGCTACAGAAATGTTCTTTATAGATGTTGACATGTTGTTATTTTAGAAATCAGAATAAACATCCACTTGTGAACTCAATGAGGCCCAAGAGTTTGTAAAGATAGCCCTATCCATCAGTCCTGTTCCTATGCGGAGAGCCTCCGCACTGATGGTTACATCAGTGTACATCAACTTGCTGTCATGGTCGTTGAAGTAATCTTTGAGCCTAATGCAATAAGCATTTTTAAATTCGATTGTTTTGTATCTTCTCCGATTGTCATTGGAGAACACGCAAAATCTGAATGTGCCAGAATACACGGCAGTCTTGTTGAACATCCACTTGTAAAAGAACTGGTCATCATCACAAGTGGCAGGCATTACAAACCGGATGGTGCCACCCATAGTACGTGTTATAGGCTTTCCTGTATCATCTACAGCCTGTGAAAACTCATATTCACATTCAACAATGCCATACTCTCCACCTCCCTGTATTCTTACTTGTCCTTGTAGTGCCATATTTTTATGTCTTTAGAAAGATGATTGAAGGAAACATTGGAGTGTCGCCTCCAATCATCTTTATCGGTTTCTGTTTTCAGAATTACTTGTCAATAGTCCAGCTATTGTTGTGGATAGCATTGCCTACCTGAATCTCTTTTGCAGAGATAACAAACTCCTCAAACTGCTTGGTCTCGTTAGTGTCGTCGTATGTCTCGGCATACTGTACAACATAACCGTTCTTGAAGCTGAGACGCTTCATTTCGCCACCGTCCTTGTCAGGGAATGAAATGACACCATTCTTGCTCATGTAGGTGTCACACATCCATTCAAGAATTTCCGTGTTTCCGTCGTTCTTCGACTTTACCTTGACTGTGATTTTGCCACCGCGTGTACGGCCAGTAGGCTGACCTTCCACATCGGTCTGCTGGTTGAGCTCGTAGCGAACGTAAGCAACTTCGCGCTCCTGAATGCCATCAGCGTTGATGGTAACTGTTCTTGTTTCTGCCATCTTCTAATGATTTTTAAATTAATGAATATTGATTATTACACTCTATGCGTTTTTAGTATTCTGCTCCCAATCTACTCCTGCAGCAGTATTTCTTCCTGTCAATTCAATAAAGAAGTTCTGAGCTGCAAAATATGGAGTAATCTCTACATTGATACTTATATCCTTTGTCTTTGGGTCTTGGTCAACTTTGAGATTGGTGTATTTCTCAATGATTCCACCAGGTCCCTTATAATCACTCAGGAAAGAATGTATGTCCTGTGTTATTTCTGACTTGATTGCAGGTGTCCAAATCTCCATAGCATGATCGTTACAGTAGTTTTCAAACACTTTACCTATCCAGTCGAAAACACGAACGATAGAATACTCCTGCAATCCCTTTGATGCACCATTGTAGAGGGTATGGTTAGAGAATGCCATTGTGCGCCCATCTTCCTCAACCATCGGAATGACTCCAAGATCTATCAAGGCTGCAATCTCCGACTTTCGCAAATCCATACGTGCACCTTTCACATTGTCGAGAGTACCATATCTCTTGCCTGCTGCAGCCTGTGCTATAACAGTCTCTTCAGTATTTGACATTCTGCCAGCCAAAGCGCCAGAAGCTGGAATAAACAAATCCTCGTCCTCGCCAGCCAACTCTGACTTCTTTCTTCCTAAAATATAATTGGCTGTCATCACGATATTGCCCAAATATGGGTCTGTGCCTTGCAGACTTGCATCGTCAAGTTCTTCCTTTAGCATTTCAAAGTTCATACTATCCTTGAAATCCGTCAGCATTATCACCTTATTTCTATAGGCTGTTTGTGCCCACATTCTCACCGTTTCCGCATCTCCAAGATAACCTGGGACTACAAGCATACTATAGTTGTTCTTCAGATTCAAACGATCGAAATAACGCTCAAGCTCATCACGGACAGCCTGAGTATCTTCCGAGTCATGGTCGCCAAGTTCTTCCTTGTTGACGTTCATAAGGGTGATGCAATCAACCTTACCTTGTCCCGCATTTGCAAAGAAGGCATCAAGACTTCTGTAAGTGGTTTCAAGGTTGCGTATCTCGTCATGAATGCAGAACAAATTCTCGCTAAGATTTCTTTCCGCTTTTTGACACTCTTCCTTACAAGAGTCAACAATCTCCATTGGGTCTTTACCACCAGATTCAAGAATCTCAACCCAAAGGGAAAGTTCATTCTTCAATCTGTTTCTCGCATCCTCGTATGCACTATCGTTCAAGAAAACATTCTTGATGGCTTTTCTACGAGGATCCATATTCTCAACACCTTTGATAAGTCCCTTCAACAACTGGAAACCTCCAAATTTATCCAATCCAGACAGGCTTTTCTGAAGGAGTTCCACAGGATTTGCTACAGTTTGTCTTTCCTGTAGTTCCATTCCATCGGACGAAGATGCTAAATTCTGTTCTTCTACTGCCATAATAATCAATTTTAGTTGTTAATCTGCGTCCTCCAGCTCTGCAAGGAGAGACTTTAACGCATTCTTCAAATCTTCATGCGCAGCATCATTTTTCAATGCGTTACGCAATGTCTTGTTCTTCTCCAACTGACGAATTACAGAATTGTATGCGTCAATCTTTGATTTTTTTCCACTAAGCAACTCACTCTGAGCAATAAGCTGCTCATCCTCGAAGTCTTTCATCTGCTTAAACTGGAAATCTTCATATACAGCACCACCTTCTTCCGTAGAGAGGGTTACACCCTCTTTTGATGGTTGGAAATGTTCGAAAACTTCCTTCATGCTTTTTGCTTTGAAGCCTTCTCGGTCTTCATCGGTGTTGGGAGCAGCGTCAGTAAACTGGTCTGCATAGAGTGTCCTATTTTGTGGAAACTCTATGACACCATCCTGAGCATTTTCCTCAACAACTTTGGAAATAACAGTTTTTCTTGCCATTGTTCTTCTATTTATTATTGTGTTACTTACTTCTTGTTGTTTTTTGGGGGTAATGCCTGTATTCAACAGACATTTCAGCCATCTGAAAAATCTCATGATAAACTATTGCAATTAATCAGGAGTTTCTATGTCCCATGCTATTTCTTTAGTCTCTTCATTGTACTTCATGGTAACACTATCACCGCTATTGATGTCACCAGAAATAATAAGCTTCGACAAAGGACGGCGAATCTCTTTTCGGATTATGCCAAGAATAGGACGAGCACCATAATGGGCATTGAAACCTACTTTTGTTACATATTTACGAGCTGACTCATCAATCGTCAAAGAGATATTCTGCTCTCTTAGCATCTTGAGCAGATTTTGTATGTGAATATCAAAAATTCTGTCTATCATCTCTGGCGTAATAGGTGAGAATGGGACAATTTCTGTAAGTCTTGCCAAGAATTCTGGTCTGAATTGACCTTGCATGACTTCCAACATCTGGTCATGTGTCGGAACATGACCTTCGCCAAATGACTTAAAGATATAGTCGCTACCAATGTTTGACGTGAATATAATCAAGGCATTGGAGAAATCGCCTACACGTCCAAGACGGTCGTGCAACTTTCCCTCATCAAGTATCTGAAGGAATAAATCAAATACAGACCTATGTGCCTTTTCTATTTCATCGAACAATACTACAGAATATGGATGCTGTCTGATTTGATTGACCAAAAGTCCACCTTCTTCATAACCAACATATCCAGGAGGTGCTCCGTAAAGAAGAGCAACGGAATGTTCTTCCTTATATTCCGACATATCAAATCTTAGAATCGAGTTCTCGTCATTAAACAGAAATTCAGCCAAAGACTTCGCCAATTCAGTTTTACCAGTTCCCGTTGGACCAAGAAAGAAGAAAGAACCTATTGGTTGTCCCTTTTTATTCAGCCCAGAACGTGACTCGAAAACGGCATCCAAGATACTCTTGATGGCATGATTTTGACCTACAACTCTTTTATGAAGAATCTCTTCCGCACTTGAAAGTCTTTGACGTTCTTCTGATTGGATATTTCCCATAGGAATACCTGTCATCTTGGCAACAACATTTCTTATCTCGTCCTTCTTTAAAATGATAGGACTGGAGTCGCCATTTGTTGTTTGCCCCAACTCTTTTTCTATTTTCACAGAAGCCATCGAACGGTCCAAAAGATCTATTGCAGACGCAGGTAGGTTACGCTCTGGCATATATCGTTTTGCCAAACGAACAATCTCAGGAATGACATCATTGTCAAGAGTTATGTTATGATATTGTTCGTATATATTCTTCTTGCTATCCAAGATTTCTACCGTATCTTCTTCCGAAGGGGCTTCCAAGGATATTTTCTCGAAATAGGCTGTCAGTTCTCTGTCTTTTTCAAGATTCTTTGTATATCCATCTATTGATGATGTACAAATAAACTGTATGGTATTATTGGATAAAATCTTCTTTATCGATGGCAATATGGCATTAAGCGATGAAGTTGTTTCTCCCAAGCGGTGGAAATTTTCAATAACCAGAACAGGTTGCGAAATATCAGCCAAATCGTCTATGACAGATTTGAATCTGTCTTCTATTTCCCCCTTGTAGCTTACACCTTGGCTTAAAGATATTAGATCAAGCTCATAAGGCTGTATATTGCTTATTGATGCTGGAAGTTCATTTTGTGTTAACTTCCCAATCAAACTGCGTATCAATGAGGTCTTGCCAACTCCAGTTTCACCGACAATAAGTGCATTCGCTCTGTCTTTTCGAGCCAAAATCTCAACCAATGAACGCAAGTCCTTTTCCATACCAATGATTTCTACATCATTGGCTACATCAAGTAATGAACTGCAATATACATTTTGAGACTTTCTGATATTGGTTGAAGTGGAAATTTCTTTAGAAGAGTTAACGCCATTCTTTACATTCTTGTCTATCGAGGATAAAACCTTTTCTCTTGACAGAGGCATGGTCTTTAATTGCTCCGAGGAAAAGCCAACACCAGGGCTGACCAATGCCGCCAAAAGAAATTCTAATTTATGCGACTCGGTACTATATTGCTCTTCTAACGAGATTGCTTCCTTTATTACAGTTTGACTATCTCGCGAAAATTCAGCCTTTTTCATTGGATAAGGCGACTTGTCACATTGTTGGATATGAATATCGCACCAATCAATCAAGTAGTAGTAATCCTCGTCAAGACAATCCTCTATATAATTAACCATTCCTGCACTTTTATGCAAAAGTGCTCTGAATATATGCACAGGTTCTATTTGCGGAGATTTGTTGTCCACAGCAAAAGACTGAGAGATATGAACTATATCAACTTGAAGTCCATCAAAATATTCTGCAATTTTTTTGTTCATCATTTCTGCATTGAATATGAATAATCATTCTACAATTTCCAAAAATGCACTTGGCACATAAGCTGTACAAACAGTTACCAATTCATCTACCACTACACCAACTCTCTGTTGTCCTTGCCAGCGTGCAACTCTTCCAACCACACCTTTGAATACACCATCAATAACCTTTACCAACTGTCCTTTCTCGAACTTAGGCACTTCACCTAATGATACGATGGTATTGTCCGCATCGGCAGCACAGATGATTTTGAGACTATCCATCTGATAGTCGGGAACTATCAATGGAATTTTCTCTATTCTGCGCCCAACGTGGACGTGACGATAATAAAAACGGAGGAAAGGGAGGTTTACGTTGTCGTAAACAAAAGATTTGAGTTGTTCTTCGGTGCCGTAGGCGAAGAAGATGTTTGGTAAACGAGACTCTGTAACAACTTTGCGCTTACCTTTTATAAGTTTTACTACATTTGTAGTAGGATAAAAAGCCGTGATGCCTTTGGCTGTCATGTAGTCGTATGCTTTTTTCTCTCTACCATAGGTGGTGCGTAAAGCATACCAATGAGGAATTTCTTCCTCCTTTTGTACTTTAGACTTACTTAATATATAGACACTTCTGGTGGACACCCCTGTTTGTGAACTCTCAGCGGAAACAGTGCTTTGAGCTTCGGGGAGGGCGTTGGAGGTAAGTCCAGCGCAAGGAGGGAATTCACCGCCTCCTGGGGTGTGTACATCTTTTGATGTCCATTCATCGACTTTCATATCGGTGCTAACTTTTTTCTAGACAGAAATCCGTTAAATTCCGACATAAAAAAAGCGTGAGATCGTCCTGTTGTCCATCCCACACATCGAGGCTCTTGCATTGCCTATTATAGTTGAACAGACAACGTCAGAGCCCACGCCGATATGAATATATAAACTCCATGCAGAACCTATGCATACGAACACTATTGTACCCTATAGGATACAATACGAGCATACATAGTACTCCACGGATAGATATAATCACACCCGGGACATCTACCGTTGGCTATGTTCATGACTATAATATCGGAAGTTTGCAAGATTTCGATGTGTCAAGAACAAAGCGTCGATAAACGCCTTCAATATGTCTGGACCGTCATCCCACCCAATGCCCGCTTTTGTATAGATATGTCAGATAAGTGACTTCACTACACTCAGCGCGGCGTAGGCTGCCGACTCGGTTATCTTGTAAGAACACGTCTAACGGTGACAACATCGGTCAGGCAAGTACAGTCCAATTGCAAAAGTACGGAATTTATTCGAGAAAATAGCAACAAAGATTGAAAAAGTCTATATTTGCCCGTAAATTTAAGACTATTTAAGCCTATTTGCTTGAATATCTCGATAATTTTGTGTAGCAAAGTGTATATAACAGGTGACAAACATATAAAATATATGCCTGCCACCTATTGTTATTTAGAAACCTACCCGAAACTTTCTGTTCTGATGAACAGTTGATTCCGTTTGGCCATTTTCGGACTTGTGTTGTTCCTTTACCTCATGAGATTTTTCTGTTTTCTCAACCTCAGAAGTAGGCGGGGCAAGTTCAAGCTGTATCTTCCTGTCCAACGCCGCCAGTTCCGCTTTCAGACCTTTCAGCTCATCCTCTTTCTTCCAAGTCTTGCCTGTTATCTCTTGGAGTTGCGGTATCTCCTTTTCCAAAGCCTTGCATCTTGAATCATACTGCTCAATGTAGCTTGGTATCTTTTGCAAGGCATTCAGAAAGTTGTTTGCCGCTGCTATCGGGTCGGACTTGGCAATATGACCATAATTGTATTGGTACTTGTAATTACCCTTTACCGTAAAGCGGTTATCCACAAACGGCAAGCCATTTTCAAAACTTGTCTCGCTGACAATCTCAATGGGAAAACCATAGATTTCTCCAATCCGCTTGTATTGTCCGCCAGTTGTCTCTTTCTCCGCCAACATTTGCAGATGCTTTCCAATAACCTCCAAGTTCGTGGACTCCACACTATCGAGAATTAGGACATTGAGGATATTGCCGTCCTTGTCCTTCTTGGCTTGGCTCATAAACTTGTCGTAGTCCTCGGTCATTCCCTTGAGAGAGGCTTTGTTGTTGCCCAACTCTGCCGTCTTTGACTGCAACTTTGTTTCCGAGTCACGCTTGCCCTTATTAAACGATTTGCGCTCACCCTCCAGAGAAGCAATCTTCTTCTCCAGCTTCGCCTTGTCAAGCAAGTCGGTATTTCCGGAGAGAATAGCCATATACTCGGAAAAATTCATGCCCGATTTCTCGTCCATCGCTCCCTCGTCAATGGTTCTCGCTCCCAAAGCTCCGCTTTTCAACTGTGAGATAAAAGTCTGCTTGCAGTGCAGGAGGTTAAACTTGTACGAGTCAAGCGACTTTTCCACTGCATAGATGATGACATCCACCTTGTTGTCGGCATACAGTTTGGCAATCTCGTTACCAGCACGCACCCCTCGACCGTCACGCTGTGCCAAGTCTGACGGTCGATCGGGTAGGTCAAGGGCATTGCTGCCCTCTTCCCCCCTAAGAACCGTACATGAGAGTTTCCCCTCATACGGCTCAAGCTTTTCTAAGCCTCTGTTTGTATGCAGAGACCGGCTCAAACTACTTCTTGTTTCCATTTGATTTGCGGGATAATTTAAAACATTCATCATGAACCAACAGATTGCATTTCTTTCCGTTTTGAACGGTTGGCATGACATTCCATGCCTTGTGCGTATCAATAGGCTCACCGCATATAGGACATTTGCGTCCTTGCTTTTCCCATAGGTACAGCAGTGACTTGCGTCCTTTTAGCGTAACAAGCATTTTCGACTTCTTTCTTTTATAGAAGTACAGACGACAGTCTGCATCAAACGGGTTCATGTCTCCTTTAATCTGCGTGTATTGCAGGAATGGAAACGATGAAGTCAGAGACAATAATGTCAATTGGTCTTCCTTTCCGTTTGGTTTCTTGAATTTTGAAACGAAAGTCCATTTGTTCCCTCGAATGTCATGCCAATATCGGTCTTTTATCCACCGTTTCCCTTTCTTGGAATGACGGCGTTTTGCCCATTGCCATAGTGAGAGGAATATCTGATGGTCGATTCTGTGAAATGAATCACGTGTCGCTCCATGCTGATAATAACCTCCCCATCCTCGGATTTTAGAGTTCAACATTCTGATTAACGACTCCTGTCTGCAACCCTTGTTCTCCTTAATTACCTTACGGATATTCTCCATAAAGCGTTTCTCGGATTTCTTTGTCGGCTTGGTCAATATGTCCTTGCCGTATTTGCGGATATTAAAGCCAAGAAAATCAAAACCGTCATGCACGTTGGTTATCACCGTCTTTTCCTCTGATAAGGTCAGACCTCTTTCAGACATAAATTCAGCAACCAATGGCTTGATTTCATTTTCAAGAGTTTCCTTGTTCTCGCAAGTGATGATAAAATCATCCGCATAACGTACAAGGTTCACCATTGGTGAATACAACTTACCATTAACATGATGGCGCTTATATCTATCTGCAAGAGCTTTCTGCAATCCGTCCAAAGTCATATTGGCAAGTGTCGGAGAAATTATACCACCTTGCGGTGTTCCTTCCTCGGTCGGGAACATTTGCTTGTTGAAAACATAGCCACATTTCAACCATTTTCGGAGTATTGCCTTATCCATTGGGATATTGGCAAGTAACCACTCATGGCTGATATGGTCAAAACACCCTTTTATGTCGCCCTCCAAAATCCATTCGGGAGAATATCCCTTTCGGAGAATGTTATGACATTGCTGTACTGCATCCATACAGCAGCGTTCCTTGCGGAAACCGTATGAACGAGTATCAGCTGTAGTTTCTGATACAGGCTCCAATGCCATAAGATAGAGTGCTTGCATGGCTCTGTCTTTCATTGTCGGTATTCCCAACGGTCGCAGTTTGCCGTTGCTCTTCTTGATATGAACTCTTCTCAGCGGCATTGGCTGGTAGCCTCTGCGTTTGAGTTGGGTTATTGCTTGCGTTTTAGCTTTAGGGGTATCCCATATTTCTTTGTCAACCCCAGGAGTACAACCACCCCCGTTAGAAGTAACCCTCTTTACGGCTAAGGCTTTTGCGTAAAAAGAGTGGGTAAGCGTCCATTGCAAGGCTTTCACCTTGTTATGTCTGCCTTCCTTCTGAGCCTTTACAATACGAGCTTGAAGCTTCTTAACAGCTTGCTCCGCCTTAGTCCAGTCTATCCTGTCCCAATTTGATTGCAGGTTGTCAGTCGGCGCACACGATTGGTCGAGGAGATTTTCTTTGATTTTATCGTTCATTTGCATTCCTACTTTAAAAAGTTCTAAAAGTTTATTGTAAAGAATTACCATTTGGCTAATGTTGGGTATTTGCCTCCCAAACATTACCACAGAAGTCTGCCCACTTTCGTGGTAGGTTGATGTTGTCCCTTGTCAACTCGTGATAAGTGGCTCAAACCCTATCCGTCCCATTACAGAACGGCATTCGCTTTCTCTGTTATCTTATACCTGCACATCATTCAGCATCCATTACTTTCAGCTTACCTGTCTTTTGTCTGACAGGAGATGTACAGGCTTACCATGTTCCACATAGATAACTAACGGATAGGTTAGGTTCTGTCTCATCCTCCGACGGTCTTTACATCCGTGTAATCCTACCATGGAGAGGATTATCTGACCGCATCCCATTTTGGGTAGAGTGTATCAGTATCTTGCACTCTTTTACGACATTACGAAGTTTACTAACAGTTCGCTTACGCTAACCATACTATCCAGCCTCGCCACTCTACGGTATGATACTAACCATACTGGACTTCCCCTCACGGTTCTGTCTTGTCTTGCGAAAGTGTACTTTGTCCCGACCGCTTAATACAACATTAAGGTGCATCGGTCGGTAGGCTACCGCTGACGGAACAGCGGGTTAAAACTGATACTTAAAGTATCATTCCAACAATTATCTATGCGACTTCATGTCGCACCCACGGTGTATCCAAATGATGGATAGCCACACACCGTTTTTGTGCGTTTACACCTGTACCCAACATGGATGTGGAGCCGAACAATACTCGTACCGAACCCTCGTTCATGGCTGCTATCACCGCCTTTCTTGCCCTCTCGTTCTTGCACTCCTGAATGAAGCGGATTTCAGATGAAGGTATTCCATAATCCTCTATCAGCTTACGCTTGATTTCTGAATACACGTTGAATTCCCCAGGTCTGTATGTGCCAAGATCTGAGAATACGAACTGCGTGCCCTTGTAATTGTCATAGCGTTTGTAATAGTCAGCTATCATCTTCGCACAATGGCTCGCCTTGTTGTCGGGATGGTCCTCACAAGTCGGGTCTATCATGCGCATATCGAGAGCCATCTTTCGGGCATAGTCCGTGGCTATGAGCATCTTCGCCTTTTCCTCTGTTTCCGACAATGGCAGTCTGCCGAGGATGGTGGCATCACCCGTCTTGGCAAACTCCATCAGTTTTTGGATGAAGTCCTCCTGCTCGGGTGTCGGTGGTATGTTATGAAGAATCTCGTTCTTCTGTGGTCTGTCCACGCCAACCGCCTCCGCCGTGCGATAGTCGGTTATCTCGTTGTAGAAGGCAGCAAGCTCAGGCACTTTGATGAAGTATCGGAAACGCTCCTTCTGCACGATGTTGTTGGTGACGTTAAACTCGAAGTCGGTAGTTTTCTTGGCGAAGATTGCCGCCCACGCATCAAAACAGCGGATGTCCTGACGCTCCAGTTCCTTAGGGCGCAGGTACTTGAAGAGCAGATACAACTCTGTTAGTGAGTTACTGATAGTTGTTCCCGACAGGAATGTCGCTCCCAAGTCTCTGCCTGTCCGCTCCTGTATGGTTCGGATGGCAAAGAGCATGTTGAGTGCCTTCTGGCTCCCCTCGCTGTTGCCGAGTCCTGCCACACGGTCGTGACGGGTGTTGAACATGAGGTTCTTGAACTGGTGGCTCTCGTCCACAAACAAGTGGTCGATGCCCATCATGCGGAAGTCCACCACATCATCGGTACGCTGCTCGATGCTGTAGGCTATCTTCTGCAACTTCACCTCCAGATTCTGCTTTCGCTTTTCCAAGCCTTTGAGCATTCCCCTCGACACGTCTTTGCCCTGCGTGCGTATCACTTCCAAGTTTTCCTCCACGGTATCAAGCTCAGCCTGCAATATCTGCCGTTGGAGTTCTGGCGATTGCGGTATCTTCCCGAACTGGTCATGCGACATGATTACACAGTCATAGTCGTTGTTCTTGATGTTGTTGAAGAAACTGACACGGTTCTTGGTGGAAAAGTCCTTCTCCGAGGCATAGAGTATCCTCGCATGGGGATAAGCAGTCTGATAGGTGGCAGCTATCTCCGCGACATTGGCTTTCAGTCCGATAATCATCGGCTTATGAGCCATACCGAGACGTTTCATCTCATGCGCAGCCATGCACATGATAAGGGTCTTGCCAGTTCCAATGGCTAAGCACAATGCGCCTTGCTTCCCTTTATGGAAGCAGGTTTCAATGTACTCGCCGCCGAACCGTACGTACTCGTCTCCAAGTATACGGCTCTCCGTGGTTATTGTCAGTCTATTTATTTCCATGAATTTTGTTATAACATTTCTCGCAAACTGCGATTGTTTTTCTTTGTCGGGCAATCATGAGTTTCTCCCATGCTTCTTTGCCTTTCAAATCTTTGAGCTTGCGGACGTGTATCATTTTCAGATTGTCCTCAGCTCCACAATATTCACATTTATGGGCTTTCAAGCGAGCCATAAGGCTTGTACTCTCCATTCCATAGTAATTGGGCATAATGTGTGCATTGTCAATGCGCGCTTCCTTGTTCAACCTAAATCCACCATGATATAAGGTACGTTCCAACCATTCACCTTTTTTGTTTTGGTATCTTACCGTGAAAATCTTGTCCTTACAATACTTGTTGACAATCTTTCTTACGGTAGATTCGTACTTTGACGAGAATGTCTTGTACATACTCTCTTTCATGATTCCATAGAAACTGTTGAGAATGTTGACATTGTTAGCAATACAATAGTAGTTGTAGATACCTCTGATTTCTGAATTGTAACGGTTCAGAATTTCAAGGTCGTCATTACTACGAAGATAGGGACGAGAAGTTGACTCCCATACTTCCTTGCCATCTTTGATTACAATGCGCATGGCATCGTAGTCCAGCAGTTTCTTTCTCATTGCCTCAAATGGCAACAATAAGACGACCTTATGGTCAAGGGAGCGAATCGGAATCCCTCTGTAATCCTTTTTCGTTTTGTTTGTACTGCGGACAGTGACTTCAAATCCAAGAAATTTTGCTGTATCATGAGCATTTGTGATAAGTGTCTTCTCGTCTGAAAGTTGAAGTTTCAGCTGTTCCTGCAAGAAGTTTTTAATATCTTCTTTTGCATTTTGGCAGTCAGCTTTGCTTCCAATAACACAAATCAGAAAATCGTCTGCATACCGTACGTATTTCATCCTCTTGAAGTTTTCATCCATGTCAAGAGTTGCAGGAAGTCGTTGCATTTCACGATGCAGGGATGCTATCTCTGAACGTAAAACACCTTTCTTCTGCTCGTCCTGTTCATTCTTCAGTTTCTTTACTCGTTTGTCTTTACGATTGGCAACCCTCTTGTATTCAGGGTTGCGTTGACGTGCTTTACCCTTGTTAAATGTCTCGATATATCTCAACATGAATTTGTCGAGCTTGTCCAAATAGACATTCGCCAAGATAGGACTGATGATACCGCCTTGTGGAGTGCCGATATAGGAGTTTTTGTATTCCCACTGTTCCAAGTAACCCGCTTTCAAGAATTTTCGTATCAGTCGCAAAAACCTCTCATCGTGGATGCGTTCACTAAGAATGCTTATGAGAACATCATGGTTGATGTTGTCAAAGAATCCCTTGATGTCACCCTCTATGAACCATCTTGTTCCCGAACCTCCCTTTTGCAAGGAAGCCATAGCAGTATGACACCCTCTGTGTGGTCTAAAACCATGCGAGCAATCCTCAAAGTGTCCCTCGTAAATTGCTTCGAGTATCATTCTTACTACTTCTTGAACGAGCTTGTCCTTGAAAGAAGGGATACCCAACGGACGAAGTTTTCCATTCTTTTTGGGTATGTATATTCTTCTTGCAGGACAAGGACGATAGCTTTCATCCTTTAGTTGTTCTATGAGGTCACGGATGCGCTTTATGCTTGTTCCGTCTATTGTCTGTCCGTCAGTTCCTTTTGTGCAGTTGCCTGGATTTCGGGACAACCGTTGATAGGCTTCTGCAAACAGATTCTCATTGAACAACAGTCTGTAAAGTCTTTCAAACTTGTAGCTTAGGTCTTGGCTATGCCCAGCCAGACTGTTTAATACATTTTCTGAATTTCTCATAATGTCTCACACATCATTCATTTAACATATTAAAAATAACACACTGTCTCCCTTCGCCATGTACAAGGCTTTCCCTTGCTCGGACTACTACGGAGACTCTGTTACCTTGCCGAATTTTCAAAGAACCCACTTCCTATAGCCATTTGTTGGCACTTCGGTTTAGGTAATCCCCATTTAAGCAATACTGTAACTATTGGCTTGATGAATTGTCGGATGCGATTTTCGTCCTTTTCCGCTTATTGCGGCTGACCTGCAATCGGTTTTCTGCTCTCGCACTCGAAGTAGGAAAGTGGAAGTATTGCAGACAGACCTTTATAACTATCTTAGGTCTGTGTTTACCAACTAACGTCTTGGACTGTCGTTCAAACAGTATAGTCTTCATCCTCGTATTCATCGTTTCATCTTGACATTCAGTAGCGGCATGATAGTTAGCCGACTTATGCCGTTTCCAACATGCTACACTCCCCACCGCTTTTCAGCTAAGTGGATAAGTTGGCTGATGACCAGCGTAGAAAACCCTTGCTGGGTAGGTTGCCAAACCTACATTTACAGTATGCCCTTATGGGCGCAGCACCTCATGGTCACATATCCCGCCGCCGTTCTGCAAAAGCATCCATACACAGTCCTTCTGACTTGGGTACACACTCTTGACACCATACTTTCCGCCAAGGGCTTTCAGATCCAAACCGGGGAAGGTCTGGTGAGAACCGTCATACTTCGGACGCACAAAGCAGTTGAACTTCCGGTTGTACATTGTGGTCAGCCGATCCTTGAAGGAGTCAGACTGCTCCTCCAGCCATTCAGTGAACCCGTTGCGGATTTCGTCAATTTTGGCATTGGCAAGCTGTATGCCCTCGCTGTCACGCACCTTGATGTCGTTGCCGTGTTCATCCTCACCGATGCTCTTCATCATGTCGGGACAAGTGTTGTGCAGGGCATGTTTCAGAAGACTCATGCCGTCATAGTGGCGGTAATATCCCTTCACCATATACTCATCCGTGATGGCCATGGTCTTCATACTGCATTTTGCCGAATATTCGTCCATGCTGTCGGAATAGACGATGCTGACCTGTGTGTTGAAGAGGTGGCTCATGTAAGCGGAATACACACCTGTAGGTATCCAACGCTCACCGAAGTTGAAGTCCAGATCCTCAAAGGCTATCGGTTCGGGAATGCTTGCCTTCAAGGCTTCCAACGACTCCCTCACGATTGCATGGTCGGGATTTTCCTTCAGCCATTCTTCTATACGCTCCGCTTTCTCTATGACATTGCCAGCAATGAAGCGGTCGGCTATCTCGTAGCCGTCTATGAGCGGATTGTAATAGATGCGCCCTTTAAGTGCTTCCGTCAGTTCCTGTTCCGGCATATCCGATAATTCAGTCATATACGGCAAGTCGATACGGCCGAACTTGTTGAGCGATGCGGTGAGCGCTTCCTCTGGAGAATCGACATGACTGACCTCGTCAAGAGAAAAAGATACAGGATGGTCGAAGATGTCTGACTTTGTGAACTGTCCGTTTTCCACCCGTTCCAACGACAGCATGTCGCGCCCTGAGGCATCCATAAGGATGAACTTCACGTTCTGCTTGGCATTGAGGTTGCCGAAGCGGATGAAGAAAGCATCATAATAGACATTCAGACTCTCACGCATCTGCTTGTTTTCCGTCTGTTCTTCCGCTTCATAGGTGTAAAGTTTCTGATAGGCATCACGGAGGGCGATATACAAGACTGCCTTTTCTTTCTGCTCCATATTCAGATCCAACGGCATGAAGGTAGCACCATACTTGGTAAGGTCTTTCAATACACCGATGTTTCTGGCAGAGTCGAGCACCATAGAACCCTCACGATGAAAACTATCCAGTTTCTCATCAAATGGACGGGGCTTCATAGCATCCTCTTTCTTCTTTGCCAGCTCTTCCCGCTTTCTTTCTTGCTCTTTTTGTTGTTCCCGCTCATGATTTGTTTCTTTCAATGTGTTCTGAGTTTTGGAATCTTCTTTTGCCTCATTCCCTTTCGTCTGTCCATGCCCGATTTGAGCTTTGAGAACTTCTATCGGTTCCATCGGCGGCTTGAACTTCGGATCAAGCGTATCTTCAACGCCCAAAGCCTTGAGTTGTTCCTGACGGTGCAGTTCCGCCTTTTGGCGCAGCAGCACCCTGTCTTCGGGAGCCATGGTCATCATCATCTCGTAAAAGCCGTTGATCGGCGGATTCTCTTCCCAAGAGATGCTTGCGTATGGCTCATCACCAGGCAGGATTGGTTTCGTCTCCTGTGCTGTCTCCTGCTCCTTTGCTTCTGTCAACGAAGGCTTTTCTTCTTTTTCCACAGGCTTTGTCACAACTTCAAAAGTCGAATTGACGTTTTTTACCAACGGACTTGCTTTCTTCCTTGACACTTTCTTGGCGGCAGCACCCACTGTTACCTCTGCTTTCTTCTTCGTAGAATGGACAGCCTGACGGTTTTCTTCTTCCATTCCCCAAAGGTCAAACAGAGTCATTTGGACTGGTGGCTGCTGATGATTGGACTTTTGGGATAGCTCAGCATCATCAGTAGGCTTTTCCTGCTTTTGCAAGGATACTACCGTATCGTTCTGCTTTTCCTCAATGGAAGACTTTATCTTCTCTGTTTCTTCTATCTTTTCTGTTTCTTCAACCTCCTTAACTTCCTCAGCCTTTGTTTCCTCTATCCCCAAGTATCGGTTCAAATTGAGGTTCTTCTTAAAGTCTTCATGGAGCATCTTTCGCAAATCCTCTGCAATGCCTTCCACACCATCCTCATGCGTGTATATCATTGCAGGTTTGCCGAACGGGTCAGTATCCAACTTTGCCGTTGTATGGATAATGCGTTCCGGATGCTCCAGAAAGTAGTTGTTTGTCGGAATGCGGTTCTCGTCATTATAGACAATGTCAAGCAGGTTGTCGTCTCCTCGCAGCGACTCCTTTTGGCTGTTTTTCTGGAGGATGATGAGGTCACTGCCCACTTCCGTATTGGCATTTTCCGTGAACAGGTTGTTGGGAAGACGAATCGCTGACACGAGATCTGCATGATAGAGCATCATAAAACGCGCGGCACTGTTGTTTTTGGCATTCAATACGCCTTGTGAGGTGATGAAGGCAACCAACCCGCCATCCCTTACCGTATCAAGAGCCTTGACAAAGAAGTAGTTGTGTATGCGTCTGGTGACAAGTGCCCTCATGCCTTTCATGGCTGTATAGGACGGATCAAATACGGCAACATCGCCAAAGGGAATATTTGAGATGGCGAGGTCGAAGTAGTCATTGAAAGGCTTTTCTATCTTCTCGAATCCCTCTATGCGCACTTTCTGCTCCGGGTGCAGATGGCGAAGTATCTTTCCCGTAAGCAGGTCTTTTTCAAATGCCATAATGTCTGCCTTGGGATTGTTATCCAAGACGGAATCGACAAAGGCACCGATGCCTGCTGAGGGTTCAAGAACCTTTTCGGGGATAATCTGATGCTCTTTCAATACATCCGTCAGAGCCTCCGTAACGGCTGACGGCGTGTAGAATGCCGTGAGGACAGACTGTTTCAGACTGTCCATCAACTGTTTGTACTCGCTTTCATTCTTGCTGTTTTCACGGATAAGTCTATGCAGCTCCACTGTTGGAGCAAACAATTCAAGGTCTGACTTTGCCCAATGGACGGCATCCGCCAGTTCCCTGGCAGGGTTCAGGATGCACTTCAATCCTCCGAATCCGCAGTAACGCTCCAGAAGGAGACGCTCACGGGCAGTCGGCGTGCGCTGTTCCCTGTCAAGGATGAATGCCGTCTCTATCGCCTTGATGTTGTCGTTCAGACGTTGTTTTCTATTGTACGCCATTTGACTCTATGAAAAGGGCTACGGCTCCTGTCAACTCTGTATAGAGCTGGTCGTAGTCCGGTGACTGGGCAAAATCATCATCGGTGAGGTCGTAAATGGAATACACGTTGTCAACCAAAGGCAGGAGGTTCTTGACAAACGCTTCCTGGTCTTCTACTGCTACCTCCAGGGGAAACTCACTGTCAACAACATCATACAGGATGCTGTACTTGGAAAAGCGGAGACCTTTCAGCAATGCTGCCATGGCAAGCTCTTGTGCCGCATCGGCAAAGAGGGCATCACGCCGTGCCTGCTCATATACCTCTGCGGCATGGTCTGCACGTTCGCGGATAAAGTCCGCATCGCTGGCTTGTGGAAAACGGTTATCTCTGAGATGGTTCAAGAGGTACAGTCCGTAATAGGACAGTTCTGTCTGTGCCTGTTTCTTTCTGTTCATTTGTCTGTTGAATGGATTAAGTGGTGAATAATAAACCGTGGATGGCGGTTGATGTTTGTTGAAAGCAAGAAAAAGGCACTCGGTATCCCTCCGAGTGCCGCCACTTAATCCACAGTAAATAAAAGCATCCTGAATCAAGACACCATTTATGAACCATGTTTCGGTGGCAAAGGTACAAACTATTTCTTGTATCTCTTCACATTTCCTCGCTTTTCTGTTGCTTTGCGCTCTGCAAAGACGAATTTCGTGTTGAAATTCTCGTCAAAGGCTATGGCTGCGGAGAACGATTTGCCTTGCTTGCTGGTGAAACCATTGAGCGTTCTGGTCTTGCCCTTGGTGAGCAAGTCGGTGATGTCGGCATCAGTGAGCAACTTTCCTGCTACCTGCTTGAACACTGGCATACCGCACTCCTTGTTGCTGCATCTTACTACCTTTCCGAAGAACTGCATGGTACCTTGCTTGCATTTAGGACACTGGCAGCCGGAATCCTTGTGGCTGAAAAGTCTGTCACAACCTAACAATTCCGCAGTGATTTCACGGGTATAACCTTCGATACTATGGGTGAACCCGTCTGCACTTGCTTCACCTCGTTCAATCTTGGCAAGTTCTGCCTCCCATTTGCCCGTCATCTCCACATTGGCAATCGCCATGTTCTTCACCACGGAATGCAGGGCGAGTCCTTTTTCCGTCGGCACAAGTTTCTTCTGCTGGCGCACCATATACTCTCGTTTGAGCAGGGTTTCGATGATGGCGGCACGTGTGGCAGGTGTGCCAATACCGCTGTCCTTCATTGCCTGGCGCATCGTATCATCTTCTATCTCTTTGCCTGCGGTCTCCATTGCTGCAAGCAATGTGGATTCCGTATGCAATGGCTTTGGTTTGGTCTTGCCCTCCGTGATGGTGCAGCCCGAAAAAGTGATATGCTGTCCTTCTTGCCAGTTGGGAATGACTTGATCCTTGACCTCATTGTCTGTTGCGTCTGCATCCTTGTCCCGCCTGTTGTTCTTTTCCTTGAGCGACAACGCTCGCCAGCCAGTCTGTCGGATAATGGAGCCACTGATGCCAAACTCAACTTCATGATCCACTTGCGCCGATACTGATGTGATGTCCTTGATGCAGTCTGTCGAGAACGCTTCAATCATCCGGCACAATATCATTTCATAAACGATCTTCTCATCCTTGAAAAGACCAATTGCTGCATTTTCTGTGATGAGCAGGGCATGGTGATCGGTCACCTTGGCTGCATTCACGCTGTTCTTGCTGTAGTCCTCACTGCCAGGCAAGAGTTTCACTTTCTCTCCATATTCCGAATGATTCTCCAGATTCTTGAAGAGTTTGGGAAGGGTGGCAAATACATCATCCGAAATATAGCGGCTTGATGTTCTTGGATAGGTGATGAACTTTGCCTCGTAGAGTTTCTGGGCGATGGAGAGTGTATGCTCTGCCGTGAAGCCATGCTGGGAGTTGGCTTCCTTCTGCAAGGTGGTTAGATCGTAAAGGAGCGGTGCTTTCTCCACCTTTCGCTTGGTTACTACCTTTGTGATGATGGCAGAACCGGTATCTTTCACCTTATTATATATGTCGGTTGCGGTGCCTTTGTCTGCCCATCGGTTGGCAGATGTGAACTTCAGTATATTGCCACTGTCTGCATCAACCACACCGAAGTGTACCTGCCAGAACGGTTTCGACTCGAAACGCTTGTGTTCCCAATAGCGTTCGCACACCATGCCAAGGGTCGGAGTTTGCACACGACCTACGGAATAGGTGCCACGTCCTGCGGCTATCGTCAGGGCTTGTGTGCCGTTGATGCCGACGAGCCAGTCTGCCTCACTTCGTGCCTTGGCTGCATGATAGAGATTGTCATACTCCTTGCCAGCCCTGAGGTTCTGAAGTCCCTCACGGATGGCGGTGTCCGTAAGCGAACTGATCCAGAGACGGTCGAAAGGCTTCCTGCAACCGAGATACGCATAGAGGTATCGGAAAATCAACTCTCCCTCACGTCCGGCATCGGTTGCTACGATAATGCGCTCACTGCTGTCAAACAGCTTGCCGATTATCTTGATCTGGGCAAGCACACCTGCATCTGGTTTGTAGCCGTTCTCAGTCTTGACTTGTCGGGGAACAAGAACGAACGGGTCGGGAATCACAGGCAGATTCTCTGCATGGAATCCCTTCATACCGTAGGTTTCCGGCATGGCTGGCTGCACTAAATGTCCGAATGCCCATGTCACATAATAGCCATTGCCCTGCATATAGCCTTCCTCACGCTTGTCAGCTCCCACAATGTGGGCGATTTCCTTGGCTACGCTTGGTTTCTCTGCGATGATTGTCTTCATTGTCTGTTGTTTTTGTGACATCCGCAACCGTGGGATAGACGGTCGCAGATGTCGGTTGTTATAATGGATGATTAACTCTGTGGATCAAGTGGCGGCAACTACATCTTCACGCTTCTTGCCTTTCTCTTTGGCTTCTGTTCCTCGGCGTTCTGTTCCTTCTGCTGCTTTTCGTTCTTTGGCGCAGACTGTCCCGGACTCAGCGGCTCCTTAGTGTGCTTGGTCGCCTCATGGGTCTTGCCCTGCTCGTTGACGGCGACTTGTACCTTGTTCTCGTTGGTCGGAATCTGTTCCTTCGCCTGTTTGAGGTCTGGATTGTTGCGGTAGGAACGTGGCTGCATCTTGTCGAAGTCGAACTTTACGTAGGCGGTATAGGTACCGCTGCCGTTCTTGTTCGGCACTTCCTTGATCTCGATGGTCTTGCCTGCCACATAGTCGTCCTTCTGCTGCTCGGTCAGTTCCTTCTTGAAATAGGTGTTGAGTCGGCGGATGGTCCCATCCTCATTGAGCCAGTGGTTGGGATCTTGCTGCTTCTTCTGACCGCCCGCATCACCTTCTGCCTTCTGCTCCTGCTTGTCAGCGGTTTGCTTCTTGTCTCCATTCTGTTTCTGACCTTGCGCCTGTCTTGTGCTGCCAGGCACGAACTCCACGCCACGCTGTTCCACATTCACCTGCAACAGCGGTGTAAACTTGCGCCCGTTGGCAAGCTCAATCTCCTTGCGAAGCGGAATACCTGAGTAGAGCACCCTCTTGTCGTCCTTGGTAATAGGTGTCTTGCCGATGGTATCGGGTATGCGCACCTTGTTGGTAGGGATGTCAACAATCTCATTGGTGAGACGGTCGATACTGATGAAATGAGGACGCAGCTCACCTGTATTTTTGTCGGGGAAATCCACAACCTTTCCGAGGTTGCCGTTCTGCAACAGGTTCTTCTTGTCCTCCGGAGTGAAGGTATAGCCTTTGTAAGCGACATCGAGTTTAGGCTCGTTGCGCACGAAATGCGGCACAAGTTGCAACTGGTCGTTATCGTCCTTGCGGAATGACAGACGGGCCTGTATCTCTATCTGTTCACCGCCGAAGGTCGGCTTCACAATCACAAGCCCCGTCTTGCCGTAGTTGAGCAGGGCTTTCATATCCTTCTCATTCATACTGTTGAAGTCTATGCCATATTTGGCACCAAGTTCCTGCAGGTTCACATCGTTACCACTAATGAGGTTCTGCTTTACACCCGGAGCGGTCTGTGCCTGCTGTTCGGTTGCGGTCTGTTCTGGTTTCTGTTCCATATCGTTCTTTTTTTCGTTGGTTTGTTCAGATGATACATTCTCTTTTTCTGGGTTAGCTTGCGTCTTGGACGCATCGTCCGATGATGCGGTTTCTTTCGCCTGACCTTCCGATTGCTTTGCCTCTTTCTCATAATTGGAGGTGTCAACCTTGTGGGCGGAAAGAATCTCCTTGTTAGCCTCCGGATCTTTCAGCAACTCCTTCATCACGCCAAGCAGGTTTTCCACCTGGTCTGCCGCTATGCGATAGAATCCGAATCGGCTTGGCTCCTTGCACTGGCGGAAGAAGTTTCTAAAGAAACTGTCCATCAAGTCACTGTTGCGGTCAAAACGCAGGAAGTCGGGCGTGTTCTCCGACTTGGCGGGTGCTCGCTTCGGTGTGCCGTCTCTGCTGAGTCCGGCGACGACGCTGATCTCGCCCGTCTTCTCGTCACGGACTACCAGCACGTCCTGTTCATCACTCTTTTTCTTTTGTACCATAATTGTAAATTTTTAATGGTGAATACTGTTGTTATTTGAATTTCTGATGAATGCGGGTCAAGTAATGCTCCACATTCTCTTTCTTGAATTCTTTGACATTATTCTCTACAAACTGCATCACATCCTCTTCCGTGTAGTAGGTTTTCTGCCCCAAACGCTTGTAGGGAAGCACTCCCAGACTGCGATAGCGTTGAAGGGAACGAGGGGAGATTTGAAATAAGAGGCAGAGGTCTTGGTTGTCGAGCAATTTTTCATTGATGGCAGAACTTCCTTTTTGCTCCGTCTCTCGTTCGTGTCTCAACATCAGCATGTCGTAGATGCCGTCTATCTTTTTGTGTAGGTCATGGAGATATAACTCCAGTTTTCTCAATGTTCCATCTTCCATGCTCATGTTTCCTTTGCTATTGTTCGTTCATCAACCATTCTTTCAATGGCTTCAACTTGGTATCGGCATTGATTGCCAATTTTAATAAAATCAATGCGGTTCTCTGAGCGCATTCGCTGCAAGGTGCGCTTGCTCACACCAAGCATCTTAGCTGCATCGTCATTGGTCAACATCGGCTTCAATCCCTTACCCGTAAAGTTCTCTTGAAATGCCATTTTTGCCAATCGCACGTACTGGACTATTTCTGTCAACTGTTCTGTCAGCTTTTTGAAGGCTGCACTTTCCATTGTTATTACTTCCATTCTAATTCCGTTTGAAATGTTATGTAATTCGTTGTTTTTATTTCTCGGCGGCAAAATTAAGCATTTGAGAAATACCCGTTTAACAACTCATTAATGACCCACGTATAATTTTCTTGATTTTTCGGTTCTTCGTCAATTTAGGTGGTAACATCTCTTCAATCTCAGTCTGCATAAAGTAGTTTTGCCCTTAAGACAGCAGGTCCGGCCTTGTTGAACATATTTCTCTTAAACGCCTTAGCCTTGTTTACTGTCCCCTCCAACAATCCATTGTTGAAAGCGGTACGGCAGGTCTGTTCTACAGCATTGCGGTCTTTCCTTATATATTTTGCGAAGCCCCTTATCTCTTTCAACGGACAGGCCTCTGCCTCTTTCAGCCATTCGTCCATCGTTTGCGCATTTTCTTCGCCGTGTATCATTTTCCGGAAATCCATGCATATCTTCATGACATGGTTTACTTCCGGGTGTGTCTCATGTATTTTCTGCAGCTTCCTTGAACCGGTCTTTCCGTGTACGATGTAGTGCCAGATGGTGTCGGCTTTTACCTTCGGCGTCTTCCTGCCCTCCTTCAGTGTCTTGTTGTGTTTGCGGACTTCATCACGAAGCGGCTTGTAGTGTTCCGTTATGGACTTCAGGCATCTGCACAGCGTACGTGGGGCAATGCTCACTTTCAGTCTTTTCATGACGGCACTTCCTGTTATGACACCGGAACTGACAACCCTTGCTATGTCCCTTGCCGCCTTGACGGCACATTTCTGTTCTGCGCTGAGGATTCTGGAAATGTCGGTATTGGCCGCACTGTAAACCTTCTGTGCCTTCACGCCCAGTATCCTTGCGGTTTCGGCGATGCCGTTCCCCTCATCCTTCAGGCGTCGCACTTCATAATAGAATCTTACGCGGTCACGATGCCTGGCATCTCCCATTTCGTATATGTCCTTCATGATATATCTGTAGGCTTCGTCCTCTGACGGATACGGATACTGACGCTGTTCCTTCTTCTGCCCCAGCATGGTCTTGATAGGCTCCACGACATTCTTCTTCAAGGCCTGCATCAGGTGGAAACGGTCGGATACCTGCACGATCTGTCCCGAGGCCTCGCTGATGATGGAGCCATAGACCTGGCTTCCGTCACGCGTCACAGTCTTTATTTCCGGATGCGCCTTCAGCCAGTCCGTTATCTCGTGTCCGTAGCGAGAATCAAAGACTGCAATGGGACGCCGGGTATAATGGTCTGCAATGACGCACATATATCTGTGGCCCTTCTTCTTCGCGAAATCGTCCAGCCCTACATATCCGCTGGTACGCACGACCGGATTTTCCTTTCCAAGCCTGCGAAGCCGGCGTGTTACGGACGACGTGCTGATTCTTATACCGTGCCGGGACAGGGTCCGGGAGGCTTTGCGGGCCGTCTGTCCTAAAGCCTCGTGACGTATTTCTCCCTCCACACGGTCTGTGTGACGCGCATAGGGACGGGCAAACTGCAGCGGTTCTGCAAAAATGCGTCTTTCACATTCCGGATTGCAGCATCTCATGTGACGGCTCTTAAGTATCAACACCACATTGTGACCGAGCAGTTCTGTACATTGCAGCTTGCGAGGGACATGGCGGTGGACGGTTTTCGTGCGCCTGCCACAGTATGGACATTTTGCCCACTTCCCTTTTGTATGTGCATGCAATGTCAGACTACCGCCTCTCTGTAACAATTCTTCCGAGTAGTCAAGGACAATGCCCAAATTATGACATTTTTCACTTATCAATGATTTTATATGGTCCGCAACTTGCTGAAGTCCGGATTTCTTTATAACTTTGTGCCCTGCAGATGGGAGTGTTTTCTTTTCTTTTTTCACACACAAAGATACTAAAAAATACGAACATCTGCAACTTTTATTATACTTATTAATGTGTTGATAATCAAATATTTAAGCCATGAATAAGCAACTTTTTTACCACCAAAATTGACGAAGAACCGATTTTTCTTGCCAAGCGGTCGGCAAACCCCAGAAAAGCACTGCCACAGTTATTCATTTTCATTGTTTTTCAACATACACACATTAACTTTGCACCCGAATTTGTTGAACCAATAAAACAGAGAATATGGAAGTAGTAACAATGGAAAAGAAGGCATTCGACTTGATGATGGCAAGATACGATGCCTTGGTAAAGAAAGTTGAGTTGCTAAAGCATAAGGCTAACGGCAAGCGTCTGAACAAATGGCTTACAGGTCATGAGGTCTGCCAGCAGCTTCGCATCAGCCAGCGCACCTTACAAAAACTTCGTGACCGCCGTTTCTTGGGGCATACCCAGATAGGTCGCCAATTCTATTACTGCCCCGAAGAGGTCAAAGCCATCGTTCCGCTTATCGCCAGAATCAAATCGGTATAGCATAAGACCAAACTCGCCCAAGGCAAAGCCGAAAACTTCACCCTGGGCGAGCCAACACATTTTATATTCACCACTTAATCCAAATTGTAAACAATGAACATGAACCAACTTCTTACGCATGAGAGCAAGTCGATAGACACCGCCATGCAATCCTTGAAGAAAGCCAACAACTGGCTATCCTCATTCATCGAGTCCTACAACCCACCTTTGGACGGGGAGCGATACCTCACCGACAAGGAACTCTCTGAGTTCCTGAAGCTTAGTCGCCGTACCTTGCAGGAATATCGCAAGCAAGGCATCTTGCCCTACATTATATTATGTGGCAAAACCCTCTATCCGGAATCCGAGATACAAGCACTTCTCACTGGTAATTACCGCAAGCCGATAATCGACGGCACTGTTTCACAAGGGGAGGGTACTGCTTCATAATAGCGAAACAAAAATAGCGTACAGGGTACAACGACAAAAATCGTTCCCCCTGTACGCTATTATATGATAAAGGTGTAGGAATCTTATTAAAAAATGAGAATTTCTAACTTGCACCTCTTGGCATCGTTCCGTTCATCACAATAATCATCGGATACTCGTGTTTTACTTGCTCTGCTTGGCAATCCTTGCGGTTCACTACCTTACTGATAAACCATTGTCTGAACAACAAGGCTTGGTATGTATCCATTTGAAGTGCTATGGCGATAATCACTTCCATATCATAGACATGCGCAGAATATCCATTTTCAAGTTTGATGTATTGAGAATGCTGGAAGTCTTTCAGCACACTTTGTTTCCAA
>JAJVTK010000031.1:0-44728 GCA_021622245.1 Segatella copri | reverse complement strand
TGGTGCATTTATTCCTAACATAATTATATCATTTAAATGTTTGTGATGCAAACGAACGCAATGAAAGCTTGCTTTCAAATTGCCGAGGGCAACTTTTCTTTTGCAAATTTAAGCAATATTTCTGTAACTTCCAAATATTTAGCAGGTTATTTTGTTCTTTTTAGTATTAAAGCGCATATTTAAAGTTTTTGGGCCTTCAGCCCGTACTTAAACCACATGCGAAAGTTCAGGACTCTAATAATTCATTCCGAAGTACCAGAGAGGGATGATGATTCCATGCCCCGTCTCTATATCGTCTTTTACGATGCGTCCGTTTTTTACATCCTCTATCTGCTTTTTACCTTTCTTCCTTCCGCCAATCTCAAAGGTATAATCACCAATGGTAAAGTCGGAAACCCTAGAGGAAGTAACATCCTGTTTTTCTCTCATCTGATTGTAGAAGAAAGTTTCCCTTATGTTTCCAATATTAGGATTAGGGGTGAGTACTGACATCAGGCTTGGATTATCGACATAAACTTTTTCTACCTTTCCAAGATTGCGCATCCCCGAAGTATCATCTCTGAGCAGACCTATCATTCCTGCACGTTCCAGATAGACGAGATAATCAGGCACGTTGTTCTTGCTTACCCCGATTTCTGTGGCGAGATTCTCTACGCTCGGCTTGTAGGGAGCCAACCCGGAAAGAATGACGAGCATACGCTTCAGCTTGCGTGCTGTTGAAGCTTTCATATCAGCATATTGCGGAATGTCAACTTCTACCGTCTGGTCTATCACCTGCAGCATTCTTTGTGTAAAATCTCCCTCTATGGCAAATGGGTAATAGCCATGGTCGAGGTACGCTCTGAAAACAGGCAATGGATGATCCAACCCCGGAATCTCTACCTGGTGATTGAGTATTTCGTCGAGACTGAAAACTCTGGTCTTGATGCCTTCAAAAAGTTGCAGGTATTCCCTGAACGACAAGCCTTGCATCATATACATCAGCGCCCGACGACTCAGATCAGCTTCGCCCTTTTTGATGTCCAATACCGATGAACCGGTGAAGATAAGGTTCAGGGATGGGTGCATGTCGTAAATTTGCTTCAGTTCTCTGCTCCAACCGGCATACTTGTGAATTTCATCTATATAAAGATGTGTACCACCCTCCTTGATAAACTCGTCAGCAAAGTCAATCAAGGAATGATTTGAAAAATAGATGTTGTCGGCAGACACATACTGGTGATGGTCTTCCTTAGACAGCTTGATGCGCTGAAGTATCATGGTGGATTTTCCAACACCTCGCGGACCAACGATACCTACTAATCGTCCATTCCAGTTGATTTCTTCATATTTATATCTGATGAAATCAAGCGGAGTACGTTTCAATAACTCCGCCATGTATTCATAAAGTTTATTGTCTATCATATCTTGCTCTTTTAGATGAATATCGTTTAAAACTGCAGCAAAGATACAAATAATCCCTCAATGAGGGATGAATTCTTTCAAAAAGTTCCCTCAATGAGGGATGCATTTAATCATTTTTATCCCTCATTGAGGGATTTTTGCACATTGTTGTTAACAAATGAGTTCATGCCAAACTTAGCTAGAAACGCAAGTTTGGCATGAACTCAACTTATAGCTTCAGGAGTTTGGCAAACTCCCAGACTACGATACCGGCGGTGACACTGACATTCAGGGAATGCTTGGTACCGAACTGGGGAATCTCCAGACAGCCATCGCTCATATCCACGATGTTCTGCTTGACTCCCTTCACCTCGTTACCGAAAATCACGGCGTAGCCTTTGGAGAGGGAAGGGTGAGCCTCAGGCAGGTTCTGGAGCTTGGTGGAGCCTTCTACCTGCTCGATGCTATATACAAAGTAGCCTTTCTGCTTCAACTTCTCTACAGCCTCTTCGGTAGTCTTGAAGTATTCCCAATCCACGCTGTCTTCGCCACCCAATGCCGTCTTATGAATCTCGACATTGGGAGGGGTGGCGGTGATTCCGCAGAGATACACCGCCTCTACACGGAAGGCATCGCAGGAACGGAAAACACTTCCTACATTATATAATGAACGCACATCATCCAGGACCACTATCAGGGGCAGCTTCTCGGCTTCCTTAAATTCCTCCAGGGTGAGGCGGTTCATCTCTATCGTTCTTAATTTGCGCATTATAATATACCTTATTATATATAATATAATCAGAGGCGGTTAAGCCTCTGCCTCTTTGGTCTTGTAGGCAAGGGCGTACATGCGAATCTGCTTGATCATCGCCAGAAGACCATTGCTGCGGGTTGGACTCAAATGGTCTTTCAGACCAATTTTCTCTACGAAATAGAGGTCGGCATCCATAATCTCGGTTGGGGTATGACCGCTCAACACACGGATGAGGAGGGCGATGATACCCTTTACGATGAGCGCATCGCTATCGGCAGTGAATACGAGCTTGCCATCTACATAGTCGCACTGCAGCCATACACGGCTCTGGCAGCCGTCGATAAGGTTCTGCTCGTTCTTGTATTTCTCGTCGAGAGGAGCCAACTCGTTGCCCAAGTCTATGAGCATCTGATACTTGTCCATCCAGTCGGTGAAATCCTGGAACTCCTCTACTACTTCATCCTGCAATTCATTAATTGTTGCCATTATTTTATTTCTTTAATTTCGTTTACTGTAATCAATTTATAGAGTTTGTCGTTAGGGCGCACCTTATCCGGAACAGGGATAGACACTCTCCAACCCTGCTGCGCTGTTTCCACAGGCTTCAGGTCGTAGCGGATTTCATCGGCATGGAGATACATCACACCGGTGGTGTTACCCGTAATCAGCAGTTTCTCGCCCTTGTCGAAGGTAGAAGCCTCTACGGCTACTTCTGCCACACCCAACTTAGAGAAGTATTTCATCACCTTGCCCACGAGCACCTTCTTCTCGGTAGCTACGGAACCATAATGCTTATTCCACTCGCCGAGGGTCTGACCCTGATAATAACCATCCCAGAAACCACGGTTGAAGACGGTGGCGAGTTTCTCATCCCACTCATCCTTCTTCTCCTCGGTAAAGGTTCCGTCGAGCACGGCAGCTATCGCCTCCTTATAACATTTCACTACGGTATATACGTATTCAGGACCACGGGCACGGCCTTCAATCTTGAAGACGCGCACACCGGCATCCATCATGCGGTCGATGAAGCGGATGGTCTTCAGGTCCTTCGGACTCATCACATACTTGTTGTCGATTTCAAGCTGGTTGCCAGTTTCGTTATCTGTAACAGTATAACTGCGGCGGCAGATCTGCACACACTCGCCACGGTTGGCAGAGCGGTTGGCATTAGCGAGACTCATGTAGCACTTGCCCGATACAGCCATGCACAGAGCACCATGACAGAACATTTCGATGCGGATCTGCTTGCCCATAGGTCCGCAGATGTTCTGCTGCTCTATCTGCTCATGGATGTGCTTCACCTGGTCCATGTTCAATTCACGTGCCAGTACGGAAACATCAGCAAAGCGTGCATAAAACTTCAAAGCCTCTGTGTTTGAGATATTTAACTGTGTGGATAAGTGAACCTCCTCGCCCACTTCATTGCAATAGCTCATTACAGCCACATCGCTGGCGATGACAGCAGAGATGCCTGCCTCCTTGGCAGCATCGATGATTTCCTTCATCGTTGGGATGTCGTTGTCATAGATGACTGTATTGACGGTGAGATAGGTCTTGATGCCATGCTCGTTGCAGGTAGCAGCTATCTCACGCAAATCATCGATAGTAAAATGGTTGGCTGAATGGGAACGCATGTTCAACTTGCCGATACCAAAGTATACGGAGTCGGCGCCAGCCTGTATGGCAGCAGCCAGTGACTCGCGTGAGCCCACTGGTGCCATCACTTCAAATTCGTTTATCTTTGTATTCATGAATGCAATTATCTTTTTTCGGGTACAAAGTTACACCAAAATGAAGACAAAACACAGAAAAATGGAGAAAAAATGACAGAAATTCGATTATATTGACAAATCAATCACGATTATTTGTCTATATTTGCCTATAAATAAGAATATATCCCTAGGATATACTTCTTTTTATATGAATCCTATCCAGTCTTACGGCTGGTATTATTAATCAAAGTGAAAGCAGATGAAGAATGTTTTTACCTCAGGAATGATTCTGTTCCTGGCAATGACCACAATGGTTAGTTGCACACAAGAAAACGTGATGCTTGAAACAACACCACAAGTCAAGAACCAAGAAGTAAGATTCTGCTTCTTCGAAAGCTCCATTGTGCCTATCGGGCAGGATGAAGAGAGCAATCTTGCCAGAACGAGAGCCGACGGGAGCGAGAAATCGCTCAAGGATGCAAAGCTCTACACGGATCTGGAAGTATGTCTCATTCCGAAAGGAGATGAGACCACTGCCGGCTATACCGTGAGACAGGAAAACTGGGATGACGAATTCGGAAACGTCAGCCTGCAGGTGCCAGCAGGAGAATACACGCTCGTTGCAGTAGCGGCAAAAACAGATTTGCAGCAGGAAGAACGAATCGAAGTAAAATCAAGGTATGAAATGACCTTTGCCAACAATATTGTACGCGATATGGCGTATACCCTGCAGGATATCAAGGTGGAATCGGGCAGCAAAGCCGTAACACAGAATGTTTCGCTGAAACGTGCCGTCAGCTGTTTTGAACTGCGTGCTACCGACATCATGCCCCTGACTACCAAGACTCAGGAAATCACGATAAGCGGAAGCTGCGGCACGGTGTTCAATCCTTCTACCGGATTCTGCAAAGAAAAGGCTACCATCACCCGAAACTTTTCTTTAGAAGCCAAAGAACACCAGGAAAGAATCATTTACTATACACTCTACACCCTTCTGACCGACAAAGATGTAACCGACATCCATATAACAGCTACGGCAAAAGACAAGGAAGAAAAGGTTATCAAGACCATCAGCTTTGACAACGTACACCTGGTTATCGGAAAGAAGACTACCTATACCGGTCCGATTTTTACCTACCCTGCCAACAATATGTCGTTCACAGTCAACCAGCCGGAGATTCCTGCATCAGGCTATGACAAGAAATTTTAATAACCCATGGCGTTTTAAGAAAGATTAATGCCACAGATTAAAATCTTTTTTGTATTTTTGCGGCATGGAAAGAAAGAACATTATAACCATAGGACTCGCTCTGCTTGTATTCGCCGGTTGCGGATACAGACAGCAGCGAACCGGTATCTCAGAGACAGGTGGAGGCGAAGATTATCTTCCGGAGCACATCAACCTGATCAGTACTACGCCCGTCAAGGACCAGGGCAACAGCGAACTCTGCTGGGCATACGGCATGCTTGCCACCATCGAAAGCGAGCACATCATGAAGGGGGATTCCGTGAATCTCTCCATCGCCTACATAGCCCGCATGATGCTGGAAGAACAGGCGATGGAATATTACTTTGCACAGGGAAAGAAGAACATCAGCCTGCGTGGTACTGCCCCGATGCTGATACATTATATAGATAAGTATGGTGCACAACCTTACGACAGCTATGAAGATCCGAAGCACGTGAACTACAAGGTGCTCTGCCGCAAGGTGCAGAAACTGTGCGATGGCGCCATCTCGCAGAAAGCGGGCATCAGCCAGCTCAAGGAGGAACTGAACGACCTGTTTGACGCAGAAATAGGCTACATGCCTGCCAAGGCCGTACACATGCTGGGTGCCGAATATACCCCTCAAGAGTTTGCCCACAGTGTATGCTATCCCGAGGAGTATGTATCGCTCACCAGTTTCTCGCATCATCCTTACAGAGAATACTTTGCGCTCGAGATTCCCGATAACCGGATGCACGATGCCTATCTGAACCTTCCGCTCGACGAGCTGATGCTCCACATCAGGAAGGCGGTAGAAAAAGGACACCCGGTATGCTGGGAAGGTGACATCAGCGAACCTGGCTTCAAGGAACCAAGGAAGAACTGTGTAGACATACAGCCGATGGAACGCCCCGTGACCCAGGCATCGCGACAGAAGGAGTTTGAACAGCTTCGCACCACCGATGATCATGTAATGGAAATCATAGGTACCTTCATGAAAGGCAAGCAGAGATTCTACGTCTGCCGCAATTCGTGGGGCACAAACTGGGGCAACAAGGGACTCATCTACCTGTCGGAAGACTATCTGCGCCTCAAGACCATCGCCGTGTTCATGAGTGAAGAGGCGTATCTGTACGACCGTCCAGGACGATGATACGTGCCGAATCCATCACCCAGAGGTATGCATAAACCTACTCCATAGATATAATAAGGTAGCATAAACCTCCTCCCTATATATAATAAGGTATAAGTCACAGAACAGGCTTCTGGTATTATGAAAGTGTTAAAATGGTTGACATACATCAAACAGCTGTTAAATAGCACGTGTGTGCGCACACACATAGTTGATTTATATCAAAAAAGAGGCTTTTTTATGTGATTTTCTCTTAAAACATTTGGTGGGTTCGGAAAATCGTCGTACCTTTGCATCGTCAATAAGACAAAAAGGTTATTAGGTTTTTAGGTTAAGATTGTTAGTTGTTTTAGGTTATTAGTTAGTTTAAAGGTAAATTTAAGATTGTTTATTCAGAGAAACGGTATTAGTTAAGGTAAAGAAAAGATTGTTTATTCAAGGACGACAAAAAGTTTAGGTTATTAGGTTTTTAGGTTTAAGATTGTTAGTTGTTTTTTTATTAGGTTTTAGTTTAAAGGTAAATTTAAAGATTGTTTATTCAAGGATTAACAGGATAATTTCAACAGGTGAGTTGAAGGTAAAAAGATCCAAATGTATGGGATAACCAAAGATGACGCCTGAGCAGAATTGCTGCTTCGGGCTCCGTAATGGAAAGGGTAACAAAAAGCCCTTGAGTTATGAGAAATTTGGGAATATCGTATTAGAAGAGCGCAATTTCGAAATCATTCGAAGTTGCGCTCTTTATTTTATCCCCTAGGTAAAGGAGCTAGGACATATGTATTACTACATAAAAACTTTGCCTAAGACTATAGCCATAACACCTTAAAGTACTTAACTCATTTACTCCTAGACTGGAGAAAGTTCAGTTTGAGAAAAAATAACCGCCAAATTATTTTGTTTTACCAACGAAAAGTCGTAATTTTGCAGAAGATATATAAAGATAGGAAATTATGGCAAGACATCCTCTTTGGAACGAAGAATACTGGCTCCTGCTGTTGCAGCTGTACCAGAAGAAGCCCATGGGCGTGAAACCTCTCTATTCGAAAGGGATGGTCGACTTGAGCCTGGAACTGCATATTCCACCTGAGTTTCTGCACGAACAGATGTTCAAACTCAGAATGGTGACTCCGAGAATCAAGCGACTATGGGAGAAGTATGCCGATAAGCCACAGAAACTGAAGCGCGATATACAGCGCATCAGGCAGATGAACGGCTGCGGAAACGCCATGCAGTTCTTCGAGGGAGTGGAAGTGAAGGAAACATTCGAGAAAAACTGGGAACCACTGGAAGGCGAGCCATCGCTCACACCCGTGAAACTCATCATCATCCTCGATCTCTACTTCCAGCTCACACCAATCACCATGGTGCCGGAAACACCGGAAATCATAGACCTGGGAAAACTCATTAGGACATCACCGAAGGTCATTGCCGAGGCGATGGGCGTATTCATGTACTGCGACCCCTATCTCAACCGCGAAGATGTGCTGATACACCCGCTGCTAGAAGCATGCAGCGACATCTGGCACCAATACGGAAACGGAAATCCAGACAGGCTTTACCAGCTTGCCAACGAACTAAAAGAATACTTTAAGTAATTATGGCTCAAAAACTCATACAGACACAGGCACAGAAGTTACAGCAACTTCAAAGACTTTCAGCCCAGCAAATGCTACAGGTGAAACTGTTGGAAATGCCGCTCACGGAACTGGAAGACAGTATCAATGCAGAACTGGACGATAATCCCGCTCTGGAAAGCGAGAACCCAGACGACATGCTCAACGAGAATGTCGCCAATGATGATTCGCCCGCAGATGATGAGTACGACAACAGCAGCGATGAGGATGCCTACGAGGCTGAATCTGAAAAAGAAGAAAGAAAAGACGAACTGGACCAGGCACTGGAAAGCATCGGAAAAGACGACCAGATGCCTGACTACAATACAGACAGATACAACAACCAGGACAGCGCTGACTACGAGGAAATGGTTTACGGCGACACTACCTCTTTCTATGATAAGCTGAAGGAACAGATGGACATGCAGCCGCTCAGCGAAAAGGAGAAGGAAGTAATGGAATATCTCATAGGTTCACTGGATGACGACGGACTGCTCCGCAAGGACCTGGACAGCATCTGCGATGAACTCGCTATCTATCACAACATCGATGTTACGGAAAAAGACATCGAGCACGTGCTCCACATTCTACAGACCTTCGACCCAGCCGGTGTAGGAGGAAGAAGTCTGCAGGAATGCCTCCTGCTGCAGGTTAAGAGACTGCCGAGAGGTGTGCTCCGCAAGACGATGGAAGAGGTGTTTACCGATTATTTTGACGAGTTTACCAAGAAACATTGGGACAAGATCAAGGCAGGACTGGAACTGAACGATACACAGGTAGAAACCCTGCAGGCAGAAATCAGAAAGCTGAACCCGAAACCGGGCGCATCGATGGGCGAAACAGAGGGAAGAAACATGCAGCAGATTACCCCCGACTTCATCATCGACACCAATGACGACGGAACGATTACATTCTCGCTGAACCGTGGCAACATTCCGCAACTGACGGTTTCGCCATCATTCACCGACATGATTGACACCTACAGGAAGCATAAAGACAAGATGAGCCGGAGCGACAAGGAAGCCCTGCTCTACGCCAAGGAAAAGGTGGACAAGGCACAGGGATTCATCGAAGCCATCAAGCAGAGAAGACATACCCTCATCGTCACCATGAAGGCAATTATCGACATACAGCGGCAGTTCTTTCTGGATGGAGACGAGGCTGACCTGAAACCGATGATCCTGAAGGATGTAGCAGAACGCACGGGACTGGACATCAGTACCATCTCTAGAGTGAGCAACGTGAAGTATGCCCAGACTAAATGGGGCACCTTCCCGCTGAAGTTCTTCTTCACAGACAGCTACACCACTGAAGACGGCGAAGAGATGTCTACCCGCAAAATCAAGATTGCCCTGCACGACATCATCGAGAAAGAAGACAAGAAAAAGCCGATCAGCGATGATGCACTCGCCAAACTGCTGAAGGAGAAGGGATTCCCTATCGCACGACGTACGGTGGCAAAATATAGGGAGCAACTGGGCATACCGGTGGCACGACTCAGGAAATAAGATAGTGGTATGAGTCCGGAAATAAGCTGGTGCCCACCACAAAATATTTGAGAGATAAAAAGAATATATACGTAATTTGTGTTATGAAAGAGAAGAATATCATATTAACAGCACGCATCATGAGCATGATCTTCACGCCCTTCTATCTGCCGATGGTAGGACTGATTGCTCTGTTCATCTTCAGTTATATGTCGCTGTTACCGATAGGATACAAACTGGTGATGCTGGGCATGGTCTACCTCCTGACCGTCGTAGCTCCATCGCTACTCATCCACCTCTACCGCATGGTTCAAGGCTGGACCTCGCGTGAACTGGGCAAGAAGGAGCGTCGTATTGTGCCTTACATCCTCTCTATCGTATGTTACTTCGGCTGTTTTTTCTGGATGGAATACCGCAACACGCCTCGCGTCATCAGTATCATCGTAGTGGTAGCGCTGGCGATACAGATGATTTGCGCCTTCATCAATGTATGGTGGAAGATCAGCACCCATACGGCAGCCATCGGAGGTGTGGCAGGAGCTCTGGTGTCTTATTCTGTAGCCTTCAATTTCAATCCGCTGTGGTGGCTCTGCCTTGTGCTGATGATGGCAGGCGCAGTAGGAAGTGCCCGCATGATACTCCGACAACATACGCTGTCACAGGTAGTTGCAGGATTCCTGATAGGCACCGCCTGTGCTATATTGGTAATATAAAGTTTATAATAAAATATAAGAAGAAATGAAACCATTAGTAAGCATTATTATGGGCAGTACAAGCGATCTGCCTGTTATGGAAAAAGCATGTAAGTGGTTGAACGACAACCAGATTCCTTTCGAGGTTAATGCCCTCTCTGCTCACCGCACTCCAGATGCAGTAGAGTCATTCGCCAAGGGAGCCAAGGAGCGTGGCGTGAAGGTTATCATCGCCGCTGCCGGTATGGCTGCCGCCCTTCCTGGTGTTATCGCAGCATCTACTCCTCTGCCAGTAATCGGCGTGCCTATCAAGGGTATGCTCGATGGTCTTGATGCCATGCTCAGCATCATCCAGATGCCTCCTGGCATTCCTGTAGCTACTGTTGGTGTGAATGCGGCTCAGAACGCTGCCATCCTCGCTGCTGAAATGATTGCCCTTGCCGACAAGGAAGTGGCTCAGAAGGTAGAGGCTTGGAAGGCGGGTCTCGGTGCCAAGATCGAGAAGGCCAACAAGGACCTGGCTGAGGTGAAATACGACTTCAAGTGTAATTAATCTAATATGTGATATGCCCCATTCTTTTGGGGCATATCTTATCTTATATATTATGGTAGATTTATTCAATTATACCCGCCGTGCCTCTTCTGTGGCACATATCGGAGCCATCGACCTGGGTGGCGATAATCCTATCCGCATCCAGTCGATGACCACCACCAACACCAATGATACTGAGGCTTGCGTGCGACAGGCTGAGGAGATTATCAAGGCTGGTGGCGAACTGGTGCGCTTCACCACTCAGGGTTCCCGCGAGGCAGAGAACATGAAAAACATCAATGCCGGCATCCGTGCCGACGGCTATCAGACTCCGCTCGTAGCAGATGTTCACTTCAATCCTAACGTTGCCGATGTGGCTGCTCTCTATTGTGAAAAAGTGCGCGTCAATCCTGGCAACTACGTGGATCCTGCCCGCAAGTTCATCAAGCAGGAATATACCGACGAGGAGTATGCCCACGAACTTCAGAAGATTGAGGATCGCTTCGTACCTTTCCTCAACATCTGCAAGGAGCATCATACTGCCATCCGCATCGGTGTGAATCATGGTTCACTCTCCGACCGCATCCGTAACCGCTACGGCGATACGCCAGAGGGCATCGTAGAGAGCTGTCTCGAGTTCCTGCGCATCTGCAAGAAGGAGAATTTCCACGATGTGGTTATCAGCATCAAGTCATCCAATACCGTAGTGATGGTCCGCTCTATGCGCCTCCTGGTTGAAGAAATGGAGAAGGAAGGCATGAACTACCCACTCCACCTAGGCGTAACCGAAGCCGGCGAAGGCGAAGATGGCAGAATCAAGAGTGCCGTAGGTATCGGTGCCCTCCTGGCTGATGGCATCGGCGATACCGTTCGTGTAAGCCTGAGCGAGGAACCGGCTGCAGAGATTCCTGTGGCACGCCATCTGGTAGATTACATCGGCAAGAAGAAGGGGCATCTGATGATTCCTGCCACAGCTTGTCCTTCATTCAACTGGCTGCGCCCTACCCGCCGCGAAACCGTGGCTGTAGGCAATATCGGCGGCAGCAACGTTCCGGTGGTTATCAGCAACCGAATCAACGGCGAGAGCACCGCTTGTGAGAACAAGGATGCTACTCCAGACTATATCTACATCGGCGGCAAGATGCCTAAGCAGTTTGTGGCTGGCCAGAGCTACATCGTAGATTACAACGTTTACGAGACGCTGAACAGCAAGCCAGAGACTACTGGTGCCAAACTCTACCCTATCTTCCCTGCCATGGCAATGCCGCTCATCGCCAGCATCAAGGCAGACGTCAAGTTCCTCACCCTGCAGTTTGGTACTCCAGCCGAGGAATACATCGCCTGTCTGAAGGCTCATCCAGAGGTGGTGGTTATCTGCGTAAGCAATCATCAGAACCGCCTGGGCGACCAGCGTGCATTGGTTCACGAGATGATGAATGCCGGCTTGAAGAACCCTGTGGTTTTCGCCGAGATGTACCAGCACGGCAAGGAGGAGAAGAGCGACTTCCAGCTGGAGGCTGCTGCTGATATGGGAGCCTTGATGATTGATGGTCTGACCGATGGTATCTGGCTGATGAACAATGGAGACATCCCTGCCCAGACAATAGATGAAACCGCTTTCGGAATACTTCAGGCAGCCCGTCTGCGCACCAGCAAGACCGAGTATATCAGTTGTCCGGGATGCGGCAGAACCCTCTACGACCTTCGTGAAACCATCGCCAAGATTAAGGAGGCAACCAAGCATCTCAAGGGTCTGAAGATAGGTATCATGGGCTGTATCGTGAATGGTCCAGGCGAAATGGCGGATGCCGATTACGGCTACGTAGGTGCCGGTCCTAACCGAGTAAGCCTCTACCGCAAGCAGGTTTGCGTAGAAAAGAATATTCCGCAGGAGGTGGCAGTTGAGCATCTACTCGCCCTCATCGACTCGGACAAGCAATAATTATTTAGGCACGGATTACACAGATTACACGACTCTTTATTAGAGATTATGATATGGTTTATTAGCAGTTGCGCCATAAATCCGTGTAATCCGCGTAATCCGTGCCTAATTTATACCCGCTCCTAATCACTCCCCGTTCCTAATCCATAGTGCCTTCAAAAGTTCAGGAATGAATGTTATCTTTAAGTTAATCTCCACCTCTTTATATGGCTCTTTCACAAAAAAAATGTATCTTTGCAACTGTAATCATCAAAACTGAAAAGATTATGGCAAATACTAAACTGCTCCTGGTAGAGGATGATGAAAACCTCGCCTATATGGAGAAAAGTTGCTTCGAAGATATCATCGGAGGATATGAGGTGAAAACCGCCGTAAACGGCAAGGAAGGACTGAAGGTGTGGCAAGACTTTCAGCCAGATGTTATCGTATCTGATATCGACATGCCCATCATGGACGGAATAGAAATGGTAAAGAAAATACGCGAGGTTGACGGAAAAACCATAATTCTGTTTACCACCGGACTCACCTCACCGAAAGACCTGAAGGCAGGTTATGCCGCCGGTGCCAACAACTATGTGAAGAAGCCGTTTATTCCGGAAGAGCTTGATGCTCATATACATAGCCTGCTCCAACTGAAAGCCGGAGCCCGCAGCGAAAACGCTAGCAACCAGATAAAACTGGGTAAATACATTCTAGATGCCGACCATGCTACTCTGAAAGATACACAGGATGGTAAACAGAAAATGCTCACCGCACGAGAGGCAAAGATTCTGGAACTGCTGGCAGTAAACAAAAACGAGGTGGTGCGCCGCGAAGCCGTATTGAGCCGGTTCTGGGGAGTGGAAGACAAAGACTATTTTGCTTCCAGAAGCCTGGATGTATTCATCAAGAAAATCCGCACAGCGCTGGAAGACGAACCGGGCGTAGAACTGAAAACCATCAGAGGTGTGGGATTCAAGCTCATCGCAGAATAAGCATCCCCCACCTCCTAATAACATCATACGAGAATCAAATTAGAATAAAGATAAAAAGACAGAAAAGACATCATCATGCTGAAAGCGATATTATACTACATACTATTCCTGGCGGAATATCTCATCACCATCTTCCTGGGAGGATTCCTGGTGGGATTCTACATGGCATCGAACATCCCTTCGGGCTCCCACAGCCAGCAGATAGAGGGTCTGGAAGAATCCATCTATCCATTCATCATAGTCATCGGATTTCTGGGCATACTCATCGTATGGCTCACCTTCGGATATTACAAGTTCTCCAGGTTCTCGCTTGGAAAAGTGATTCCTGCCGCCAAATGGAAGGCGATGACCATTTGCACCATGCCGATTCTGGGCTTTACCATGGTCTTCTATTCCATCATGAACCTCTTCCATCTCGACTTTCTGCCCAAGCAGATGATGGAGATGAGCTATCTCGGCTTCCTGCCCTACAATATCATCGGATCGTTTATACCAGTCTATATCTTCTTCGGCGCCATTCAGGAGGAACTGATCCGCTGCGGCAAGAAGAGATGGGTGCAGCTGCTCACGCTCTCTATCATGATGCTGCCTGCCTGCATGATGTCGGTAACACCCAGTGGTGATATCAATGTAGATCTGACCGTGCTCGGTTTTATCACCCTCTGCTACTGCAGCTGGATATACGGTAAGACTCGCAGCACCATCATTCTCATCGTGCTCTATTTCGTATCCAATCTGGTTCCCTTCCATTTTGAATCGAAAGCGCTCGGCATATTGCTCCTGATAGCCGGTACGGCATTAACCATAGGCGGATTCGCTGTCCTGAGCAGGAAACTGCCTGAAATGCTTGTGAAAGATGAAAACGAATAGAGCCAAGGTACTCAGCACCACGGCACTGATAGCCGTGCTCTGCATGCAGCTGTTCTGGATGTGGAATTCTTTCCAGATGACCGTTCATCAGATGGGATATGAGACGCCCTGGAACCTGGCACCGGATGTCAGGGCACAGGCATTACTCGCTGCCTTCTACGAAAGCAAGTTCACGGTTCTCACCTCGCTCCTTACCACGGTGGTGATCATCCTGAGCCTCATCGACCAGATCAACTACATCGATGAGCAGGAAAGGGTTCGCCTGCTGCGCGAGGACTTCTCCTATGCAATGGTTCACGACATGAAGTCGCCCCTTACCTCCATCATCATGGGAACCAAATATCTGCACAGCGGCGTACTGGAGAAGAAGCCGGAAATGAAGGAGAAATATTTCTGTATCGTAGAAGACGAGGCACAGCATCTGCTTGCTCTCATCAACCGCCTGCTTACCATCTCAAAACTGGAACATGGTAAACTGAGTATCCAGAAGGCTGAAATAGATCTGGAGGCGATGATAGAGGATGTGGTGGATAAATACAAGGCGAAATCGGCGAAACCGATTCATATCACCACCCTATTCGGAGCCACTTCGGCACTGGCAGATGAGGAATATCTGAAGGAGGCTATCAGCAATATAGTAGATAACGCCACCAAATACTCGAAGGAAGAAATCAACATTCAGATTTCCACCTCCGAGAATGACAGAAATGTATATATCAAGATATACGATGAGGGTATCGGCATAGCCAGAAGTGAGATGAAAACTATCTTCAACCGCTTTGAGCGTGCTGCTGAGCACGAAAGAGACGCCCGGAAGACCCGTGGCGGCTTCGGTATCGGCCTGAACTACGTGCTGCAGGTAATCAATGCCCATGGCGGCAAAGTAAGCGTAAAGAGCGAAAAAGGCAAATGGTCGGAGTTCACCATATCGCTGCCGAAATAATCAGCTTGCACAACCATATTAATAACAAAGCTCCCGATGCATCATGCACCGAGAGCTTTGTTTTATCTTATTTCACGATAGAAGAAACCGGATTTCTCACACCCTTCATTCCTACGAGGAATGCCTTGGCAGCACCAAACTTGAGGAACATATCCAAACGGATAGGAATATGATTCTCATCATCGGTTACATAGAAATCTACGATTCTCTTATACTTGCGATTCTCATACTCCATATAGGCAAGGCGCAGGCAACGGTACTTCACACCATTATCGGCCTTGATGGTAACCTTACCATCAAACTTTATCTGAGCTGGAGTGCGGTTCTTTCCATCAGCAATAGGGAATTTTACGGTATAACCCTTCTTCCAGTTGGCAGGATCGAAACTGCGGGCACGCAGGAAGATGTTCATCATGTCAAAAACACAATCATCGTAGGTGGCATTCTTCCATACATGCTTACCATCATGCTGCTGACGGTGCTGTTTGAGATGACACCTACCGCCAGAATAGCTGTAGAATACCTCATCTACCGTATAGCGCTTGCCCTCGTGAGCTCCCTTACGGAAATACATAGGCGCCAGATCGGTGCCGCTGTAGCAGAGCAGAGTGTCGCGAAGCACAAAGATATCATCTACACGCTTATTGCCTCTTGTAACAAGAGAACCGCGATAAGCAGGCTTACCATGACGGGTGGTTTGGACGATAGACATACTGGCATTACCAGCTTTTACCCAAACAAACTTCCAATTGTAATACAGATTGTAAGTAAGGAACTCACCTGACTTGAAGGCTGTATTACGGAAAGTACACTGGGCAGACACCGTAGTGCTGACCAGAAGTAGCAATAATGCAATCCCGAATGATTTAATCGTTTTCATAACTCTTTATAATTTAGGAATGTACTCGATGCCAAGTTTCTTGGCACGTTGCGCATTCTGGTTCTTAACTTTCTTTTCTTTATCAGGCTTCTGCTTGGTAATGGCACCAGGCTTCTGACGGGAAAGTTCACGGACCGTAGGATCCCAACTCTCGGTTAAATCCCATTTAGCCTTGCATTCTATCACGTCTGGATAGTAATACACCTCTTCTGCCTGTTCATCCTTATCATAGCAGCCTGTATCCCACTTGCCGTTGCCGTTGCGGTCTACTATCAGACGCATGTAATACTTCTCCGGCTTGAGATAATAGAATTCGGCTACTCCGTTCACTGCCTTCACTTCTTTCACCACCTGATCCTGCGCATTGAGTAGCTGAACGAGGAGCGGATGATTGTCGAAATCGTGCGTTACATTAATGAGCAGCGTGCCGTAAGTATCCAGGGAATTGACCTTGAAACCTTGTTTTACAGGTTTAGATACAAGTCCGTAGATGTCCTGGAATGCGGCAGAATCAACCTCCAGACTATATTCTATGTCCGGACGCCACTCGCCTCTCAGAATATACTTGCGGTTGCCCAGCGGCTTAAACTCCATCGGCGCCCTATACCATAGCGTATCATGCTTGGCATAGAGATGAATGCCTGCCGTATCGGCCTTGGCAAGCGGCGTATTGAAGGTGAAGATAACATTCTTGTCAGGATCGAGCTGAGAAGAGACACTCATCTGAACATCAAGCGGTTTTACTGCCATCACGCTATCATAAGGTTCACCCTTCTTCTTCAGTTTTTCCTGCTTCTTGGTCCATTTTTCCAGTTCCTTAGCCTGCGCCTTCATACGCTTTTCGTAAGGTTCCTTCGAAAGAATTTCGAGCGTATCAGTCTGGTTGCGGAGCACGCCCGTACTGTCTGTCATACGGTAAGTAAGCTCTATATTCAGTGTATCCTGGTTGACCAGCGCCGTATCCTTGAGCCAATAGGTAAGCGTATCGTTCTTCTCCGATTTTTCCAGAATAAAGGCATCTTTCTCATTAAAATTCAAGCCCTTGATCTGTGGCAGGATAGAATCACCATAACTGTAATAGAGCGAGAAACAGTTGGACTTCTGACGCTCTGCCTTGAGGAAGAAGCGGTCGGAAACCAGTTCGGTAAAGGCACGGAGCACTACATTATCCGGTAGGAAATGAGTATAATTAACCTGATCTATCGACTTGATATGCAAGGAATCAATCCATGTAGTATCCTGTCGTACATCCGGCTTGCTTGACGGCACGATAATATCATGAGAAAAAGCGAGTTTTTCGCTTTTCTGGCTGAACATATAGTTGCCATCCATATCCTGCAGGGCATAGATGCGGTAAGAGCCCGGAGCCACACCTTTTATGACGAAGCGACCACGGCTGTCGGTACGGCTTACACGCAGCATAGGCTTGGTCTTGAAGGCGGAATCGGCATGATCAGCGTAAAGACCTACCAGAATACCCTTAATAGGCTCCAGATTCTCTGATTCGAGCACATATCCCGACACCTCCATCGTATCGATGACCTCGCCGGTAGAGAAACTGTAGGTATAGTTTCCCATCGGATTGCCCTCGTTATTATCGCTGATGGCATCGGAAAAGTCGATGGTATAGGTAGTATTCGGCTTGAGCGAATCTACCAGAGAAATCTGAATATGCTTGCCCGAAGCCTTGATTTCAGGCACTTCGAGCTGCGGAGGCGAAACAACCACTTTCTCGGTAGGATTATCTACCTTGATATATTCGTCGAAATAGATATTCACCTTCTTCTGCTTCACATTTACGCCCTTATCGGCTGGCGAAGCTCCAATCACCTTAGGAGGAGTTTCGTCGAACCAACCACCATCCGGCTGTCCCATCTTGGCACAGGATGCCAACATGAGGAAAGCTAAGACGTAGAAAGGCAGAAACAGTGAATTTGCCTTCAACTTGCTCTTTATGTCGTTCAATTGAATCATTCTTTATATCTTCTTAATATCGCAGCATCACTTCAACTTCAGGCGGAAGAAGCATGCAGCTTGTTTTATTTGTTCATCATGAGCATCTCATCAATGTTCTTGCGGCTGTTGCTCAAGCGTGGAATCTTATGCTGTCCACCTAACTTGCCCTTGCTCTTCAGCCATTCATTGAAGAGTCCCGGCTTGGCCTTCACTATCTCCAGATGCTGGAGGGTAACGTCGTGAAAGCGCTTGGCCTCGTAATCGCTGTTGATTTCCTGCAGCTTCTGGTCTAACAGACTGGCAAATTCATCGAGGCTGGCTGGCTCCTGAGAGAACTCTATGAGCCACTGGTGACGGCACTTGGCATTACTGTCCATATAAACCGGCGCAGCGGTATAATCAGAAACCTGAGCACCCGTCTTCTCGCAGGCATAAGCCAATCCCTTCTCGGCATTATCCATGATCAGTTCCTCGCCAAATGCATTAATAAAGTACTTGGTACGGCCGGTAATGACAAACTTATAAGGATTCTTGCTGGTAAACTGAACCGTATCGCCGATGAGATAGCGCCACAAACCACAGGAAGTGGTGATGATCATAGCGTAGTTCTTGCCTACCTCAACACCCCAGAGAGGCACAACGGTAGGATTCTCGCTGCCGAATTCGTCCATAGGGATAAACTCGTAGAATACATCATAATCTATCATAAGCGACATGGCTGGGTCTGCCGGATCATCCTGCAGTCCGAAGAATCCCTCGCTGGCATTATAAGTCTCCATATAATGCATGTTCGGCGAAGTGATGAGCTGTTCATACTGCTTGCGGTAAGGAGTAAAGGCAATACCGCCATGGAAGAATACCTCCAGATTAGGCCATACCTCTTCCAGATGCTTCTTGCCGGAAAGTTCCATGACACGCACCAGCACACTAAGCATCCAGCTAGGAACACCCGAGATATTGGTTACGTTCTTATTCATTGTTTCGCGGGCAATAAGGTCGCGTTTCACTTCGAAATCGCTCAGGAGAGCGGTTGACTTCTTAGGAACACGCACCAGATTGGCAAGCGGATTGATATTTTCGATGAGGATAGCGCTCAGGTCACCCACCAGACTATCCGACACATTATAGTTAGGCGAATGGCTTCCACCTAAGATAAGGCTCTTGCCATCAAAGAGTCTGCTCTTCGGATTATTGCGCAGATAATAGGCTACGGCATCAAAGCCTCCGGCATAATGAATGCCATGCAAGCCATCATGAGAAACCGGGATAAACTTACTCTTATCGTTGGTGGTGCCAGATGACTTGGCATACCATTTTACCAGTCCCGGCCATAGAATATCCTTTTCGCCATGACGCATACGGTCGATATCCCCCTTCAACTCCTCGTAGGTATTGACAGGAATATTCTGTGCAAATTTATCATAACTGTTGGTGGTATTTAATAAATGCTTGACACCATATTCAGTATTTTTTCCTTTATTTATAAGGTGCATAAGCACTTTATGCTGCAAATGTTCTGCATCATAGACATACTTCTCCAACTCCTTCTGCCGAGGTTTGAAGACGTTACTTACTATCGTTGTTAAACTCATATCTAGATATATATCATTTAAGTAGATGCAAAAGTAAATCAAACTTTTGATATAGAGAAAGTTTTTACTATTTTTTAATACAAAAGGGTAAGATAAAGTATACAAAAAGGAAATATACAACACAAAAGACTCCCATAAGTGGCGATATTTACCATCTTATGGGAGTCTTCTGTAAAATCGTATTTCCTATCCGGAAAGAGATACAGTTTACTCATCGTTACCGAAAGCAGCAGCTTCGGCTGCGGCAATAATCTCTTCTCTTGATAATTCCTTAGGCTGAGCCGTGATGTCGCTCAAATCGAACTCATCACTCTCCTTCTTTTCATCCTTCACCTCGACCTGCACTTCAGTTTCCTGGGCAGTTTCGGCAGATTTCTCTGTGAAAACCTCCTCTTTGAAAACATTGATGTGCTTCTCCTCTACCGGTGCGTTTTGTGCATCAGCATCCTGCGAGATGATGAAATCGTCTTTCACTTCTGTGTTAGGCACGTTTTCAACAGGTTCCTCTTCCATCTTGGTGCGGTTAGCCTTAGCTGTGAACACAGCATCAATATACTGAGGTTCTTTGCGCAGTTTTTCCAAGCTAGTCTTAGAAGCCACCTGCTGGCTTTCCTTTTTGGAATAGCCCTTTCCTACTCCACCTTCAACACCTTCGAGTACAACCTGATAGGTGAAAATCGGGCTACCATTCTTGTCTTTTTGCTGGTCTAGCATAACGAAATCCAGCTTCACGCGGTTTTTCTGGCTCCATTCGATGAGTTTGCTCTTGAAGTTAACCTCCTTATAAGCCACCTTATCGATGTTTATCATTTGTGCCAGAATACGTTTCTGCATAAAATACATGCAGGCATCGTAACCACGGTCCAGATAAATGGCACCTACCAAAGCTTCGAACGCATTTCCTCCCATATAACTGTTATGAGAAGAACTGTGGCCATTAGAAAGAATCAGCTGGTTGATGCCCATTTCCTGTGCCAGTTTATTCAGCGTATCACGCTGCACTAACTTGCTTCGGGTATTGGTAAGGAATCCCTCACGCTTGCCAGGGAAATGCTGGTACACGATATCTCCTACTACAGCATCCAAAACCGCATCACCCAAGAACTCCAACCGCTCGTTGTTCACTGGTTTTCCCTTAGAATTGCGGTGCATGATGCTCTTGTGCAACAGCGCCATCTTGTAGTGGCTGATGTCGTGAGGATAAAAACCGAGGATTTCATATAAAGACAAATAAAGCTCTTTATCCTTGCGGAAAGAGAGCTTTATCCTATCTATAAAATTATTCAGCATACTTCTTGAATACTACACAGCAGTTGTGACCGCCGAATCCGAAAGTATTACTCAATGCAGCACGAACCTCACGCTTCTGAGCTTTGTTGAAGGTAAAGTTCAAGTTGTAATCGAGCTCTGGATCATTATCACCCTCTTCGTGGTTGATAGTAGGAGGAACGATATCGTTCTTCACACTAAGAACACAAGCCATAGCCTCTACTGCACCAGCAGCACCAAGGAGGTGACCAGTCATTGACTTGGTAGAACTGATGTTGAGCTTGTAAGCTGCATCACCGAAGACAGCCTTGATAGCCTTAGCCTCAGAGATATCACCTACGTGGGTAGATGTACCGTGAACATTGATATAGTCAATGTCCTCTGGCTTCAGATTGGCATCAGCAAGTGCACGCTCCATAACGAGCTTAGCACCAAGACCCTCAGGATGAGATGCTGTGATGTGATAAGCATCGGCACTCTCGCCCTCACCTACCATCTCAGCATAAATCTTCGCACCACGAGCCTTAGCGTGCTCAAGTTCCTCGAGAATCAAGCAACCTGCACCCTCGCCCATGATAAATCCATCACGGCTTGCGCTGAACGGACGTGAAGCATGCTCTGGGTCATCATTACGTGTTGACAATGCATGCATAGCATTGAAACCACCTACGCCACAAGCGCAGATAGCAGCCTCTGCACCACCGCTAACGATGATGTTTGCCTTACCCAAACGAATCAGGTTGAAGGCATCAGCCAATGCATTGCTTGAAGAAGCACATGCAGATGTAGTAGTGTAGTTTGGTCCGTGGAATCCAAAGTGGATGGAAATCTGACCTGAAGCGATATCTGCAATCATCTTAGGGATGAAGAATGGGTTAAACTTAGGACCATTCTCCTCGTGAGTACCATAGTACTTCACCTCATCCTCGAAAGTCTTGATACCACCGATACCTACACCGAATACAACGCCAACGTTGTTCAAGTCTTCCTTCTCAAGATCGATATTAGCATCCTTTACACCCTGCATGGCAGCAATCATAGCTAACTGGGTATAACGGTCAAGCTTGCGAGCTTCCTTACGATCAATCCAATCATTGATGTTTAGGCCTTTAACCTCGCAAGCGAACTTGGTCTTGAAAAGGGTTGTATCAAAATGAGTAATAGGCGCAGCACCACTCTTACCAGCAAGGAGGCTCTCCCAAGTTTCCTCAGGAGTATTACCAACTGGAGTCACAGCACCGAGACCTGTTACAACAACTCTCTTTAATTCCATTTAGTATAATTTAGCTGCTAAATTACTTAGCGTTCTCCTCAATGTAAGAGATAGCGTCACCTACAGTAGCAATCTTCTCAGCCTTATCGTCTGGGATAGAGATAGAGAACTCCTTCTCGAACTCCATGATCAACTCTACAGTATCCAAAGAATCTGCACCAAGATCATTTGTGAAGCTTGCCTCTGGCTTAACTTCAGCCTCATCAACACCGAGTTTATCAACGATAATTGCCTTTACTTTGCTTTCAATTTCTGACATAATTGTAACTTTTAAAATGTTTATAAATCAATTTCTAATTAAAAATCTGGGTGCAAAGGAACACTTTTTTTTTGATATAAACAAATATTTTGGCGAAAAAAGTGCATTATTGTGCACAAACACCCCCTAATTGTGCATATTTTTGGCATTTTTTTCCTTTTTTGTTGGTCGTTTCAGATTATTTTGTTACTTTTGTACGGTATTAATTAAACATTTAAATCCATTATGACATTTACAGAAAAAGCCAATAAGATATTTAATCAGGCGATAGCCGATTATCATATCAAAGACAACATTGATACACCAATCAATAATCCATATCAGGAAGGTAGCATCGAGAACTGCCTTTATCTGAAGTGCTGGATTGACACTGTACAGTGGCATTTCGAGGATATTATCCGTGATCCTCAGATAGACCCAGCTGAAGCACTCGTATTGAAGCGCAGAATCGACAAGAGCAATCAGGACAGAACTGACCTCGTTGAGCAAATCGATACTTACTTCCGCGAAACATACAAAGACGTGAAGGTTCAGGATGATGCACGCATCAACACTGAGAGTCCTGCATGGGCTGTTGACCGCTTGAGTATTCTTGCCCTCAAGATTTATCACATGAAGGAGCAGGTGGAACGCCCGGAAGCTTCGGCTGAGCACAAAGCGAAATGCCAAGCCAAACTGGATGTACTCCTGGAACAGCAGGTAGACCTTTCTACAGCTATCGACCAACTCTTGGAAGATATCGAGGCTGGACGCAAATACATGAAGGTTTACCGACAGATGAAGATGTACAACGATCCTTCAACCAATCCTGTACTCTATAAGAAATAAAAAAAACAGAATAGGAGAGCGCATATACCTTATTATATAATAAGAGGTATGGCTCTCTTTTTTCACCTTATATTATATATAGAAGAAAAAACGATGAAAACTGAGCATATCCTGGTAATTAGATTTTCAGCCATGGGCGATGTAGCCATGACCGTACCTGTAATTCAATCTTTGGCCAAACAATACCCGAAAGTAAGAATTACTGTGCTCAGTCGTCCCTTTGCCCGTCCTTTCTTTGAAGACTTGGCTCCTAACGTTGGCTTTATGGAAGCTGATATCAAGGAGGAATACAAAGGGGTGAAAGGACTCAACGCACTCTATCGCCGATTGATAGCCAAACAGTTTACAGCAATTGCCGATTTACATAGCGTGCTGCGTTCCGATTATCTGCGTATGCGCTTCAACCTGGATAACTTCAAGGTTGCACATATTGACAAACATCGCAAGGGAAAACGCAAGCTGGTAGCTTCTAATGGTAAAAAACTTGTGCAGCAACCTACATCGTTCCAAAACTATGCTGATGTTTTTGCACAACTTGGATATCCTATCCACATGGATTTCACATCTATCTATGGGGATGGAAAACAAGGAGATTTAAGTATCTTACCACAGGAGGTATTCGGAGTAGGAGAGAATGCTATCTCACTAGAAGACAAGCACATAACAGAGCCGTGGATTGGTATTGCTCCCTTCGCTGCACACGAGGGAAAAATATATCCGATACAACTGATGGAAAAAGTTATCCAGCGACTTATCCACAATCATCCACACGCTCATATCTTCCTTTTCGGTGGAGGCAAAGACGAAACACCAGTGATGAACGACTGGGCAGATAAGTATCCACAGCTCATTAACGCTTCTTCTCATCTTAACGGATTGAAACAGGAACTCATCCTGATTAGTCATCTGCACGTTATGGTGAGCATGGATAGTGCCAATATGCACTTGGCATCGCTTGTTAACACTCCTGTAGTAAGCATCTGGGGAGCTACCCATCCATACGCAGGTTTCATGGGCTGGCATCAGGATCCTGCCAATGCCGTACAGCTTGATTTACCTTGCCGCCCTTGCAGTATCTATGGTAACAAGCCTTGCGCTAGGGGAGACTTCGCATGTATGAAGAATATCTCTCCTGAACTGGTAACTGAAAAAATTGATTCTGTTTTGAACAAAAGATAGGGAATCAGAACTTCTATATAAATATATCAGAAACCTATATATAAATAGGTATTGAATAGAAAGAAACAGATGGAAATCCTATAACCAAAAACTACCATATAAATAACTCAGACCAGAGAGCAGAATATCCTGATGGATTTCTGCTCTTTTTTGTTTTCCACAAAAGCGTGGATAAGTGTACGGAAAATCCCAATAATAACTTTTTAATAAGTTTGTAAATATCCACACATACCTATCTCAAACCAACGAAAAGAGGATATCCACATAGATATTATTAAGTTTTTAGAAACTTTTTCGCAGTTTTTGACCGAAAAAAGATATAAACTTATTAACTTTGCACCGAATTGGGGAAATGTTGATAAACCGGTTAATGCATTAAGAGACAAGAAAAAGATTTCAAAGGCCTCTGCGGATAAACTGGAATAAGACTTGGATAACGAAATACGCAAGTTTTTATGCAGAATGTTATCCACTTATCCACGGCATATCATCATCTCTATATTCTTTTTAAAAAAAATAAAAAATAAGAAATATAATATGAATGTTATGGTGAAAAAAGAATGGATTGAGAAAGGATACGTTGACGAACCAGTTGACGAAGCCTTGGACTTGAAAGCTGAAATCAGAAAGCTTTGCAAGGAGAAAGATGCTATTATCCTCGCCCACTACTATACGGTAGGTGAGATTCAGGACATCGCCGACTTTGTTGGCGACTCTTTGGCTTTGGCTCGTAAAGCTGCAGAAACCGATGCCCAGGTAATGGTTATGTGTGGCGTGCACTTCATGGCTGAGACATGCAAACTCTTGAGTCCTGACAAAACCGTGATCTGTCCTGACTTGAATGCTGGTTGCTCGCTTGCTGACAGCTGTAAGGCTGAGGATTTGAAAAAGTACAAGGAAGAGCATCCAGGATATAAGGTTGTGAGTTATGTAAACACCACGGCTGCAGTGAAGGCGCTGACTGATTGTGTAGTGACAAGCGGTAATGCCAAGAAGGTGATTGACAGTTTTCCACAGAACGAAAAAATCATCTTTGGTCCAGACTATAATCTCGGTAACTATATAAACAGCGTTACAGGCCGCAATATGTTGCTTTGGAACGGTGGTTGCCATGTACATGAGAAATTCTCTGTAGAGGCTATAGTTAAACTGAAGCAGAAGCATCCTGAGGCTGTTGTGATGGCTCACCTGGAGTGTAAGGCACCAGTACTTGCTGTAGCCGATGTAAAGGGCTCTACAGCCACCATGTTGCATTATGCCCAAGAGCATCCTGAAATCAAGGAGTATATTATCGCTACAGAGGCTGGTATCCTGCATGAACTGGAGCGTAATTGTCCTAACGTAATTTTCTATCCCGTACCTCCAGAGGTAAGCGAGGGTGGAGTAGGTTGCAGCTGCAACGAGTGTGAGTATATGAAGATGAATACGCTCAAGAAGATATACAATGCATTGAAATTTGGTTGGCCAACAGTTGAAGTGGCTCCTGAAATAGCGAAAAAAGCGGTCAAACCAATAGAAAAGATGTTGTCACTATCGTAGAATAATGTGGTGAAAATTATAAGATTGGTGGTAAAAATTGTTTTTTATGGGTGAAAAAATCATATTTCGCTACCATAAAATGTATAATTTACGACTTTATAGACAAAAATCGTCGTATCTTTGCATCAGTTAAAACAAACGGACGTTGTGAAACGTCATTTCATCATCTTTTACTTATACAAATAATATTAGAAAATTTAATCTAATTATAAAGATAGAGCGTTCAAGTGATTTGAATGCTCTATTTTTGTTTATATAGGATTTTCTCTTATTCCTCTGTATGCTTATCCGGATGGGAGAAATCTTTATGCTTTCATTCATTTATTTCTTGATAAGAAAGAGAAGTGCAATTCGTCCTACGTATGTACCTATCATCTTTCTGAACATCATATATTTCTTGGTATATTCTTTGTTCGGAAGAGGATATAATCCGTGTTTTCTTAATTCTCTGATGGCATGATTCAAGGATATCAATGAATGCTTCAAACGGATATTGTTAACCAGATAATCCATCGAGAGCTGGGCTATACGGCGGTTGAGTGCCTGGCGCTCTGCTACAGGAACCGTATCGAGCAACTTCTGAAGATGTAGAATCACCTCCAGTTTATTATCCATGTGGATATCTATCTTATCCTTATTTTCTAATTCGCCAGGTGCGTATTTATCTACTCTATTATAATAAGGTGAGGTCTGAGTCTTGAATATTCGTTCTGCCCGTAAGAAGAGTTGTGGTGTAAATTCCTCGTCCTCGCCAAAACTGATGTTTGGTGAGAACAGCAGGCTACCCACAATGGCGTGGCGGAATATATAGGAACAGGCTGAGCCTAAAAGGGTATTGTTGTTGAGGTATTCTGTGCCGCTGATTGGGGTAGGGAGTTCGTAAGATGGTTCTCCTGTTTCATCCTTACTGAAACAGAATGTAACGATATCTGGTTCGTGGAATCTCACGATGTCAAGGCAATGTTCATAGGTTGGCTGAAGAAGATAATCATCTCCTTCTATAAACTGGATGTATTTTCCTTTGGCTAAGTACATGCCATAGTTGCGTGCCATACTGCTGCCTAAGCCTGGTAATCTTAAATAGAGCAGGTTATCCAGCAAATCTTTTATCTGGCTGGCTACCAGTTCATCGCTACCATCATCAACGAGAATTATTTCCCTCTCTTTGGCATTGAGCGAAAGCTGAAGGATACTATTGATGCATTCTACAAGATGTTCCTTCTGATGGTTGCTTGTAGTAATGATGAAACTCACCAATGGTGAAGATATCTCTGATATTAATTCTTTCTGCATAAGTTATTCTTTTTTATGACTGCAAAGATAATAAAAAGATTTAATTTACGTATTAATAGTAGTACAAAAAACATAAAAATGGAAATAGTTTGTTCTACTGATAGTAAATATATCATGCCGACCGGTATCATGTTGACCTCTTTGTTTGAGAGCAACAGAGGAGAAGTTGTCAATGTACATCTCTTGCATGATCAGAATTCTGCTGCATTATTGAATCCTATCAGAACCATAGCTGCCCGTTATCAGCAAACAATTCATTTCTATCTTATCAGCGATGAGATTTTCAAACATTTTCCAGTTGGTCTGGATTTTCAAGTAGATCATGTAGGAACTTCGTTTGCTACTTATTATCGTTTATATCTTACGGAAATTCTGCCTGCTGATATTGATAAGGTTATCTATCTAGATGGCGATATTCTGGTTGTGGATAAACTTGTTAAATTGTGGAATACTTCAGTTGAAAACTATGCAATTGCCGCTGTTCCAGATAGTTATAATAATAAGATAGAACACTATAATCGCTTGCGTTATCCCCAAACTTTGGGGTATTTTAATGCAGGTATGTTGGTTGTCAATCTGAAATATTGGCGTGAAAAGCAGGTGCTTCTCAAATTCTTTGATTATGTGAAATCTAATACGGAAAGGTTGAGATGTCATGATCAGGATGTACTGAACTATCTGTTTAAGAATTCTAAGTTGGTATTACCTATCAGATATAATGTACTGAATGAGTATTGGTTTGATTTGCGTTATTCTCTTATCTCCTGGGAATTTGATGAACAGATATTGGAAGCTCAGGCTCATCCGGCCATCATCCATTTTACGGGTATTCCTAAACCATGGTATAAGAACTGCAAGCATCCATGGAAAAAGGAATTTGATAAGTATAAAGCGATGAGTCCTTGGCGTGATGAAAAAGAAAAGCGCTGGATGCCATTGAAGTTCTGCCTGGAGAAAATGGCCATAAAACTGGTGGTAAGCATGGGACTGCGCAAATCTGATTATATTGTAGAAAATAGGTATATTGAATTGTCTTAAGTTTCTTATATTCAAGTATCTTATAAATAAGTATCATATAAAGTTATGAAGATTCTGTTGGTAGGTGAGTCTAGTTTGCTACATAATACTCTCAAAAAGGGATTAGTAGAACTTGGACATCAGGTAACGCTGATGTCCGACGGCAATGATTGGCACAACTCTCCTCGTGACATCGACTTGCGCCGTAATATGGAGCGTTATGGAAGATGGAGCGGGCTTATGGTGTTGTGGAAAATAGTCTGCAATCTTCATAAGATATGTGGAAATGATATTGTTCAGGTACATAACTATCAATTTGTGCCTTTGATGGGGTGGTGGAACATGCTGATATTCTGGTTTCTCAAGCTCACCAATAAGCGAATCATTAAAGGCTGTTTTGCCGATGATCCGCATCTATTCAGACAACAGGCCAAGGGTATTCCTGCCTATTCTGATACTTATTGGAATGGTAAATTACAGAATATCGAGGAGAATAAAGAGCGTATGGCTTTTCATTTCATGCCTCAGTTTGATAAGTGCTGGCATACTGTATCTTATCATTCTGATGCTTTGATAGCCTGTCTTTATGAATATTACCTCTGTTACGATGTTTCTGAATTTCATAAAAAACTCTACTATATTCCTCTCCCGATGATAATTCCTGCTATAGATGAAAACAGGCAGAAAGGGAATGGTGAGGTTATCAAAGTGCTTGTAGGTTTACAACCCAAGCGCGAGTATCTGAAAGGTGCTTTAAAGATAGCTCATTTTGTGGAAATTCTGGCAAAGAAAAATCCTGGTAAGATAGAACTCAAATATGTAGAAGGAGTAGACTATGATGAATATTGCCGGATGCTGGATGAAGCAGATGTTCTGGTAGATCAGTTTTACAGTTATACTCCATCCATGAATTCGTTGGCAGCCATGGCACGTGGTACTGTGGTTATCGGTGGAGGAGAGGAAGAATATTATGAGTTCATTGGCGAAACAGAATTACGTCCTATTATCAATGTGAGTCCTGAGTATTCTGAATCTCAGAATGTAGCAATCATCGAGCAGGCTTTCTTTACTTCTGGACATTTATCATATCTCTCGCGTCAAAGTATAGCTTTCGTTATGAAATACCATGATTATCGGAAGGTGGCAAAAGAGTATGAACAATTATTTATTTCACTCATGTAGAAACATAAGTGTTATATAATTGTTCTATAAGTTTTACCCATTTAGGAAATATCTGTTCACGATAGTATTGTTTTCCTACTTTTATAGCATGGATTCCAAATTTTTGTCTCAGGTTTTCTGAACTTATCATTTGTATGATTGCTTCAGAAAACTTATTTTTATCCCCTTGTGGTATTAAAAAACCATTATATCCATTGGTTATAATATCTTTTGCACCATATTTAAAGTCAAATGCTACAGTTGGTATTCCGCAGGCTTGCCCTTCGATAAGAGTTATGGGTTGACCTTCATATCTTGATGGTATAACTTGAATACTATAATTAGGATAGATATCCCATATATTATCGGTTCTGCCACAAAGTATAATTTGTTCTTTTAGATTGAGAAAATTGATTTGTTGTTGTAATTGTTCATAGCAACTACCTTCTCCATAGATATGGAGTTGCCAGTTTGGATATTTTTTTGCAACTTTTTTCCAGCATTCTATAAGAACATCAAATCCTTTAGCATATTCTAGTCTACCAACAGCTATTACTCTTTTGGTGTCATAGTTTTCCACTAGTTTATGGGGTGTGTTGATAAAATTGGGTATAATACTTATTTTTTTTGTATGTTTATATTCTTTAGCGTCACCTTTAGTTAAGCAAACTACTTGATCGGCCGCTTTTTCCATAAGAAAAAATAATTTATGATAAGGAGTAAATGAACGAGCAGAATGCGACTCGTATACTTTTTTTGCTTTTGTTTTGATTAAGGGTAATAAGATAGCTCCCAAACTCATAGTATAGAATATGAATTTAGGTTGGATACGATTGATAATAGTTTGAAATTTAAAGATAATTTTTCCTATTGTTATTATTCTAAAAAGAGTTTTTAATAGAATAGAATTATTTTTGGGAGTGAACGGAATTTCAAGAGAGATGAAATCCACGCTTTCCTCTAGATGGTAGCTTATAGGATGCTCATCATGATATATGGAAACAATAGTAACATGATGTTGAAATCTTGAGGCTAAATAATTAGCCTTTTCAGCAATAATTCGTTCTGCTCCACCTTTTATTGAAAAATCTTCTATAACATATACTATTTCCATTTTATATAATAATAATGAGATTTATTTATTCACAAAAATACGATATTTCAATTTATCTACCAAAAATACTTGTTATATTTAATAATTCTTATCATATACTCCTTGCTATTAGCAATAAAACAGGATTATTTTCGTTTAAATAGTATGATTATACAAGAGCTGTCTATACTTATTCCTGTTTATAATGATGAAGCCACTTCGCTGGTAAAATCTCTTCATAAACAAGCACAAGCTGTTTCTGGTTTGTGTTATGAAATTATTGTTTTTGATGATGGTAGTACTAACAAAAAAACTATTGAAAATAATTATTCATTGACTCTTTTGCCAAATTGTCGTTATATATGTTCAGAACATCATGATTGTCGTGCTGCGATGCGGAATTCATTAGTTAGACAGGCAAAGTATGAGTGGCATTTAATGATAGATGCTAGGTTGATATTAGTGAATAATGATTTTTTGATACGTTATCTTAGTTGTGGTGTTCGGGTTGGAGAAGTTGCCTGTGGAGGAGTTTGTGTGGATGGTGGTTCTCTTACTGTTCAATTATATCGTGAGAATTTGCGTTTTAGATACGAAAAGCATGAAGAATCTAAACATTCATATATAGTGAGAAAGTCTGAACCTTATAAATCCTTTCGTACAACCAATTTCTTTTATCATAAGTCTGTATTGGAACAAGTTCCTTATAATGAACAGGTTAAGGGGTATGGTTATGAGGATGTTTTGCTGGGAAAGGCATTAAGTGAAAAGAAGATAAAAGTAACCCATATTGATAATCCCGTTGCCTATACTGAGTTTGAGGAAAATCTGGTTTATCTTCGAAAAATAGAAGAAGCATTACGTACTTTGCATGCATTTGAAGGAGAGTTGAATGATTACTCTCCATTATTGCATGCAAGAAATATCTTGAGAAAGTTTCATCTTCTGGGCGCTTTCCGAAAGTTTCATGCTCTCTGTAAAGGTTGGGAGCTTATGAATCTTTGTAGCAATATGCCTTCTCTTTTCATATTTAAACTCTATAAACTAGGCTATTACGTCAGCCTTTAAGTTTAGGAAGAGATAGAATTGTTATTGCAAATGGAATGGCTGCATCTATATAGGTTATGTCGTAGTTTGAATTAAATATATCTGTCCAATTCCCATAAATATACATAGAATATCCATAGGAGATTATTGGGATGAGCAGTAGTATTATAACAGAATATAGAACCTGAAATTGGTAACTACCTTTCCAGGTTAGTGACATGGTAAGAGCTATTGTAACAAGGAATATTGTTGCAATAGGGCTACCTTGTCTAAACTGTAAGGAAAAAGGATTATTTTCAGCTCCAAATAACTCCTTGGCATCCCATAATATTAATGGTAGAAATGTCATTGCAAATACTCCCACAATAAGAAGTGGAATAAGAATCTGCTTCTTTACTTTTAATTTTATATAGTATGGAAAAAATAGAATGAACAGAGGAAATGCTACGCTCAGTCTGGTAGATAACCATAAACCTACACACACAGACAGAATCCATGGGTGCTGTTTGAAATTAATTTGATAGACTTGCAGTATATTGATAAAAGCTGCTAGCAGAAAGAAGTTTGATATGAGATCGCTTCTTACAGCTACTTCATACCAAAGGTTAATAGAAAGGAACAATAAAAGTGTAGCCTTGATGGCTGCTTTGTAACCTGATAATAACTTAATACTGTAGATAAATATCATGCAAGTGAATATTTCTGATAATCCTACGTTCTGTAATAGATAGAATGGTATATGGAATACCAGCCATATAGGAAATGGTGATGCATTTCCGCCTAGATGTGTTTTGGCAGAATACGGAAATTGTCCATTGAAAAGATTTTGGATAGGATAAGCTAAGGCTGACCATCGATCAACTTTGTTGGTCAAAGGGTCAAAATGGTATTGTACTATCAATAGTCCTATTACAAGAACTGTAGTTGTTGCAGCAAACAGATAGGGTAAATATTTGTTTATTTTTTTCTCTTCTTCTTCTTTTGTTGCAAAGAAGAGTATATCTAAAGCCAAAACTAAAGCGTATCCAATACAAATGTATCCATAGTGTTCTGTAACTCTCATACTATATTTGCACATGAGCGTATAGCATATCCCTATATAGAGAATGCCTGTTAAGCTATAAATGAAATAGCTTTTTTTACTTAGAAACTGATTGATTCTTCTGAAAATAACACTTATGATAATTGAATATGCAGAATAGATGAATATGGATATAATACCAGTGATGGCTGGCATAAAGTTGTAGTGAACTATATATAATTCGTAACTGATTTTACCTAATTTATTGAATATACCAATCTTTTTTAATAGTGGAAAAAGGAAAGGTGCGGCTATGATAGACATAGCCAACGGCAGTTTAATGTTAAGCAGTATAACATTAAACAGTATCGATCCCTTTATTTGCTGAATAGTTGGTATTTCTTTGATTAACAGAAATATAATTCCGTATATTACGCTTAGGCAAGTATACTTCAATACATGCTTTTTGTTTAGTTTGTTTAGCTTCTTAACATATTCTGATGCTAAGTATCCACAGAAAAAGGAGAAAGCTTGTTCACTATATAGTTGTTGCTGGAATACATTATATATTCCAAAGACAAAAAGAATGTATTTCGTATTTTTCGTAAAAAATCTTCTGCTTATCCAATATACAAGATACCATCGTATGATATAATCGACGAACCAGAGATCTGAAGCGTAAAAAGTCAAATTCTTTAGAAGTTGTACTGAATTAAAATGTTCAACGAATGGTAGTTGAAATAAAAAGATAGTCCAGCATGGGATGATTACACGAAGAAATCTCTTTTTCCAAAAGTTATTGATGCCATTTATTTTATGGCTTTCATTAATTCCAAATCCTGAAATAAATAGGAAAACAGCAACAGCTACGCTACCAAAAATATTAAAAAAGCGAGGATAGTCCTCTAACTGCATAACAAAGTGCATCAGCATGATTAATAATGCTGATACACCTTGCATCCATAAAGTATTTTGACGTGATAATATATTATTTTCTGTCATTGGTCTGCCTTTTATCGAATAATAGCTACTTTACAAACAATTCCTTTTTCACCACTCTCTGTCGCAGTTTCTACCATGTAGATACCGCTGGCTACTTTCTTACCGTTTAGGTCACAACCATCCCAGGAATAACTGCCTCCTGCACTTCTGCCTTCGTTTATTAAAGTTCCATTTGTTGATACAATTTTAATATTAGCATTGAAAGATAAACCAACTATGTTTATTTTGCCAGTATAATCTGGTTTCACCGGGTTTGGATATGCGTAGACATTATCTTTGATCATTTCAGAGTTAGAACCGACAATTCCATTATTGAAAGAGCACAGTCCTTTATCTGTAGCAAAATATACCTTTCCTGTATTGTTATTGACAGCAATACTATATACGATATTCGATATTAATGGAGAATTATCTGTATCAAAATGATAAATTTGTGTATTGCAATCATCACTAACCAAATATACTCCATTATCGGTACCGAACCATTTCTGGTTTGCTCCGTCTACTGCTATACAACGTATATTACTATTATCTAATAGATAGTCTGCATAATTAGTATTATCATTACGAGGTACTTTATGTTGTGTAAATATATTGTTACCATTTTTGATGTCTGACATTGAAAGATAAAGAGGACCAGATGTTGTTCCTATCCAAATATTACCATTTCTGTCTTCTGCCAAACAATGTACGTAAATTGGAGTAATGTCTCTTCCGTCCTCATTGGTAAATGTAGGTCCATACATTGTTAATTCATCTGTATTATAGTTATATTTATATAGTCTATTCTTTTCATAATAATTGTTTGCGAACCATATATTCCCATTATTCTTGCCGATAATTAATCCTGTTAGATTATATCTGTCATTAGAACCTATTTCCGAATGAGGATAGTGTTTCCATTCTTGTGTAGTTTGGTCAAACGATAGAATAGAATTATCTCCTAAGCTATTCAAAAGCCATAATTTTCCTGTTGCATCATATTTTACAGATGAAATAATAGTATAACTTTTACTCAAAGGTGATGTAATAACACTTGTATTGTCTTTATTGTAACACTTTATGAATTTTCCATCTTGAAATTCATATAATCCTGCCTTTGAACCTACCATGATATGTCCTTCTTTTGATGGATCAAAGTCAAGACAGAGCAGGTCTCTGTAGCGATGTCCTAATGAAGCATCTGAAGGTTGCTCAAATTCTTCCCATTTTTCTCCATTCCAGACATGTACTTCTCCCATGTTATTACAGTTTTTTTCTTGTGACCAAGCACCTGCTACTGCATATAATTTATTTTTATTAATATATAAACGGTAGAATTTGTTAGATGCAGGCCCATCAGGAATAATACCTTCTGTTTGATATATTTTTTCCTTATCTGTATTCAGGGTATAGTAAGTCAATTTACCTTCTTTTACCGTCCACCAATACTTATTAGTTGTATCATAGACGTTAGTAGAATTCATTGTTTGTTCTTTGAAATTACCGGCTTTTTCCCAATTATTCTTATCTATCAAGTTATTCTTTAAAACTCCTCTGTATAAGCCAGCTTCTTTCGAAGCAGCATAAAGGCAGTTGTCTTCTATATAACTATAGTTAACATTAAAGCCCAACTTGTATGTATCGAGTATTTTTCCTTCTTTTGTATCTAATTTAATAATTCCAAAAGGGAGAGATAAATAAGCATTTGTCCCACTTATATATATATGGTTTATCTGTTTATTATCAGTCATACTTTTCAGATACAAATCAGGTATATTAATTATATTTCCATTGGCATCCAATAAGTCAATATTTCCATTGGTATATGTGATTACCAACTTTTTTGTATTTTTATTCCAAGCAATATGATTAATATCAAAGTCAGAAAGAGTGTTTGCTTTATCGTATGTAGTAACTGAACCATTTTTTATATGATAAGAGAAAAGTCCGTTAGACGCTAAGGCAAACACTTGGTTTCCTGCTGGTTCGATTTCTGTTATATCGTTATAACTAGTGTATATTTCCCAACTTCCCTTATCTATGGCCGATAAGGGAAGTGTCATGAATAGTATTGTAATTAATAATGTTATTGTCTTCATTTTCTGTTATTTTAAAGCCTAATACTATATTAACTGCAAATATAACTATTTATTGTGAAATATAATATTTCTTTCCATTAATAATTTTTATCCCTTTATACGAAGTATTTACCTTCAAACCTAGCATATTATAGGTTTCTGTGCTCTTTGTTTTTTTGAAAGATAGGACTTTTTGAATTCCATTTGTACTCGGAAATTGAGTTGTATCAAGATAATTGAGTCTTTGGATAATCCAATTTTTGATATATTCTATTTCTTTTTTAAAATTAAGCGGATAACCTCCTATGTCTGAATCTTCTGACCATTTTCTCTCTTCTCTGTTGGCAGCACCACATTTTGCCAACATATCATAATGATTCTGATATTTGGCTATAAGATTTTCCTCGCTGAAATAAGTTTTTCTTAATTCGTGGTATCTGTCAGCTACTTTCTGGTTATAGTTATCCACATTTAGTGTGGAAAGCCTTGTATATAAGTTGAAAGCTTCTTTTATTCCTAGTTCAGTATCAGGTGAAACATAGTCAGGATGGAGTGGGGTAGAGCAATGCCAATCTTGTCCAACACTAGCATCTAAGTCCCAGATGGCAAGTGTTAACTTTTTGTCTCTCGCTACATCATATATCCCCCAGTACATATTTTTTCCACAATTGTCTATAGGCTTAAGAACCTCAAGAAATATCTGATAATCAATGAGTACTGGAATATCAAAGTATTCTGACACTTCTTTCTTAAATATTTCGTCATTGCTGTTTGCTACAAAGTTGATAGCATTATAAAGATGAGTATAATCAGTAGGATTGACATCTTCAAAATCTGGATATTTGGTTTCGAAAGCATGCCAAGTTTCTTTTGTATTGTCATAGTCTTTATCTATATTCCAAAATTGCGCTTTATCCCAACTGCTTACCTTCCATAGCTGACCATGAAACTCCTGATTGATATCATCATATTTCTTTAACTTAAGTTCCTTTCTATCCATTGTTTCTGTCAATGAATAAATTCCTCGGTATTCGTTGTTAAGAATTACTTCTACAACTTTTCCTGCTACTCCACTCTTGGCTTTTGGTTCTTTTGATGTATAGTATGGTTTACTGGCAAACTCATTCCAAATTTCAGTAGCGATACGATTTCTTAAGCGAAACAAATCCACTTGTCCTGCGTCTAATATCCAGTTGTTATCTTCTCGCATTCCTAATAAAGAAATTTCCTGTTTTTTCCCCTTTTCATTAAGGGTTTTAATTTTATAGTTTCTCTTATGTTTATCAGCAGTATTGGTAGAGCCTCCTCTCCATTTGGCCTTGAGAAATGTTGTTACAGGTTCAGTTTCTTCTGGGGCTAACAAAGAGAGTTTTCCATTTGAATAGTTATAATCAAATGTTCCCTTTAAGTCGATAATAGGCAAGAATGTAAAGGTAATTTTAGTATTAATATCTTGTTGTCCTTTTTTTGCTTTCAGGGTATATTCCTTGTTACCTTCTATCTCTTTGAATACAAAAGTGTTTTCTATTTTTGTATTCTCTATACTCAGATTATTCCATGCTGAGTCTGTATCCAGTGTGATGATGGCAGTATAATCCTTTCCAAACGTTTCTTCTGGAATACTAGTCATATAGCTATTGGATAATTTATCATATACAACAGACTTACCATTGATTTTGAATTGTGCATAAGATGTCATACTTGCTGTTAAGCAAGCTATTAATAAGATGCTAAATTGATTGATCTTTTTCATATATTTATTGTTTTTATAAACAGATACTTATAGATATTTTTGAAGTTGATGCTGGATGGGTAAAACGATGGCTTTCTTTGCTATCCATGCTGTGAGGATAATAAAAGTGAGGGATAGGATGAATTGGAATTCTTGATGTGGATTTCCTTCTCCATATCGTTTAAGAAATATACTCTGTATGATGCGAAAGCAGAGATTATGACAGAGAAATATTTCAAAACTGATGCTGCCTAGCCATAGCAAGAGTTTATTATGGAATATCCTAATAAAACAACCTTTACCTTGATCTCTTGCTGTAAAATAGAACACGGTTATGGCTGATGGTATCCAATAAATAATGGCACAGCGAATGTTCGGATTGCAATGGATTGATAGGAAATACATTACGATAAACAGCAATACCACTCCCATATCCGATAGGTTTACTTGCCAGAAAGAAGTTGAGTTTGTTATCTTATCTGCTATTTTTTTACCTTTTTCTGATCTGCATACTTTATATAAAAGGATACCTATCATGAAATCTATCATTCTGAATAATGGGTGGGTATAAATGTAGCCGGCTGAATAATCTGCTTGTGCACAGAGCGAGATACTGATATAAACTGCCATATATATACTTATTGTTGCTAATAAGTATAACCAGGAATGTCGCATAATCCAAGCGTATAAATACTTAAATATAAGATAGAAGAAGATAAGATCAGAAATAAACCATGTAGCTTCATTGAGATGAGCCGTAAAGTCATGTGCCGGATACCAGGTTTGTATCAACAGCGAATGGGATAGAATCTGATACCATGGTAATATATGCCCTAATCGCCAATCCATTAATATGAGAATGGCGAGAATCAGAATATGCAGAGGATAGAGTTTGATGATACGGGAAAGGAAAAAATTTCTGTTTCCCAATTCTTCTTTCTGTAGTTTTTCTCCTTTGCTTAAAGAGAGTACAAAACCACTGATAACAAAGAAAATGGCAACAGGAAACTCGCCCAAGTAATTGATTAAATCTTGGGATATGGGTAGGGTGGAATGCGAAATCACAATCATTAGGATAAGAATGAATCGCAGGGAATTGAGTGTCCTGATCATGATGCCTTTTCTTTGTTATAATGTTATTCTATTCTGTATTGAACAAGAATAAATCTTATTTCTTTTTCAAATACTCTACCAATTTAGCCACGGCTCTTGCTCTGTGGCTGATGCCGTTCTTGATTTCCTCACCCAGCTCAGCAAAACTCTGGTCATATCCTTCCGGAACGAAGATTGGGTCGTAGCCGAAGCCTTCGGTACCATGTTTCTCGGTGGCGATATGGCCGTTTACGATACCCTCGAACTGGTGAATTTTCTTGATGCTGGTGCAGCCGCAAGGACATACATCCTGCTTCTCGATGTAGCAGATAACGGTGCGGAAGCGGGCCTGGCGGTTTTCCTTGCCATCCAGTTCTCTCAACAGCTTAGCCATGTTAGCCTCACTGTCGTGGTCGGTTCCCTCAGCATAGCGGGCACTGTGAACGCCAGGGGCGCCATCTAGTGCCTCTACCTCCAGACCGGTATCATCGGCAAAGCAACTTACGTGGTAATGGTCATAAACATACTGCGCCTTCTGCAAGGCATTCTCTTCCAAAGTGTTGCCTGTTTCAGGAATATCCACATCGCATCCTATCTCCTTCAGCGATACTACCTCGTAGCTGCTGCCCAGGATGTCGCGAATCTCCTGAAGTTTATGCTGGTTATTTGTTGCAAAAACTATCCTTTTCATAAGTTTTAATTTATAGTTTATAGGGCATTCTTGCAATAGTGCTTCTTGCTATACGGCGAAGCCGCTATAAACTTTTAACTTTTAATTGTTTTAATGTCTTTATCTTTGATTTTCACCTTCATCTCATCAAATCCCTCGCCATACACACCGATTACGGAACTCTGACTTACAAAGGCATTCGGGTCGATAATCTTGACGATACGGAAGATGGTAACGCTCTCGTTCTTCTTTGCTAGGATACAGAGCACCTTCATCTCGTTGCCCGTGTACCAACCGTGACCATCGAGAATGGTTACGCCATGATCCATCTGCATACCGATGGCATTGGCTATCTCCTGATATTTCTTGCTGAATATCATAAACTGCACACTTTCTCGCTTGGCATTCATCACATAGTCGAGTACCAGGTTTTCTATCACCATCGTACAGAGACCGAATACTACCTTTCTAACAGCGTCTATCGCGGTAAACTCTGGTTTTGCATTGAAGACGAAGAATGAACTGCCCACGATGAGGAGATCCACGAAGATGAGCACACGGCCCAGCGAGATGTTGTGATATTTGTTGACGATGGCAGCAATGATATCCGTTCCACCTGTACTTCCATTATGCAGAAAGACGATGGCGAGTGATAAACCCGTAAACAGACAGCCGATGATGAGCGACATGAAGTCCTGTCCCTCTCCCAATATCTGCACCATCTTGCCATCTTCACCTATCATCCAGTCTTGCGCCAGCGCCAGGAACACGGAGAGCATGATGATGGCATAGATGGTCTTCACCATGAACTTGAATCCCAGAATCTTCAGCGCGGCAAGCAGCAAGGCTGCATTAATGAGAAAATAAGACAAATAGATAGGTATCCCCGTGCCGTAGTAAATCACGGCTGCGATACCCGTTACGCCACCCGTTACTATCTGGTATGGAAGCAGAAAAATGGTCCATCCAAATGTGTAAAGCAAGAGTCCAAGGGTAATGTAGAAATAATCCTTGCACTCATTCTTAATTGTTTGACTGATTGCTATTTGCATAATATTTTCCTCGTATTTTAAAAGTAGTTAAGGAGTTAAAGGGAGTCAAGAAGTTAAGACAACAGTTTTTGTTTTCGTATATCTTCTATTGATAGGATATACAATTGTCTTAACTCCTTTTACTCCTTAACTCCTTAACTTCTTGTTATCAATAAATTACTTTTTCAACACTACGTTGACGATCTTCTTTGGTACGATAATCACCTTCAATACGTTGAATCCTTCCAAGTACTTCTGGCTCTTCTCGTCTGCCAATACCTGCTTCTGGATTTCCTCGTTAGGAGTATCCACAGGGAAAGTCATCTGGAAACGAGCTTTACCATTGAAGGAAATAGTGAGCTGCATATCGTTCTCCTTCAGATACTGCTCATCATACTTTGGCCATGCTGCATCGCAAACGCTGCCCTGCTCGCCAAGTGCTGCCCACAACTCTTCTGCGATGTGTGGAGCGAATGGAGCGATGAGGATGACGAGGTCTGTGAGCAGTTCCTTGTTGCGGCACTTCTGCTGACCGAGTTCGTTCACGGCAATCATGAAGGCTGAGATAGAAGTGTTGTAAGAGAACTTCTCGATATCCTCGCTTACCTTCTTGATGAGCTTGTGAACGCTCTTCAGGCTCTCTGGCTTCGCTGCCTCGTCGGCTGATGGAAGGAAGTTGTCGGTACGGTTCTCGTAGAACAGACCCCAGAACTTCTTCAGGAAGCGGTGGCAACCATCGATACCGTTGGTATCCCAAGGCTTGCTTGCCTCTACAGGACCCAGAAACATTTCGTAAAGACGCAGGGTATCAGCACCATACTTCTCGACAATCATATCTGGATTCACCACGTTGAACATACTCTTAGACATCTTCTCGATAGCCCATCCGCAGATGTACTTGCCATCTTCCAGGATGAACTCAGCGTTCTGATACTCAGGGCGCCAAGCCTTGAATGCCTCAATATCCAAAACATCGTTGCTTACGATATTTACATCTACGTGGATAGGAGTTACGTCGTAATCCTTCTTCAGATTCAAACTTACGAATACAGGAGCCTTGTCGTGGTCATCGCTGTTGATGCGGTAAACGAAGTTAGAGCGGCCCTGAATCATGCCCTGGTTCACCAGCTTCTGGAATGGCTCTTCCTTGCAGCTTACGCCGAGGTCGAACAGGAACTTGTTCCAGAAACGGGAGTAAATCAAGTGACCGGTAGCATGCTCGCAACCACCTACGTAGAGGTCTACATTCTGCCAGTACTCATCAGCCTCCTTGCTTACGAGTGCCTCATCGTTGTGAGGATCCATGTAGCGCAGGTAGTAAGCAGAAGAACCTGCGAAACCTGGCATGGTGTTGAGCTCCAGTGGGAATACAGTCTTGTTGTCTACGAGACTCTTGTCAACCACCTCTTTCTTCTCAGCATCCCAAGCCCATTTCTTGGCTCTGCCCAATGGTGGCTCGCCAGTCTCTGTTGGCTTGTAGGTCTCAATCTCAGGCAATTCGAGTGGCAGGCACTCCTCTGGAACCATCTGTGGCATTCCGTCCTTGTAATATACAGGGAATGGCTCACCCCAGTAGCGCTGACGGGAGAAGATGGCGTCGCGGAGACGATAGTTTACCTTTACTCGGCCGATGCCCTTCTCGGTAACAAACTTCTTGGTAGCTGCGATAGCCTCCTTCACGGTGAGTCCGTTCAGAGAGAAGCCATCCATGCTGCTCTTGCCTGCTACAGGTGAGTTGGTTACGATACCTTCCTTGGCATCGAAGCTCTCCTCTGAAACATCAGCACCCTCAATAAGAGGAATGATAGGCAGGTTGAAGTGCTTGGCGAAGGCGTAGTCACGGCTATCGTGAGCTGGCACAGCCATGATGGCACCTGTACCATATCCTGCCAATACATATTCTGAAATCCATACTGGGATTGCCTCACCGGTGAATGGATTGATGGCATAACTTCCTGAGAATACACCGGTTACGCTGTGGTTAGCCATACGGTCAAGCTCGGTACGCTTCTTCACGTAGTCGAGATATTTCTCTACCTCTTCCTTCTGCTCGGCAGTAGTTACCTGCTGAACATACTCGCTCTCTGGAGCCAGAACCATGAAGGTTACACCAAACATGGTATCGGCACGGGTGGTGAAGATGGTGAACTTCACGTCGCTGTCCTTTACAGAGAATACTACCTCTGTACCCTCAGAACGGCCAATCCAGTTCTTCTGGGTTTCCTTGATACTATCGCTCCACTGGATGGTCTCCAAACCGTCGAGCAGACGTTGAGAGTAGGCAGATGTTCTCAGGCACCACTGCTGCATCTTCTTCTGGATAACAGGATAACCGCCACGCTCACTTACGCCGTTTACTACCTCGTCGTTGGCAAGCACAGTACCCAGACCTGGGCACCAGTTAACCATGGTTTCGCCGAGGTAAGCGATGCGGTAGTTCATCAGAATCTGCTGCTTCTTCACGTCGTCGTAGCTGTTCCACTCCTCGGCTGTGAAGTCGATCTGCTCGTTCTGAGCCACGTTCAAGTCAGCAGAACCCTTCTCCTCGAAGCGTTTGATGAGCTTCTCGATAGGCTGAGCCTTCTGGCAGCCGTTGCAGAAGAATGAGTTGAACATCTTCTGGAAAGCCCACTGAGTCCAATGGTAATACTTAGGGTCGCAGGTACGAACCTCGCGGTCCCAGTCGAAAGAGAAGCCGATTTTGTCGAGCTGCTCACGATAGCGGTTGATATTGGCTACGGTAGTAACCTCTGGGTGCTGACCAGTCTGGATAGCATACTGCTCAGCAGGCAATCCGTAAGCATCGTAACCCATAGGGTTCAGTACGTTGAATCCGTTCAAACGCTTGTAGCGTGCATAGATATCGCTAGCGATATAACCAAGTGGGTGACCTACGTGCAAACCAGCTCCTGATGGATAAGGGAACATGTTGAGCACATAGAATTTCTTCTTGTTTTCATCCTCAGTCACCTTGTAGGTCTTGTTCTCGACCCATTTCTGGTGCCATTTCTTCTCGATTTCTCTGAAGTTGTATTCCATTGTTTTATCTAATAATTATGTTTCTTTTCTTAAATATAATAAGGTATAACCCTATTCAAGGTGCAAAATTACATTTATTTTGGCACATAACAAAATAAAATGCAAGTTTTTTATGAATTTAATGTCTTAGCATGCACACACTTCATGTTCTTTTCCAGCTGGGCGGTAGAGCTGGCTCCTACCAATACGCTGGTTACACCTTTCTGCTGCAATATCCAGGCAAGTGCCATTTCGGCGAGTGTTTCGTCTCTTTCTCCTGCTTCTGCGTTCCATTTCTTGAGCTGTTCCAGCAGTTCTGGAGTTAGAGCAGAGTGTTTCAGAAAATGCTCTTTTGCCATACGGCTGTCTGCCGGTATTCCGTTGAGATATCGGTCGGTGAGAAGTCCCTGTGCCAGAGGTGAGAACGAGATGAAACCGATGCCGTTTTCTGCGCAATAATCTAAGGTTCCATTCTCTTGTGGCGCATGGTCGAGCATGTTGAGTCTGTCTTGAAAAATGAGCAGCGGACAGTCGCGCTCCTTCAGATATTGGTCAGCAAACTTCAGGGCTTCCAGAGGCCAGCGGCTGATGCCGAGATAAAGAGCCTTGCCTTGCTTTACGATGTCTACCATTGCCTGAAGGGTTTCTTCGAGCGGTGTGTTCGGATCGTAGCGGTGGCTGTAGAAGAGGTCAACATACTCGAGATTCATTCTCTTGAGACTCTGATCCAGACTGGCCATCAGATACTTACGGGATCCCCAGTTGCCGTAAGGACCTTCCCACATATCATAACCTGCCTTGGTCGAGATAAAGAGTTCATCGCGATAGGGTTTGAAATCATCTTTCATCAGTCTGCCCATCGTTTCCTCCGCACTTCCGTAAGGAGGACCGTAGTTGTTAGCCAGGTCGAAGTGGGTGATACCATGATCGAAGGCATAGTGAGTAATAGCACGACTTCTTTCGTAAGGATCCACTCCTCCGAAGTTGTGCCAGAATCCCAAACTGATTTCAGGCAGCAAGATACCACTCTTGCCGCATCTTCTGTACAGCGCTTCTGCATCGCTATAGCGATTGGCGTCAGCATGATAAATACCTTTAATGTCCATCATTTCTTATTTTTTTATTACAGCGAAGAGCCAGAAACTCTTCACTCTTCACCTTTTCTTTGTAAATGCCTATAAATAAGGTGTTTAGCACGGTGAAGAGTTCTTGTCCGCTCTTCACCCACTCTTCACCTCTCTTCACCGGTATATGGTTAGGAGCCTGCCGGCTCCTTCCTTTTCTACCTCGCAAAGGTAATAAAAATATTCAATATAATCGTTGTATTGAATAAAAATTATATTTTTTTCGATATGGAAGAGTAAGTGGAAATGTAGTAAAGTATGATATAGAGGTTGGTTATGGAAAAAATCATTCTGTTTGTACTTCCCTGAAAAAGGTTGTCACTTAGGAACAAACAGAAGTGACAATGAAAC
>JAJVTK010000062.1:0-5832 GCA_021622245.1 Segatella copri | reverse complement strand
CATTTGAAGAATCTTCATCTGAGCAGGGTTAAATACAGTCTGTTCCATTCTATTTTCAATTAAACGTTCAACTTTGCCGCCAAAGTTACGCTTTTTTCTCGAAACCACCAAGCAATTAACAAGAAATCTGCAACTTATCATCAAATAACCACAAAACCAGCACTTCAATAATCCTATCCACCTTTAGCAAGGCGGTCCCATCCCGCAAAACATGGCGAGGGCTTTGATGCCCCGCCAACCTTAGAGCGTAGCGGTTCCGAGCACCGGAGGGCGGTTACATCCTTCCTTCTGAGGAGGAAGGCTTGGTTAGAGGTGGAGCTCCCTTTGGCTAAAGGGAGACGGAGGGATTCGAAAGACTCCTTCTTAGTAACAGGAAATCTCAAACACTTTCCAAAAGAACCGCAAGTGATTACAGCAGCAGAAATGATGGAAATCCTAGACAACGAACTATAAGATGTCTATATATTATTTCACTTGCTTTCTTCGTCTTTCTGTCCCAAAAACTATGATTTTATGTCCAGAACTCTTCTATACCATCATCGACATGATAGAGACTGCAGGATAACCCATAATATAATGAAGTAAATAGACTTGATGCTTCATTATATTATAGGTTAAGCTTAAACCTTTCTTTAAATATAGCCATCTCTCTAGCTGGGATTTGAAGCAGAGTAGCTAAACTTTCCCATTGACTAACTGCTGCTTGAACCTCTTGGATGATGATTTCAGCTTTCTCCCTCTTAATCATGTAGCTTTCAGATGAATCAAGCAGAATATTGATGTCTGCCTTGTTTGAAGATTCATTGATCAGAAGACTCTGATATTCATTGAGGGTAGGATTCATATCATAGGCTGGTGATAGAGTCCAGCCCTTTGGTGTGAGTAGAAAGCCATGGTTTCTGAAGTGGTCATCAGAATTTCCAATGCAGATGTTGAAGACAACCCTTCGGTAGAGTTCCAGAAGATTTTTCTCTACGTCGCAGCAACCTTGGAGTATGAAATCAACAATATCGAGATAACCATAACCACCTTGTGCATTATCTCCATCCTTCAATCCTAGCAGAGACATGGATGACGCAAAATGGATTCTCTTAGCTTCTGCAGTTCGGTCAAAGCGTTTAGACAGGAGTGTGTGATATTTTCCCAATCCTCCCAACACCCTGGTTTGAGCTACCAGGATACCAGCCTTTTGAGCTAGCAGGTGAGAAAAGTGCTCCCAAAGTCCTGCGTCATAGTCATCTTTTCGAGAAGGAAACTTTGCGATGCATAGATTGCCTTTTTCATCCAATACGCCTGCTTTAGGTCTTGCGCCACCCAATGAAGTACCAGGTTGGATGAGCTGCGCTATCCATTTTTTTTCAGGCAAAACATCATTCTCTTCAGATCTCTCTACTTCTTGACTGGCATGAACCAATTCTCTAATCTCTGTTAATGGGGGTATCTTGAGAGATGGAGACACATTGATATAATCACCTTCCATTTCCTTCTTAAACCTAAATCCACCCATTCTGGAGAAGTCATCGATACCCATGAGGTAATCGAACGAAGAAAGTGTTCTGACGGCTCTTTTTTCTTCAGCGGCCTGTATCTGTTCTCTTCTTTTGAGCAAGGTACGTCCCCACCTATCTGGCAAAGCATCAGAAAAACATCCGAAAATATCACTTCCTGGCTGGGTATATTGCATGCCTGGGTAATTGTTGATGTCCTCTGAAAGCTTAATTCCGGCATGAACCTTAAGCCAATTCTCATCAAACTTAAATGCATAACTGTCAGAGCCGCGCAATTTTTCATAGCACAACTCCCCTACCAGCTCCGCCTTGCCGAGCCAGTTAAAATCAGCGAAAACTAACAGTCGTTCCATTCCTACTCCTTTTTAGATGCTCGTTGACGATTCTTCAGTCCTATATCCTGCAATGCCCTTCCGAGTTTGTCATCCTTTGCCAGGAGCAAGATGTCATCATCCAGCTGAAGAGCATAGAGTACACGAAGGTAAATTCCGATGGAAACCGTTGGTAATCCCTTTTCTACCTTGCAAAGTGTAACTTCCGAGCATGTTGCCCTTTCTGCAACTTGCGCCATGCTCAGGTTGCGCCGTAATCTGGCAAGCTTAATCTGCTCACCCACGATTTCCATCTTTTGAATCAACTTCCTTGGAAGTTTGTTTGCCATTGTATTCTTTGTCATAGCTTTAATCTTAATTATGATATGCAAAAATACATAATTTACTTTATTATAAGATGGGTTATCAAGTTTTTTTAAGAATAATTAGATGTATTAAATTAAACGGACTGAAGTTTCGCATGTGGTTCAAGTACGGGCTGAAGGCCCAAAAGCTCCTAGCCCAGGGCATCGCCCTGGGTATGATGGCAATCAGCAAGGCGCCCTGTAAGGGCAAAAGCTTTGTATATTGCCAGGTATTTGAAAGCTTTTGCCCTTACAGGGCGACAGGTTTGCGCCCATAAACACCCAGGGCGATGCCCTGGGCTAGGAGCTTCTGCCCTTTCAGGGCGTGTGGGGCTTACATGCGAAACTTGAATTATTTAGTTTATATAACTTGCCGCCAAAGTTACGCTTTTTTCTCGAAACCACCAAGAAAACCACAAGAAATCTGCAAGTTATCAGCAAATTACCTGGATATAAACTATAACCAGTCATCCCCATGCGGTCCCATCCCGTACAATCTGGCGAGACCTTTGATGGTCCGCCAACCTTAGAGCGTAGCGGTTCCGAGCGACGAGGAGGAGCGGTTTCCTCCCTCTTCCCTGAGGGTGAGAGGGTCGGGGTGAGAGGTGGAGCCCTCTTTAATGGTAAAGAGGGACGGGGTGATTTTAGAAAAAACTTATTGCCCTTACGCATATTTGTGCAAATTACACTTATTAATCATGTGCTTGATGATGTGTGCGCGCAAACAGATTGCATGAATGTGCAAACGTTTGCACAATGAAATATAACCTTTTTGAAATATTTTCTTGCTTCGTATTGGATTTTCTCTTAAATTTGCAGCCGAAAAGGAAACCCGGTGACATCCACCATGTTACAAGGATAAGCCGGCAAGTTCTCAATAGAAGTGCAAAAAATGAAATTGATTCGGATGATGAAACAAAAAAAATTACTTATAGTGTCTGTCTTACTTGTATTGGCTGTTTTCTCTAGCAGAGCGCAGAAAGTAGCCATAAAGACAAATATACCCTATCTTGCCACATCAACCCCCAACTTGGCGATAGAAGTCGCAACGGGTGACAAGCACTCATTTTCTATAGGTGGAGGGTGGCAGCCTTGGCAATTCTCAGATACCAAGAAGTTGAAACATTGGCTCGTGCAACCCGAACTGCGATACTGGACGTGCGAAACCTTCAACGGACACTTCTTCGGCATCCATGCGTTGGGAGGACAATTCAATGCAGGAGGCATAAAGCTGCCTTTCGGGTTGTTCCCATCGTTGCGCGACAACCGTTATCAAGGCTGGGCCGCCGGTGGAGGCTTGTCTTATGGCTATCAATGGGTAATGTCACCCCGATGGAACTTTGAGCTGTCGGTGGGCGTGGGCTATCTCTATGTCGACTACAAGAAGTACGAATGTCGGGAGTGTGGCAAGCCCGTTGAAAAGTCACACTACAACTACATCGGTCCAACCAAGGCCGCCATAAGTCTGATATACTGTCTGTAACGTTAACTCATAAACAAATATGAAAATGAACATTATAAATAAATGCCTCTTGGGAGCCGTCCTCCTATACATACAGCCTGCCACTACCATGGCAGACAACAACCATGGCTACTTCTGTGGGGTGAACAACGAGACCATACGTATCAAAGCCGGACAGATAGCCTTGACGTTCACACTCGACCTAGGAAAACAGACCGTCAAGAGCCAGCACCGTCGTACCATCATACCCATCATACGCACCGATGACAACAGCCACTCGGTAGAGCTGGCACCTGTGGTGATAAGCGGACGCACACGAGCCTTGAAAGACCGTCGTTCCGGTAATTCATACGTACCAACCGACAAGCCCTACATCACACTGGAAGGCAATAAGACCCGATTTGTGGAATACAAAGCCAACATCGACCGACAGCCATGGATGGACAAGGCTCGATTGATACTTAGAGAAGAGGTGGTGGGGTGTGCCTGTGGCGGGCTGCTCGACAACGAACAGACCGTAGGCGACCTGCTGTATGCACCGCAACTGGCACTGTCGGACGAGATGAAATGTCCTAAAGAATACGATATCAGGACGAAGAGTTGCGATGCCTTTCTGATATACCCTGTCAACAAGACCATCCTGCTACCCAATCGCTATGGCAACCGCCAAGAACTAAACAAGATAGATTCGGTGTTGACAGCTGTCGAGAACAACCCTGTCTATGTCATCAACCGAATTGACATCGCAGGCTATGCATCGCCCGAAGGCACGCTGAACCACAACAAGTGGTTGGCAGAAGGCCGCGCCCAGGCATTGAAAAGCTACGTGAGCAAAAGATATTCATTTGCCAACTCGCTGTTGACAGTAACACCTAGGGGTGAGAACTGGGATGGACTGAAGGAAATTCTGTCCAAGATGGAGATACCATACAAAAGTTCTATCATGGAAGCCATAAAGAGAGAAAACGATTTGGACAAAAGGGAAGAGTCCATAAAGTCGATAGGCAGTGGCGAACCTTACAGAATCCTGCTGACCACAGTTTATCCCATGCTGAGGAAGAATATATTCAGAGTGGAATACTACAGCCGGGAAAGAACACCGGAAGAAGCACGAAAGATGGTTGAGACCCATCCCGAAGAACTCAACGTCTACGAGTTTTACACCGTGGCCGACACATTCTATGGCAACGACAAAGCGCAAAGAGACCGCACATTGATGGTTGCTGCCGACAGCCACCCTACCCACTCCATAGCCAACCTCAACGCCGCGATAATCGCACTGCAACGAAACGACACCACCAAGGCTGAGAAATACCTGCAGCACACGGCGAACGAACCGTTTACATGGAACATGCGTGCCTGTCTGCTTTGGAAAGAAGGCAAGGAAGAAGAGGCCGTGGTATGGTGGAAAAAGGCTGCAGAGGCCAACGACCCGAAAGCGGCTATGAATCTGGAAGAAGTGAGAAAGAGAAATTCTGATATATAATCAATTAATTAATTACTTAACACATGAAAACAAAACAACTTTTCTTTTGTAGTCTGACGGGGTTAACCCTGTTGGCTGCCAGTTGCTCATCGAACGATGAAGCTTTAAATGGTGGTGATGGAACCACTAGCGAAGGCAAAACCTACGCACAGATTGCCATTTCTGTAGCAAACAGTGCTACCACGCGTGCCGACGGAGATAATACCGGTGACGACGTTTTTGGTACCGACGATGAATACACCGTCAATGACCTTACTGTGGTGTTGGCCAATGAGAATGACATTGCTATGCAGGTCATTACTCCAACACTGAAAACAGTATCGAACAAAGACGAGGCTGACAAACAAGTTCGTGTTACAGAACCATTCACATGTACTCCCGGCAAGTATAAGGTATACGTCTTGGCCAACTACAAGAACAGCCAAAGCTCATTAAGCCCTATCATCAAAGGATCTACAGATATGAAGATGGTATTCGGTATAGGCGACATCACCAAACTCTATACAGAGAACAATTTCTTCATGACCAATGTTTCTGCTCCGGAAGAGAAAGATATCGTTGAGAAAGCGACCGGAAAAGAAGTAAATGATGATGGAACAGAAAAAACAGGTGGAAAAAACGTGAATCTCGTGACAGTAAACGTTGAGCGTGCTGTTTCAAAGGTTACATTCGGCAATACCGCCGACAAACTATCCTTTAA
>JAJVTK010000030.1:0-44829 GCA_021622245.1 Segatella copri | reverse complement strand
AGGCAGTAGTTCCAACTAACGTGTTCTGAGAGGGAGCGAGGTTATGTTTTGGGAATCCCAAAACGCCTCGCTCCACCATGAGGGCGGAGGAACTTTGCTCCCGATGGTCGCAGAAAGTGAGTGTACAAACTGTAAACAGTGTATAGAATGACAAGCATACATGAACAGGACAAGAAAAAGGGCGGAAGACCGCCCACAGGCAGGGTTCGCAAGCTGTCGAAGTCTGTCACGGTGAAGTTCTCAAAGCCAAGCTACGAGGCATTGAGACTGAGGGCGAGAAAAGCCAACCGCAAGTTGGCGGAGTACATCCGTGAGTCCGCCTTGAACGGCGAGGTGGTCAGCGGACACAATGCAGAGACGGTAGCCATCGCCAAGAATCTCATTGGCATGGCGAACAACCTCAACCAACTTACCAAGCTGTCGCATCAGAGAGGTTTCCATGAAACCCATGTGTATGTGGTGGACTTGTTGAGAAGATTGAAAGCAATCCTTGGCGAGTATCGCCAAGCAAGTTATAAACCGAAGCCAAGCAGTATGGGCAGAAAGGAGGATACCACATGATAGGCAAGCTAAAGAAAGGCGCATCCTTTGGTGGTTGCGTCCGCTACGTGACAGGCAAGGACGAGGCGAAAATCCTTGCCTCCGATGGAGTGTTACTCGGCACGAATGCCGAGATAACGCAAAGTTTCGAGCTACAGAGGCAGCTAAATCCAAGGATTAAGAAGCCTGTGGGACACATTGCATTGAGCTTCAAAACAGAGGACAAGCCACGTTTGACGGATGAGTTCATGGCTAAGATAGCCATTGAATACATGCAGATGATGGGCATCACCGATACCCAGTTCATTATCGTAAGGCATCACAACACGGGCAATCCACATTGTCATATCGTGTATAACCGCATCAACAATGAGGGCAAACTCATATCAGATAGGAATGATTACAGGCGTAATGAGCAAGTGACCAAGGCTCTAAAATCCAAGTATGGCCTGACCTACGGAACGGACAAGAGCAATACTAATACTCGCAAGTTACGCAATGCCGAGCGAGCCAAATACGAGATTCACAATGCCGTTAAGGACGCATTGAAAATGGCAGATAGTTGGGAAAAGCTCAGAAGCGAACTTGCAAAACGAGGTGTTCACTTGGAGTTTGTCTATAAGGACAAGGAGCAAGCCAAGATTCAAGGCATCCGTTTTAGCAAGGATGGATATAGCTTCAAAGGTACGCAGATAAGCCGAGGCTATAGCTTTGGCAAGCTGAATGCGAGATTTGAGGGTACGGAGAATCAAGTATCAGCAAGAGACAACTCTGCTCGACAATATGAGCAAGGTTGTCGCAAGGACGAGCATTTGCCATCCATGTCGGAAAGCAGCCAAGACCCTTGGAACGGCATTTCTTCCATTGGGCTTTTTGCTTCTGCCAACGCACAGACCTTTGAGCCATTCCCAGAGGATGAATCAGCCAAGAAGAAAAAGAAGAAACGCAGAAAGGGCTTTAGCCTTTGATGCAAGTTACAAACCATTCAAACAAGAAAAGAAAAATGAAAGAAGAAATGTTAGAAGCCATCTACGGCACTGTTGAGAGATTGGAGCAGAAAGTCGATGAACTTTCTGCCTCACCAAAGAATGCAGGAACGGAAACCGTTCCTGCAAGTACTGACATAACCAAGTTGGAGAAATCAATCATTGCTATGTTTGGCAAGGAGGAGGAAGTCATTGGTAAATTATCCAAATTAAGAGATGCCATTGTTGTTTTCGCTGACCTTATCAAGATTGAACATGGCAAAAATGAGCAGCGAAGCAGGTTCTTGGTTGATGCAGTCAAGCAGATGAGACAAGAGAATGATGTTTCCTCGAAGGTATTGCAGGACAAGCTTGAAGTGATGAACAATTCACCTCAAAAGAAAATTGTAACCCATCGCTTTGAGCCTACTTCAAAGTATGTTCTTCTTTTCATTGGAGGCTTGTTCCTATCTCTTGTTATCTCCATTTGGGGCAACCTCAACCAATGGCGAGAGCATCAAGATTGGGCGGAGGCAGACTTGAAATATCGCGCTTTGAAGATGGTTCTTCCATCTGACGATCCCAATGTTCGATACATCGAAAAGAACTTTTCTGTATGCCCAAATAAAGAAGTTATTGAGAAAGTGAAAACTCGTGTAAATATTTACGAGGACTCAATTCGCTACCATAACGAAATGATACAGATGGCAGCAATTAAAGATAGCATGGCTAATAGCCTATTTAAAGAAGCGAATGAAATTAAAAAGAAAATTAATCAGAAATAATAGACAACGACCATCTGGTACAAGCGCATCCTTCGTTTCGACAAGATTAAGACCAACGGCATTCGCATCGTATTCGATAGCGCAAGGGCTTGTCCGTGCATCAACAATGTTTCAGCATACTAACTTTCATTCAACTCTCAACTATTCATCCGTGTCCGTGATGCCAATCGTTTGACATTGCGGACACATTTTCTTTTATGACGGCTATGAAAAAGAAAATGGCAATTATAGCAGTATTGGTTATCGCATTTGTCACATCTTATATTTTCTGCGGTACTGAACAAAATGATGCTGGTATTGATTCCATAAAAATCGAAGAATATACGGCAGCTTTGAGCAACAAGATTGATTTGGATTCTGTTGCGGGAACATATTGTGGTGTATTACCGCCGAATATTGAAACTATACTCACGTTAAATGCTGATGGCACTTATTTGTTGATACAGACATTCAAAGAGAAACAAAATGAGCAGGAAAAGTTAAGAGGTAGTTTCCAAGTGCTTGACAGTAACATCTTGATGCTTGTACATCCTTCGAGTGGGGACAATATATTTTATAAAGTGAGGGATGCCAATAGTATTATTCTGATAGACTCGTTTGGTAACGAACCCCAAAAAGAGGTTAGAAAAAAATATATCCTGAAGAAAAAAGGATAAATTGGGAGTGGAAATAAGAGTGTTAACTATAGAACTTGTAGTCTGATAAAGTTTATTTTACTCTCTATATTAAGAAAAAGCACTCACAATAAAATCCGTCTTAGAAAGTTCCTATTTCTGATTTTATTGTGAGTAATCTTACCTGCATAAACTTTATGTTTTTCTAACAGGTTATTAAAATAGTTATAAATTCAACATCTTTTAAGAAAAAAATCCATGTGAGTCTCCAAACAATTATGTTTTCATACAACTATAACTATATTATCATCTATTCTCGTAATCACACAAATTATTGACATCTATTAAAATAAAAAATGTCTCCACTTGATAAACTGTCTTTGTCTTTATAAGGGAAAAACAATAGATTTGGTATAGAATCCTTTAGTTCAAATATAGACCTACTTTTTGTTTCATAATTATATAAATAAAGAGTATTTGATGTAATTTTAATCTTGTAAAAGTTGTTCAATCCAGTATATTCTCCATATAATTTTCCCTTTAAGAACAATCTTATAGAAACTGCCGCTCTTTGTGAATCTTGATACTGACCTGACAATATTTTTTGTTGTATTACTTTAAAATTATTTTTCTTTATTTTTAAAGAACCTAAATACTTGTACTCATAATCATTAGTTAAGTCTTCTGTTTGTATACTTATTGAATATGTTACAGAACCATTATGCGATTCTAAGCATAATTTTTCTAATTCTGTTTCATATTTTTCTACAGAATCATAGGCGTAGTTTCTAATAGTTGGAGTACTTTTTTTACAACCAACAATCAGAAAACAAATAGTTATATATATACAAAATGTAACAATTTTCATAAAGTGTATTTTTACTATTATAAAAAGTGGATGCTTTAAATTTAATGCATCCACTTTCTATTTTTGGAATTTATCGTTTGCGTGGTTTAGATTCTCTTACCATAGTTTCAACATCGTTTTGATAATTCCGAACACCACCACCATTAAAATTATTTGTAGCATTTCCCCATCCTCTGAACTCATATGATGTTTCTCCAGTTTTTTTATCATATTTTACACCACCTTTGAATCCTTTGGTTGCAAGAATTCTAATGCCATAATACAAAGAATTAGTTACACTCATTTTTTCATTTTTCTTCATACCATAAGCACTCTTCAACTTTCCGTCACCCCAATCGCCAGGATTGTTAGATGTCATAATGTCTGAACTTGTCAAGGCGGCATGGCTCTCTTGAATGCAGATAGCTTTTACTAAAGTCGGGTCTAAATCAGGAATTTGTCTGATTTCTTCAGAAGATATTTCATGTCCTCCTTCTGAATATAATTTCAAAATACCATGATTTTTAGCTTGATTGAAATAACCCGTTCGGGCAGCTATCAAATAATCATTCTTTTGATATTTTTCACTTGATACATCTTCATTAGAGGAAGGTCTTGTTTGGATAATTTTTGGCATTGGCACTTCTTTCCACCCCGAATTACCTTTTGAAGGTGATGTATAAGAACGAGATGTTTGTATATAAGTCTTGTATATATTTTTGTTTTTAATCCTATACACTTCTTGGCCTCCAAGATTGACATAGACAATATCAGCTCCGTTTGGATCCAAGATGTTCAAAGGATTATTTAGCACATAAGTATAACTTGACACACTTGGAAATTTATCTTCCATAGGATCTGTGCTAATCCACAAACTTACCCTTGGGTCGTAGTATCTCGCCCCATAGTAATACAATCCCGTTTCCTCATCAAATTCCTTCGCATTGAAAAGATAAGGCGTATTCCAGATGTTGTTGCGCTCCTCAACGAACACTTCACCGAAAGGTACATACTCAATATGCTGCACCACCTCGCCATCAAGGTTGGTGATGTAACTACTGCTACCCAAATGGTCTGGGTGGTAGTAGAACTGCATCTTCTCGTATGTGTCGCTCTCTTGGAAGTTATTCTTTGCAGCTCTCGCCAAAGCTCGTGCCTGCGCAGCCTCCAAGCTGCCGTCATTGCAGCAGAAGCCCTTTCCGTCCACATAGTCGTTGTTGTCCTCACCATTGTACGGCACTGCAAAGGTTGCATAATTATCCTTGATAACCTGCAACTGCTGAGTATATTTTCCCTTATAATCAACAGACAAGCCATCAGTCTCGCTACCTGCATACTGGATGCGGCGTGGGTCAGAACCGTAAGAGTCAAAGTCTCCAATCTTGGAAACGACACGCTGGCTACCGATATAGATGTGCTTGGTGTAACGTCCGCCTTGGTTGGCAACGAGATAAGGTGACACATAAAGTGAGAACTTGGCGGTGTTCGTGCGACCTCCTGCAAACTCGGAGTTTACATAGACTTGGTCACTCTCGCCTGATGTCTTCACCGTACGCTCACCATCTGCATCATACCAATAGTTGGTCACAAAGCCGTTATCATCAGAAGCAAGGAGACGGTTCTCTTCATCCCATTTGAGTTTGCGCTCTGCGGTCTTCTCGTCAGCCATGCCATCCTTCTTTGTACGGCTTGTATTGACATAGACAAGATTACCGTTGGAATCATACTCATAAGCATGATTGTTGTTCACATTCTCGCTTCCTGAAGGTGTCTCTTCCGTGCGGTAGTTCACATCTTTCACATTGGCAAGCTGGAATTTCTTGCCTGTGTCAGTTCCATAAGTGTACGACAAATCATAGCCAGCATTCAATGTGCCGTTGAACTGCACATTGTTCTGCGTGAGAATCTGACGCTTTGATGTGATACGGTGCATGTTATCGTAGCCCATCGCAAGAGTGTAGCTTGCTGTCTTGTTATCCGCACCTGTATAAGTACCTGTTGCGCTTACAAGACGGTAGAGGGCATCGTATGTATAGGTATGCGCCATCTGTCCGCCAGCCTTTCCACTCTGTGGAACTGACGCACCGTTTACTACGCTGAGCACATTGCTCACCGCATCGTAAGTGTAGGCGTTATCCATGATGGTGTTTCCACTACTATTCACCGTGAGGTTCTGCAATCTACGACGCTGTGGGTCGTAGGTGTAGAATGTCTCTGCACCGTTGCAATACTTCAAGTATGTGCGCTGCTCGAACTTGTCATAGCCAATCTTGCTTACATAATCGTAGCCGTATGACTTGTAGCCATGAACCTTTTCAAGCTGACCACCGAGATTGTAAGAGTAAGTAATCTTCTCCTCATCAGGATAAATCATCTCCAACAGGCGGTTGTGGCTGTCGTAAGTCCATTGCGTCACATAGGTTGCTATCGCCTGGTTAGGCACAATCATTGTGCGGCGGGTCTTGGTGACTTCGCCCATCTTGCCATAGAAGTATTCAATGGCACCTGTTCCGTCCTCGCGGAGCATCAAGCGACCGATACGGTTCTGAGAGGCGTTGCGACCACCGTAGTAATACTTTACGTTGTTCTCCGGATGATCTGGGTAGTTGATACCCGTCAGACGCTGATAGTCGTAATCGTAGATGATGAACTTGCCTTCCTTCGCAAGGTTGGCAGTCTGCTTGGTCAGCACATTGCCGAGCGCATCATAAGTGAAACTTGTGATGCCGCTTGCAGGATGGTTTACCTCTGTGCGACGGTCGCCCATGTCGTAAGTAGAGGTCGTCACATTGCCCTCCGTGTCGGTGACACGAACAAGGCGCTGTATGCCGTCATACTCAAACGATGTGGTAATCTCACCGTCAGGTCCGCTCTTCTGGATGGTCTTCAAGGTCTTGCCACTGCCATTGGTATGGGTAGCCTGCACATTATGGAGTGCGTCTGTTACGGTTGTAACAAGTGCATGACTGCCGTTGTCAACAGTATATGCCGTAGTTGTCGTAGAGTTGTCCGGCAATGTCACTGAGGTAGCACGGTCGAGCACGTCATAAACAGTAACCGTTGGAGATACATTGTCAAATGACTTGTTGAATGTGGACTTCGATCCGGTTCCTTCCGTTGTAGGATAGAATGCCCTTGCCACACGTCCGAAAGCGTCATACACGTTTCTTCCGCTGACTATCATCACGTTCTCGTCCTTGGCAGAGCTTCCCTTGGATGCACTTGTCACAACACCGTCCTTCTTCACCTGCACGGCTCTTCCGAAACCGTCAACGAATGTAACGGTCTCCAAGTCATCGTTAGGGTGCTGGATGTCGTAGTGCTTGGTCACTGCGTAAGCAGGAGCAGTAATGCCACTCTCACCAAAGGTAGCCAAAGGCTGATATTCAAAGGCGATGGCATAAGGCACGCCTGTAGCCAACTCATTTGGACCACGCACGCCAGTAATGCGACCGAGGTCGTCAACATCAGTCTCATAGTAGAAGTTGTTGAGGTCACGATGCTCCTTGGCGATACCATACCGATAGTCGAAGTTGCCTTGCTCGCTGCGGTAACCCCACGCATCGTCAATACGCTCCACATACATGTTCATTTCCGGCTCATAGCGGTACTTGTACCACATGCGCTGTCCCTTGCCGTTGGCAGGGAGGGTCTTCTGGATGATGTTGCCGTAAGAGTCGTACTTGTAATCAGTAACTGCCGCACCGTCATTCAACTGCTGCGTAATCTGGGTGATGTGGTTGGCATAGTTGGTGTTGTACTTTGCCGTCACATGGTGATAGAGTGAGCCGTCACCGCCTGTAACAGTCACATCAACAGGAAGTCCGAAGATGTGCTTACTTGCATTGTCGGTATATTTGATAGCAGTCGCATAATCAAACTTTCCGTTTCCGTCCTCGCCAAGACTGCCCTTGTCGCTGTACTTGTAGGACTTCAACTCACCATGATAGCCATTGAGGTAGTACTCATTCCATGCCTCGGATGTAACCACACCGTTTGCCGCTCCCTCATACTGCAAGTTTGCCGTATAGCGGAGAGGAACGAATGCAGATGCACGGTCGCTCCAAAGGTTCACGTCACGCTTTGCAAACGTGTACTTGTCACCGTCGGCAGTCAGATAGTAGCTGTCGTAACGGTTCTTTGTCTCGGTGTACTTGTTGCCGTTGGCATCCTCTACGGATGTGGCGGTAACATTGCCCTGCGTGTAGTAGTTGGCAACATCGTAGTTCTCAACAGCCTGTCTGTAAACAGAATTGCCATTCTCCGTGTCGAGGTTCTTGGTGATAACCTCACCGAAACCGAGGAACTCACGTTCATGGCGGTCACGCTTGCCGTCCTTGTACTCAAAGGCGGTAGTCATTACAGGTCCATCGTCATGGATACCATCATCAACGGTAAGGGCAGACATTACCCACTTGCCACCAGGAAGTCCGTAGGTAGGAGTGGTGTGGGCATAGTCCAATGTGAAAGTTCCGCCCAAGGAATTGGTGACAGACTTCAACATGTTGGTTCTGCCAATGGCTGAGCGTGTAACCTTCAACTCGCTTTCCTTCTCAGACTCAACGATGTCAAGATAACCGTCACCATCAACATCCTGCAAAGAGTAGGTAGGACGATTGATACTGTGCGAGGTTGATGCACCAGGGTTGGTTGAAATCTTGATGCTGATGACAGGAATGTTGATGGTCAAAGTGAACGCTGCATTTGCAGACTCTGATGTAGAGGCTGATTCACTAAGTGCACTTGCACCCTTCCAACTGATAGGCTCGTCAAAGCCATTGCCTGTATTAAGGGCAACAGTGATAACATCACCATTCTTCCAGACCTTATCTGGGAGGCCGTCAGAGTTGATGTCTATAAGGTTGTATTCCTCTTCACTTTCAGAGGTTACGATACCAAAGCCTGCTGAGAAACTGCCAGAGGCCTTGTTTATCGACTGCTTTGTGCTCTTATTTTGGGTAGTTCCCCAACCAAAATCTTCCCCTGCACCTGCACCAAAATTATAGGAAAGAGACTTACCGCCTTGGATGCGGTCCAGCCCCCAGTCAACAGGCTCAGTGAAGGCATAGCCAAGGTTCAGTTTTACTTTCTTGTCCGAAAGAATCTTGTCGGGAAGTCCATCGCCATTGATGTCAATGAAAGACTCAACTGCCTCATCCGTATTCTTTGGCGCACTGCCAGAGATGGAGAATTGAGCCAGCCATGCAGTCTGCTGGTTCAGTATGGTTGCCTTGCCCTTGGAGATTAGATTTGTGATGCTTGACGCTGAAGCCACAGGGTTACCGCCATATCCCCATGCCTGTGAAGCATTGTCGGAGTTGCTGGAGCCGATGCCCTTATAGATTTCGCCGCTCAGTCCACCAAGAGAGTTGGTGTATTGAATCGTACCGCCAGCGATGATGTCCGGGAAACCATCACCATTCATGTCCATCATGGTGACCTCTGTCTTGGCACTACCGCTCGCATCGTTGTGTGTGATACCAAGCGCACCGCCTTGCACTACCGTGCTCTTGCTGGACATCACTTGGCTTACTGCCGCAGCACCAGTACCTTGCAAATACTCACCTGCAAGTCCTGCTACCTCGGTATCGTTCTCCAACGGATTGGAGAGAAGAACATCCTGCTCGGTCAGTCGGGCTGTGCTTGCCTCGGTTGCAGTAAGATAGATGTCCTGTCGCTGACCGACCCACTTGTCCATAGAAGTCTGGTCTGTACCCAATGGAGTGAATGCCATCGTGAGAGGGTCAACCTTGTCGTTCTCGTTTTCAGGCAATTTCAGCAATGACTCGTCAATAGGCTTGGCATATCTGCCCTCTGCCGAGTTATAAACAAAACCTCCCCAGCCACGGTAAAGCATACCGAAGCCAAGATTGTCATTCTCTGCATAGAATCCAGCAAGCACATTCTCTGTTACGAGACCTGCCGCATCTTTCAGAATGGAAACAGAGGCTGAAGTAACAGTTTCATTAGAGATTGCTGCCGGATAGCTGTATTCAAACCAGATGTTCTTTCCTGCAGTAGTTGCAAATCGCAGAGTATCGGCTTTCAAGATGCCATTCTCGATATTGAAAGACTTCTTGCCAACAAGTGCATCCTCTGTCTTGGCGGTCAAAGTAATCTGACCGTTGATAGAATTGTCTGAAAGGGTAAGCACTGGTGACACAACCAAAAGGGTATCAGTCGCTGTGGTCAAGTATGGCTTGCCCTCCGTCAAGGCATTTGCAAATGTATTGTAGTGTGCAGGAACGGCTACCGTCTGTTCGATATTGGCAGAGTCCTTATAAGTCACAGACGCTTGCCAACCGATATTCTTCCAATCAACATTTGAGGTGGATGAAATCTCAAAGCTGAAGTTGGTCAGCTTTTCTGTATTCTCCAGACTGATGTTGAGAGAATCACCATTGAAAGCCTCACCAGCCTTCAATGTACGAGCAAAGACAGTCTTCTTGGTATAGTTCGGGTTGTCGTTTCCGTCACTGTCTTTCTTGTCGTTGCTGCCGATGATGCTGAGAACAACATCGTCGGTTGTTGCTGGCTTGTGGAAGGCACTGTGAACTTCCACGCTTGAACCATTCTCCACATTGGCGGAGGTGTTCACATCGTAGATGGCACCATCCTCTGGCTTGTACTCTGTTGAAGAAAGCCCGTTAGGCAAGATATTTGTCTCGCCTGCGTATGTAATGGTAGGCGACCAGCTCACCTTGTCAAAAGAACCGTTGCTTGTTTCCTCGGAACCCGACTGCACACGGAAATAGATTCTGTCACCACGCTTGACGGCAACAGAAGAGACTGCAGCGGCATAAGAACTGTCGTCGCCCTTTGCAATAGTCTTGTTCCAAAGCTCATTGCCACCCTTTTGGATAGCAACTCTTACGCCGTCTGCCTTCTGATACTCGTCAGCATCATAGTCACCAGTCGGAGCGACAAGGCTCACTTGCCCTGCCACGCTGACAGTTCCATCCTTTGGCGCTTGCCATACACGCACAATATCCTCCATAGGGGAGTTCTTGATGGCTTCCGTCTGCTCATCCTCGCTAACCTCCATAACGGATGTGTCAACCTTGCCACCATAGATGATTGGGCTTGGCGTGTCGGCACTGCTCAATGTAAATGTAGGCACGGCATTGCCAGATCCGTCAAACTCCAAGTGGTTGAAATAGACCTTGCCATTGGAAACGAGGTCAACAAGTCCGTCACCATTGATGTCGCTGAAATACTGAGTGGTCTTGGTCTTAGTGGTTGACTTGTCCGTTCCGACAACGGCAGTCAGGACATCCCAACCGACAACGGCATTCGCACCGAAAGTGTTGGTAGAACTTTTGGTTGTCGAGAAGTTACTGATGCCCTTTACCTTGATAGGCTCACCATATACGACTTCTCCGTTGTCTGTCTTAATCTGTGGACGATAATAAACAGAACCACCGGACTTGTACACCTTGTCAGGAAGTCCGTCACCGTTCAAGTCAACGAGTGCGGAAAGTCCCTTGCTCGTGTCGCTTGAATAGCTGTAAGAGCCACCCACGGTATTGCTTTTCCAAGGACTTCCGTCCACGACACCCACACCTGCATAGAACGAACCGCTCACGGAAGAGCTTGTCGTTCCGCCAAGTGCAGTTGGCTTGTCGCTGAAACGCTTGCTGACAGCCTTTAACGGATTGATGAACCCTGCGTCAAGTCCATCATCATGGGTGTTCCATTTTTCGGAATCGTCCTTGAACGGAACATATCCCTTTTCAGCCTGCACATCATCATAATAGTCGAAGTTCTGGAAAGCCACTTCCTTTCCTGTGTTGTCATACTGTCTGACACCTGTGAGCATTTCCTTGTGGAAAGCACCTTCCTTGTAGTCGAAGGCATAGCTGCGCAATGTCTCGCCCTGGAAATTCACGGTCACTTTCTCCAACAGCCTGTTGGAGGAGGCGAGGAATCCATAGCGGGCATCGTTGGTCTTTACCTGCTTTACCTTGTTGCCTTCAAAGAGTACAACGGTGTGCGGTTCCTGTCCTGCATTACCTGCGTGAACCTCCTTCAGATATGCAGCCTTGGCCTTCAAGCCGCCACGCACATCCTCATCCACGATGTCATACACATATTCTATATAGTCACCGTGGAGTTCCTCGACACGTTTCAGCTTCCATTCGGCAATCACCTCACGGGTATTGCCCGAAGCATCGGTGACATTGCCCTTTACAACAGCTCCGTCACCACCATAGATGTACTTGACACCCTGCTTGTCTGTAACCTCCCAATAATAGTTGGCAGGACTGTCACCCTTGCGGATGATACGGCTGAAATCACCGCCTTGGCGGGTGTAGAACTGGCGGTCAGCCTTTCTGTTCATCTTCTCGCCACGGTGTGCGACTCCCATCTGTCCGTTGTCATCCATAGTGGAGAGCATTGAACCGGACAAGAGATAAGTCTCCGTCTCTTTTGACTGGTCATAACGAGGCACGCCCCACCGGGTGTCAAGCGTAATGCTTGGCACGCTGACGTTCCAACCCTCGCCAAGCCAACCGCTACCGCCCTCGCTGCTGTACTGCAAGCCAAGGCTTGGCTGCATACCGTTTCGTGCTGGCGGCATCTCGAACGGATACTGCAGGTTGGCAGAGCCACGGTTGTTTGCGCTTGGAGGCGCAATGACATTTATCTTCGCCGTCGGGTCTGCCGCCTTGATGTCGTTCATCATCGTCGGGGCAAAGCCTTCGGTCTGCGGTGACTCCGGGGCCTGTATCACACCGTTGATCATGTCGGTGAAGTGGGTCGTCTTTGAAACGACACACTCTTCCTTCTTGTCCACACGCACACGCTCCAACGCAACCCAATGCTTCTCGGCCGGGTCATAGTAATAGGTACGGATGTCGTCCTCGGTATAGCCGCTTGGTATTCTCGTGCGGTCATACTTTATCTTGACAGTCGCGCCCTCGCCTGTGAAGTGTGTTCCGTGAGGGAGAAAGCGGTAGCCATGTCCTCCTGCCGTGACATTGGTCATGGCAAAGTCAAGCTCAGGAACATTCTCCTCTCCGATAGAGTTCACGGAAAGGCTTCTGTTCCGAATGAGGTCTTTCTGAAGAACGACCAGTTTGCTACCTCCTACGGAGATACTGTCAGAGACACCCTTCTTGAAGAGTTTTCTCACGGCTGTCCCGTCCTTTGCCGAAAGGGACAGTGTGGCGGCAAGCAGTAAAACCAATGCCCACGCCACCTTCTGTATATAATTCTTCATGCGTATCTTCCTTTAAGTTACTTTACTGAGATTTTCCTTGTATGCTCCCCATTCTCGGAGATTGCCTTCACGACATACACACCCGATGCGGGAACCTTGAAGTCGGCTTGCTTGACGCTTTCGCCTGTCATTTGGCGTGACACTACCAGTTTGCCTGATACGTCAAACACCATCAATGTTGCTGCAGCAGGCTTGTCCTGTGTGAGTTTAGCCTCGTAGATGCCTGTCGTAGAACCGTTGCCCTTGACAGTGAAATTCTCGTCTTCTCCAGAAATGAAGGTATTGTCTGCCTGTCTGTCCGAGCTGCCCACATGGTTCTCCCTTGCCTGTGTTCCGTTAGGCATACTTGCATCACACTCGCTGCCGACATAGACGGTCATCGTTGTCGTACACTTCTTGGGTGTTTCTATCTGCACGTTGCCCCTTGTGGTGAATGAGGTTACAGGCGTACCGTTTACGGTAAGATCTGTGATATGTGTCTCGCCCTTTCCGTACTTGATGCAGAACCGCCATGCACGAAGTGACCAGACATATTCATGATGCACGGTCTGTCCGTTCAACTTGTATGTGACCTGCATATTGCGGACTGTTACGCTAAGCACATCGCCCGGCTTGATGGTGACATATTTGGTTAGGCTTGTATATCCACCGGTTATGATATGCGCCTTGTCGCCTCGCACGTCGAAGCCATATTGGGTGATCTCGTCCGTGAGGCTTGGCTCCAATCCCACACGGTAGTTTGATTTTGTATCGTTCACCGTCCATGAGATGTCACCCGACAGATAGGTCCTGGTGTCATGTGAGTATGAGGTGTAGAGAGCATTGCCAGTGGCATAAATCTCGTTGCCTCCACCTTGTGATACGGACAGCGCATAGGCGCCGGGGGCAAGATTCGTGATTCTATGCGTGTCACCGAAGAATGTTCCTCTGGCAATGGTTTCTCCTTTTACTTTTCCTGCAACGGTGTCAACGCTGAGCACATAGGAATAGACTGGTGTACCGATGTTGATGCCGATGTCGATATACCCGTCATTGCGTGGAACTCCATTCTCGCAACTTGACGGCGTAGGAGTGGCATCATAGGAAATGCCGTCATAATAGGCGAATGTGAACACATCGCTTCCGCTTCCGTCTGCATCCCATAGGATATTGCGGAATATGGTCTTGCCCCTTGTCATATCAGGCTTGGAGCATCTTATGTTGCTATTGCTGTTGATGTCGAAATCACCTTCACCGCTTGGGTCTATGAGCATGACGGTACGCTTGCGGCAATAGTCCGAGAACTCCCTGTCCGGTGTGAGGTCATAGCTCAACTCTGCCATATAACCGACATCATCTATTCCTCCTGTCCTCAAGCCTTCCATATTCAAGGCGGACTCTGCTCCTTCCGTTCGGATAATGCCCACATTTGTGTCTGTGTCAGTTGCATCCGAAAGGGATATGGTTCTTGTCGCACTTCCTGTTCCGTCAACACGCAGATAGATGTTTTTGCCTTCCTTGCGGATGGAAATGTCCGTTCCGTCAACATCCGTGGCGATGTATGAATTTGAGACCGCTCCGTTGATGATTGGATAAACAACTCCAGCATTGGTGAACCGGAATCCATACTTGCATGTGCTGCCACCGATGCTTCCGAAGCCAACGTCAAAAGTCGGGTGACTTGTCGGACAGGTGAACTCAAAAGCACCGCCACCTCCAACAAGGGCTGGGGTCGTGGCATAAGCTCCGGAAGCGGCTTTCTCTTGGATGATATTGTCAGTAAAGCCATTCCTCGAAACCTCAAATCCTTGTGCAGTCCATCTTGTCATTGTACTGTCAGACGTTGACGGCACATTGGTCTTGACCATCCATGTACGTTTCATGATGTGCCACAGGGAATCTGTCGGGGATGTGTAGGTTGCAAGTGACGCATCATCATCACCCCAAAATGTATATCCCTTGTCTGGCATCGGATTGCCGCTTTCACGTCCCATAACAAGCAGACGTGAGGCAGATGAAAGACTATAAGGGTTGGCATCATAATAGGTGTCATTGTCCTGCAATGCCGCATAAGTCGGACTTTCCTCATATGAGGTAGCGGAAAGCGGTTGTAAAAGACTTCCTGCTATATCGTTTCCAACGGCTGTCACACGATGATGATAGGCTTGGTTCTCCGCCAAGTCCCAAATCAAGTTTCCTTCGCTGTCAAGATATGAGCCTTTGAGGGTGATGCCATACTTCACTGCCAAGTAACTTTCCACCTTCCTGCGCTCGTCAGGTGCCAGCATCCTGCTGAACACGATGAGTTCCGGCGCATATCCCCGAATGGAGTTATTGCCGAAAAGTGAGGTCGTATAATCAGTGTTCATGTTATTTGCTGAATAAGGTGTACCCAGCAAGATTGTGGAATTGGAATTGTCTCCCCATAATGATGTTGACGGATTGTTTGTCTTTAAGTAAGAAACAACTCTCAGGGCACTTTCCTTGAAACCGTTTTCAGACAAAGAATCACTTGATTGGTACAGCAAATCCTCACCCGATGTCGAACCATAGTCCAACGGTTCAACACCTGTACCTCTAACAACTTTGTCCTTGCTGAGAATGGCACCGTCACCCTTGCGACCGTCAAGGGCATAAAGAACCATGTCTTTGCCGATGGTTGCCAATTCGGGGGCAAAGACACCAATGACGGTAGCCTGCGAGAGGTTGCCGTGTTTGAGTTTGGCGCTCAGACTACGGAATCCGTCTGCGAGCCAGAGACTCGGATTGAAATTGAAGTAATGGACTGAACTGTTCGGAAGAGTAAGTTCAGACTTGACGCCACGGCTGTCCAATAGCATCAGCCGTATGGAATCCCCAGAGAAATCCTGCCAACGGTAATAACCTTGCAGGTCTGAGTTCAAAGGCGCAGTCTTGAACCACAGTTCGCTTCCGCTGACTCCTCCGGGCGTTTGCGCGAAACTGCCGAGAGCGAAGCCTAACAGTAACAAAGAAGTAAACTTTCTCATGCGCTGTCAATTTGGAGTGTTTGAAAAATATAAAAACGTATGCCTCTGCCGCGCAGGGAGAGACCAGTGAGAGAGAACGGACTGTTACTACGGAGAAGAATTGTGATATAGGCTTGCTCCGTAAAGTCCTATTGTCACGTGGCTGGCCAATAGGCTTTACCACCAAACTAATGCTGCAAATATACAAAAATAATCTTAATAAACGGATATAATCTTTAAGAAATTTGCTGATTTGGTGTTTTTTTCTTATGATTTCGGTCGATTTTGCAGAAATCTTTTACATCTGTTGTATGTACTGGAGTTAGTTTGGCAAAAATACACAAATGGTCACGGCTTCACTTTCTTATATAAGAATGTAAATCATGGTTTGAAACTGTACACACTCGGAGTACAAACGAAAACAATATATGCTTGTGTCGGAAAGGTATATATGAGCTGATGGTAGAGTCGTCATCAACAACAATGGCCCTGATTTGATAAACTCAGCAGGAATACTTGCTATTTTTTATGATGGGGTTATGTTTACAAATTTGAGATTTTATGTAAAAAAGTCCTAATTTCTATGTTTCTCTTCTTGCAAATTATGGGATATTAAGAAAAATATCGTATCTTTGTCCCCGAATTGAGGCGTTCTTTGCATATTGCAAAATACAGAAACGAGCAGAAGTCCGCTCGTTTCCATATTGTTACCTATATAATATAGGCAAACGCCCAACTTCTTGATTTTCAATCAAAGTCCAATTTAGAGCGAGTTACAGTATTTAACACAATATGACAGAAATGTTAATGGAATTTCACATAACTCTGCAAGGTGATTTTTGGTGGTGTAGGAAAAATGTAGTACCTTTGCACCTGTAATCAAGAACATTATTAATCACTAAAAAAACTAGAAAATTATGAAGAAAGAAACTTGGAAACAGATTTTTCAGATTGTACTCACAATCTTGACGGCGCTCGGCACTACCCTCGGAGTAACATCATGCATGGGGGTATAAACTATTTTTCAATCACTTTAAAACAAAAAGAACTATGGCAACAAAAGGAACATTGAAGTATCGTAAAGTAACTCGCACTCCTCAGAGCGGACCTAACAAGAACAAGCAGATGTATTACGCAACTGCTGTAACTGACCGTGAGATGAACTTCGAGGAGTTTGTAACTCACATCTCGGAGCACAACTCTCCTTACAGCCGAGGCACCGTACACGGCGTATTGATGGATACGCTCGACTGCCTGCAGGAGCTCATCCTCGATGGCAAGAGCGTACGACTCTCCGACCTGGGTCTCTTCTCCATCGGTATGACATCACGTGCCGAGGATACCAAGGACAAGGTATCGGCAGCGAGCGTGGAAGGCGTACACCTCATCGTGCGTAACACCAAGACTTGGAGCAACGCTGAACTGCGCAAGAAATGCCGTATAGAGGAGTATGACACCTACGGCAACACTACCGACGAGGGCTCTGTGCCGGGCGACGGCAAGGACAACGACGGAGGCGGCTCTACCCCTGGCGGCGGCGACAGCGGCACTACCACTCCTGGCGGCAGCGATGGACTGGAGTAAGCTACGGCTAATAGAGTAGATGTGGGGAGTTACCCCCCAGCACCGACACATGAAAAAAAAGGTCGCTCCCCTAATTGGGGAGCGACCTTTATCTCTATATTTGAATTTTGATGTAATCTTAATTCAACGATGCATCATCTGCAAGGAAATTAATCCTTGAAGAAATCCTTAACAGCCTCGTTTGGTACCATCTTCTCATCGAAAACGTATGCACCAGTCTTAGGGCTCTTAACCATCTTGATAACCTTTGTATATGCGCGACCATCCATGTTACCTTCGTGGAGGGTAGCGACCGCTTTCTTTGCCATAGTCTATTTAAATTGATAAAATTATTAAACTTGTAAGCTAAGCTTACTTAATCTCCTTGTGAAGAGTCATCTTCTTAAGGATTGGGTTGTACTTCATCAACTCAAGACGCTCAGGAGTGTTCTTACGATTCTTTGTAGTCACGTAACGGCTTGTACCTGGCATACCACTGTTCTTGTGTTCAGTGCACTCGAGGATAACCTGTACTCTATTACCTTTTGCTTTCTTTGCCATGATATTTATTCTCCTATAACTTTAATGTCCTTCCAATCTACGTAGCCCTTCTTTACTGCCTGATTCAAAGCAGCATCGAGACCTACCTTATTAATAAGACGAAGACCAGCAGCGCTGATCTTGAGGCTGATCCAGCAACCCTCTTCTACATAGTAGAATTTCTTGCTGAAGAGGTTAACATCAAAGCTTCTCTTTGTACGGTGCTTTGAGTGAGACACATTGCAACCTAACTGTGCCTTCTTACCTGTAATTTGACAAATCTTAGACATTTCTATCTTTAATTTTGTAATTCGTTAATTGATACCTATTCCAAACAGAGTGCAAAATTACAAAATAATTTGGTAATAACAAAATAATCCCTAAAAGAACGCCGTCTTTTAAGGATTATTAATATTTGATAGCCTTAAATTAGCAATTTAAGCCTCTTTTTTAAGTTCTTCAGCATGTTCTTTCAAGAATTCGAGCATACCTTTAAGCGCTGTATTTGTGGCAATTGCAAGGTTAATGTCGCGACCGAAATCTTCGCTGAGTTTTACTACGCGAACATCGTTCTTATCGCCGTAACCTACATAGATTGTGCCCACAGGAATGGCTGGAGTTCCACCCGTAGGACCAGCCACACCCGTTGCAGAAATGGCAAAGTCTACATTCAGGGCCTTGATTGTGCCAAGCACCATCTCCCTAGCCACTTCTTCACAAACGGCAGTCTGCTCCTCCAGAACCTCATGGCTCACGCCCAGAAGATTCTCCTTTACCTCGTTGGTGTAGCTTACTACACCACCTTTGAAGTAATTGCTGGCACCTGGCACAGAAATCAGCGCCTCGGCGATACGGCCGCCTGTGCAGCTCTCTGCTGTGCCTACTGTCTTGTCACTGTTGTAGAGCATCTCCTGGATGCCCTTGCTCAATATCTTTGTTTCAAATTCCATATTTCTTTACTTGAAAGTTACTTTACTATAGGCTGGCAAGTCGATGGTTGCAAACTCGCCATCACGATACTTGAAGGTTCCCACACAGCCAATCATTGCCGCATTATCGGTTGTATAGCTGAACTTAGGGATATAGATAGTCCAGCCGAAGCGCTTGGCATGATCGTGGAAAGCGTTGCGCAAACCATTATTGGCACTTACACCTCCAGCTACAGCCACATGCTTGATACCAGTCTGCTTGACAGCCATGCGGAGTTTCTTCATCAGAATATCAACGATGGTAAACTCAATACTGGCAGCCAGATCATACTTGTTCTTCTCTACAAAATCAGGATCTGCAGCCACCCATTTACGCAGGCTGTAGAGGAAACTGGTCTTGAAGCCGGAGAAGCTGTAGTTCAACCCCGGAATATGAGGTTCGGAGAAACTGAATGCCTTCGGATTGCCCTGGCGTGCATACTTGTCTACGACAGGACCACCAGGATAGCCCCACTCCAGCACCTTGGCGCACTTGTCAATAGCCTCGCCAGCTGCATCGTCGATGGTCTGTCCCAAAACTTCCATATCGTTGTAGGCATTCACCTTTACAATCTGCGAATTTCCACCGCTTACGAGAAGACAGATAAATGGGAACGGAGGTGCACTCTGGTCATCATCGCTCTCCTTGATGAAATGAGCCATCACATGACCCTGCAGATGGTTTACATCTATCATCGGAATATTGAGCGAACGGGCGAATCCCTTGGCAAAGCTTACACCCACGAGAAGCGAGCCCATCAGACCCGGACCACGGGTGAAGGCTACGGCTGAAAGATCTTCCTTCTTGATGCCGGCACGCGCAATAGCCTGGTCAACGACAGGAACCACATTCTGCTGATGAGCACGGGAAGCCAACTCCGGAACAACTCCGCCATAAGCCTTGTGAACCTCCTGAGAGGCGGTTACATTGCTCAGCAGCACACCATTCTTGAGCACTGCGGCAGAGGTATCGTCGCAGCTGCTCTCTATACCTAATATATATATATCCTTCATTATCTTATATTATAATGTTAAGTGTTAAATGTTAAGTGTTAAATGATTCAACAAGCTTTATGCGCCTGCCCAACTTAACATTTAACACTTAACATTTAACATTAATATGTCAAAACCTCCACACCTGTCTCTGTCATCACGAGTGTGTGCTCCCACTGGGCAGATGGTTTCTCATCGCCGGTAATTACTTCCCATCCGTATGGATCGTCCGCATCGAGGAATACCTGCCAGGTGCCCATGTTAATCATTGGCTCAATGGTGAACACCATGCCCGGAACGAGCAGCATGCCCGTGCCTCTATGACCATAGTGAAGAACCTCAGGCTCTTCATGGAACTGGCAACCTACGCCATGACCGCAAAGATCACGAACCACACCATAACCATACTTCTTGCAATGCTTCTCGATAGCATGACCGATATCACCTACGAACGAGTATGGCTTGGCAACCTCCATACCGATTTCCAGGCATTCCTTGGCTACGCGAACCAGCTGCTCCTTTTCAGGAGTAGTCTTGCCGCCAACGATGAACATACGGCTGGCGTCAGCATAGTAGCCATCTACGATGGTTGTCATGTCAACATTGATGATGTCGCCCTCCTCGAGCACATCCTCTTCCTTAGGAATACCATGGCAAACCACTTCGTTGATAGAAGTACAAACGCTCTTAGGATAACCCTCGTAGTTGAGGCACGCAGGAATGGCATTATGATCCTTACAATACTGCATGCAGAGATCATCAATCTCCTGGGTGTTGATTCCCGGACGGATCATCTCGGCTACCGCATCAAGACAACCGGTGTTTACGACACCACTCTTGCGGATGCCTTCTATCTGTTCTGGAGTTTTAATCAAGTCACGGGTAGGAACAAGTTTACCCTTGTTTTCCCAAAACATCACCTGCTTGTCGAGCTCTGTTAGAGGCTGACCTGGCAAGCAATGCCATCTTTTCTTCTTAATCATTGTATTATGTATTTAATATTTGCGACTGCAAAAGTACATTTTTTATTGCAGAGCACAAAATAAAATGGCAATTATTTGCATTTTAGCGCAAATAATCACCACAAATAATTACTTCAAATGCTCATAAATCTTATCGCACCAGTCTTCGCCATTCTGCGGACAATAAGTAAACAGGCCCAACTCTGAGGCTGAGCAGCAGTTGCGGGGACCGTCATCAATAAACAGGCATTCTTCAGGCAGAATGTGTTCCTGAGAAAGGACATAACGGAAGAAATTCTCATCCGGCTTCATATACTTTACCTCATAAGAACGGTACATCGCATCGAAATAATCGCCGATAGGATGACCGTCGCCAGAGAACGCCTCGCTGTCTACCCAGGCTGATACATAAGGGTTGGTATTGCTGAGCAAGATTACACGGTAGCCCTGCTTCTTAAGATTGCGGAGAGTAACCAGATTGCGTTCTGGAATTTCCTTCATGTAGCCCAGCCAGCAATGCTGCAGTTCCTCGAAGGTTACCTCACGGCCAATCTTCTTGCACACTTCCCTACGGTATTCCTCCTCGGAAATCTTGCCCTCTTCCAGCTGACCGTTTAAGCCAACCTGTTTATAAGGGTCCATCTTCTCCGCAAACTCCTTCATACCCAACTCAATGAAACGTTTGCCTGCCTCATTCTCGTCGAGGGTGATGATGACACCACCCATATCAAAAATCACAGTTTTAATCATATAATTATCCTAAAAACGTTGTATTCTTTATCTTGTCAGAACAGCTCCAGTTTGTTCTTTCTAGCCTCTGAGAGCGAGGCTATCTTAGCCTGCTCTTCGTGATAGTTCTGGCGAAGTTTCTCGTAGCGTTCCTTCAGTTCCGCCTCAAACTTAGGGCATTCAGCCTCGTTGAGGAAGCGGGCACAGATTCCGGCATTGAGCGATGCGTCCTTCACCCAGATGACCGGTCCGTCATATTCCGGCGCAATCTTCAGAGCCACATGCAGTTCGCTCGTCGTTGCCCCACCTACCATGATAGGAATGCGCAAACCAGCTTTCTGCATTTCTCGGGCCACATGAACCATTTCTTCAAGCGAAGGGGTGATAAGTCCGCTCAAACCGATTGCGTCTACCTTTTCATCGATAGCTTTCTGTACAATCTGTTCGGCTGGAACCATCACACCTAAGTCGATGATTTCGTAATTGTTACATGACATAACCACGCAGACGATGTTCTTTCCGATATCATGAACATCGCCCTTCACGGTTGCCATCAGAATCTTGCCGGCAGTTGTTGCTCCACCCTGTTTTTCTGCCTCGATATGAGGCTGAAGGATAGAAACTGCCGATTTCATCGTGCGAGCCGTCTTGACAACCTGCGGCAAGAACATTTCGCCTTTTCCAAAAAGTTCGCCTACCAGGTTCATGCCGTCCATTAGAGGACCCTCAATTACGTTTACTGCATGAGGATATTTGGCAAGTGCTTCATCAATATCCTGCTGCAGGAAATCGGTGATTCCCTTGCGCAGCGCATACTTCAGACGTTCTTCCACACTCTCCTTTCGCCATTCAGGAGCAGCCGGTTTCTTGGGAGCAACACCGCCTGCCTTAGCTGCAGCCTTGGCAGCATCAGCCTGGGCTTTTATCTCTGCCGCAAGCTCGATGAGTTCATCAGCTGCACCTTTTCTCCTATTCAGCACCACATCCTCGATGAGATGAAGCTGTTCTTCTGGAATCTTATTATAATCCATTCTGGCTTTGGCATTTACAATACCAAAGTCCATACCTACCTGCTGGGCATGATGCAGGAAAACACAATGGATAGCCTCACGGATGTAAGTATTGCCACGGAATGAGAACGAGAGGTTGCTGACACCTCCGCTGACATGTGCGCCAGGCAGATTCTGATGAATCCACTCCGTTGCGCGGATGAACTCAACGGCATAATTATCATGCTCCTCCATACCGGTAGCTATGGCAAGTACGTTCGGGTCGAAGATGATATCGAGCGGATTCATGCCCAACTTGTCTACCAGAAGATGATAAGCACGTTCTGCTATCTCGATGCGGCGCTCGAAAGTGGTAGCCTGTCCTACTTCATCAAAACACATCACAACAACGGCTGCACCATAGCGCAACACATCGCGGGCATGAGAAAGAAATACTTCCTCACCCTCCTTCAAACTGATGGAATTGACAATACACTTGCCCTGGCAGCACTTCAAGCCAGCCACGATGACGTCCCATTTGGAAGAGTCGATCATCACCGGAACCTTCGCAATGTCTGGTTCGGCTGCAATCATATTCAGGAAGTTAACCATCTCGGCTTTCGCATCGAGCAAACCATCGTCCATATTCACGTCAACGACAGCTGCTCCATCAGCCACTTGCTTTCTGGCAATACCGATGGCTTCTTCATAATTCTTTTCGTTAATCAAACGCAGGAACTTCCTGCTACCAGCTACGTTACAGCGTTCGCCCACATTGACGAACCGGCTGGCGTCAACCGGTAAATGTACGGAATCATCGACCTGCAGAAGGTCTAATCCCGAGAGCCACATATACTTAGGTTTCTCCACCACCTGGTGCGGCTTCTTACCCTCAGCTATACGGGCGTAATGGGCGATGAATTCAGGACTTGTACCGCAGCATCCGCCAATGATGTTCACGATGCCTTCATCGATGAATTCGGCTATTTGCGGAGCCATCGATTCGGCTGTCTCGTCATATTCGCCCATTTCGTTAGGCAAACCGGCATTAGGATGCGCACTAATATAATAAGGTGCAACCTGAGCCATGTGCTCGATGAATGGTTTCATCTGAGGAGCACCAAAGGCACAGTTCATGCCGACAGAGAAGATAGGATAAGGAGAAAGCGAAGCAAGGAAAGCATCTACAGTCTGACCGCTGAGCGTTCTGCCCGCCAGATCACTTACCGTAAGACTGATCATGACAGGCAACTCTACTCCATGTTTCTTCATCATGGTGAGCGCTGCATCTATCATCGCCTTGCAGTTGAGTGTATCAAAGATGGTTTCGATGAGAATCACGTCAGCACCGCCTTCGATAAGTCCGTCCACCTGTTCGCATACATCGGTGAAAAGCTCATCGTATGTAATCTCGCGGGCGGCAGGATTGCTGACGTCCGGACTCATGGAACATGTCTTGTTGGTTGGTCCCACATCTCCTGCAACGAAGCGTGGTTTATCAGGTGTAGAAAACTTATCGCATTCGATACGTGCCAGTCGGGCACCCTCGAAAGCCATTTCGCGGGCGCAGTTCTCCAGGTGATAATCAGCCTGTGAAATGCGCTGGCACGAAAAAGTATTCGCGGTAATAATATCGGCGCCAGCCTCCAGGTAGCGTCGGTAAATATCAGATATCACATCAGGACGAGTGATGTTGAGCATATCGTTGTTGCCCTTCATCATGCCCGGTAAATCGCGGAATCGCTCGCCTCTGAAGTCTTCCTCTGTAAGATTATACTTCTGAATCTCAGTACCCATGGCACCATCGAGAATCAGAATCTTCTCCTTTACAATCTCTCTTAAATTCTTCATTGACTAAAAGTGCTTGATTGCTCTATCCATCTCTCTTCTGTCTTCCTTTTCTTTCAGAGTCTGGCGCTTGTCATACTCCTTCTTTCCCTTACAGAGGGCAATATCCACCTTGGCTCTACCGTGATTATCGATAAAGATGAGGGTTGGAACAATGGTGAAACCAGGCTGCTTGCTGTCCTCTTCAAGACGGCGCAATTCGCGCTTGGTGAGAAGAAGCTTGCGGTCGCGGCGAGCCTCATGATTGCTGAAAGAACCATAAAAATAAGGAGAGATGTTCATTCCCTTGACCCAAAGTTCGCCCTGATAGAAATCGCAATAACAATCTACCAGCGAAGCCTTTCCGCCACGGATTGACTTAATCTCTGTTCCCGTAAGCACAATGCCTGCGGTATAAGTATCAACGAAGAAGTACTCAAACGAAGCCTTCTTGTTGCGTATCTGTATCGGACTCTTCTTACGGAGTTCCTGTTCTTGCTTGTTCATATATATAATAATGTATTATAAGTTTATAGTTTGACAATTTCGCAGAAATTGTCGATATGATCATCGATGTAGAAGGCAACCTTGCTGGTCCACTCTTCTTCGTTCTCAACGAATTCATCGTCAAAATCATCAAACTCAGGAAATTTTTCGTAGAGCGCCATAAACTCCTCATCGGTCAGATCGCGCTCAATCTCCTCATGGTTTGTCTTATACAGGAAATGACTCTTCTTGATGAGTTTGGCGAGTTCTGTCAATCCCCAGTTTTTAAACGCCTTGTCGGTAGGGTTCTTCCAGAGGAAAGCACCGTAACCGTTATGTATGAGCTGAACCATTCCGCCATCCATCATCTCCTCATGCAGGATATCCCAAGCCAGAAGAGTAATCTGGTCGCTGTTGAGCTGCGCCATGGTTTCGGCAGTCAGTTCACCACCAATCGCTTCGCGGATGGCATCCACGAAAGCCTTTACAAATTCATCCATGCCCGCCTCGGCAGCCTGCTGAAGCCTGGCATCGTTTATCTTTACTTCGATCATAATCTACAAAATTGCAATTTTCAGTTTGCAAAGATACATGAAATTGTGCATAAACCCAAGAAAAAATCTAAATATTAGGTTAAAGAGTTAAAAAGAATACCCAATTTTAGGTATTTTCCGGATTTTTTTTGTACTTTTGTGCTCGGAATTGAGGTGATGGCACCGATGTTTCAGCAAAACAATATGAATTAAGTACAGAACTTTATACTTATAATATTCATTAATATAAAATTTAGCGAATATGATCTATTCTAAAGAAGTAGACAACATGTGCGTTGTCGCTAAGGGTCCTAACCACGGACCAGCTCCAATTCCTGAAGAGGGAAAATGGATTCAGGCAAAAGAGATCAAAGACATCTCTGGTTATACTCACGGTGTGGGTTGGTGTGCTCCTCAGCAGGGTGCTTGCAAGCTCTCTTTGAACATCAAGGAAGGCGTTATTCAGGAGGCTCTTGTTGAGACTATCGGTTGTACTGGTATGACTCACTCAGCTGCTATGGCTTCTGAGATTCTCCCAGGCAAGACTATTCTTGAGGCTTTGAACACTGACCTCGTATGCGATGCTATCAATACAGCTATGCGCGAGCTCTTCCTCCAGATTGTTTACGGTCGTAGCCAGAGCGCTTTCTCTGAGGGCGGTCTCGTTATCGGTGCAGGTCTTGAGGACTTGGGTAAGGGTCTTCGTTCACAGACTGGTACTCTCTATGGTACTGTAGCTAAGGGTACACGTTACCTCGAGTTGACAGAGGGTTACATCACAAAGCAGTTCCTCGATAAGGACAGCCAGGTTTGTGGTTATGAGTATGTTCACCTCGGCAAGATGATGGAAGCTATCAAGAACGGTATGGACGCTAACGAGGCTGTCAAGAAGTTCACAGGTAGCTATGGTCGTACAACTGCTGAGCAGGGTGTTGTTAAAGCAATTGATCCACGTAAAGAATAATAAGGAGATACAGATATGATTAGAAAAGTAAGTTACGAAAGTCAGGAACGTCGCGAGAAGCAGGTTCTTGCTGCTCTTAATGCTAACGGTATCAAGAGCTTGGAAGAGGCTAATCAAATCTGCGAGGACGCAGGTGTTGACCCTTATCAGATGTGTGAAGATACTCAGCGTATCTGCTTCGAGAACGCTAAGTGGGCGTATGTAGCTGGTGCTGCTATCGCTATCAAGAAAGGTGCTAAGACTGCTGCAGACGCAGCTGAGGCTATCGGTATCGGTTTGCAGGCTTTCTGCATCCCTGGTTCTGTAGCTGACGACCGTAAGGTTGGTCTTGGTCACGGTAACTTGGCTGCTCGTTTGCTCCGTGAGGAGACTCAGTGCTTCGCTTTCTTGGCTGGTCACGAGTCTTTCGCTGCTGCTGAGGGTGCTATCAAGATTGCTGAGATGGCAAACAAGGTTCGCAAGAACCCATTGCGCGTTATCTTGAACGGTCTTGGCAAGGATGCTGCTCAGATCATCAGCCGCATCAACGGTTTCACATACGTACAGACAAAGTTCGACTACTATACAGGTGAGTTGAAGGTTGTTAACCGCATCGCTTACAGCGACGGTCCACGTGCTAAGGTTAACTGCTATGGCGCTGACGACGTTCGCGAGGGTGTTGCTATCAACTGGAGCGAGGATGTAGACGTATCTATCACAGGTAACTCTACAAACCCTACACGTTTCCAGCACCCAGTAGCTGGTACATACAAGAAGGAGCGTATTGCTGCTGGTAAGCCATACTTCTCAGTAGCTTCTGGTGGTGGTACAGGTCGTACTTTGCACCCAGATAACATGGCTGCAGGTCCTGCTTCTTACGGTATGACTGATACTATGGGTCGTATGCACTCAGACGCTCAGTTCGCAGGTTCTTCTTCTGTTCCTGCTCACGTAGAGATGATGGGCTTCCTCGGTATGGGTAACAACCCTATGGTAGGTGCTACTGTTGCTATCGCTGTAGCTATCGACCTCGCTATCAACAAGAAGTAATTTCTTAGAGATACAAAACATATAAAAGCCTTGAGAATTAGCTGATTCTCAAGGCTTTTTCTTTTTTATCCTACTGGAATAATCTTATATCTTACTGGAATAAAAAATTATCTCTCGGAAATATTTATTTATCTTTCGGAGAAAATAATTTATCCCACAGTATTTCTATTCTTATCTAACCAGTTTTCTAATTTTCCTAAAACTAAACGATGTGCTCATAAGTGCAATGATTACGCCAATCAGCCAGTAAAGCCAATCAAGATAACTGATCATGAAAACCAGGAACAACACCAGGAGCAGAATCAGAAGCTGAAAGATACAGAATCTGAAACCAAGAGCGGATAAACGATAACCATAAACGGCTCTGCTGAAAATCAAGACGGCAATGGTCTCTATGGCATAAGCCACAGCAATGCCTCCCCCTACTCCTCTCAATCCATCTAACTGATAACCAGCTATTTCACAGACTATTAGCAAGATAACACAAAAACTTTCCTGAATGAGAAAAAGTCTGGAATCTCCCCTTGACAGCGGGAGATATTCTATTGGAAGATAAACCGCCTTGAACAACATAGCAACAGCAGCAAGCTGAGTCATCTGGAGCATCCCCATAAACTGGGCATTGTACAAAATCGGAATAATGAGAGGCAATCCCAAAATGATAGCTGCAACGATAGGCCCCAGCAACAGGACATTCATTTCAAGCTGGCGGTTCACACAGAGATTGCGCTCTTTAACAGACTCCTCGTTTTTTCTGGAACCCGAAATGCCGGAGAGACGGGGATAAAAATCCTGATCCATGACCGAGAACACCATTCCCGCATAAACAAAGACAATCGTTATACCGGCATTGAAAAGTCCGACAACTTCCAGATCGCCTTGTTGGTTCAAAAAGGCACGAATCAGAAATTCGCATCCGCTATTCATCAAACCCGAAAGTACAAATGCCCCGCCAAGTCGCAAAAGTGGGAAACCTGCAACTAGCGTCATTTTTCGCATATTTACGCCCCATCGTACAACTCGTCGGGAATATCGAAAATTCAGAGCCCATTGCATAAATGCCAAAATGAACAGAACGGGCAGAATACCTCTCTCACCAAATATCCAATAAACCGGAACCGAAACCAAAAGCAGAAGAATAGCCAGAAGACTTGCCTGCATCGCCAACGCACGCAACTGTCCGGTAGCTTTCAGAATGGCTGTTTCCCCTCCAGCCAGAATCGTGAAGAAAATGGTTGGTGCCAGGAGAATGAAATGTAGCGTATGATTGCCCCAGGAAAAAGTAAACCCATTGAGTAACGGACCCAGAAGAACACAGACGATGGCTCCGAAAAATGCAGCAAGAAGACTATAGGTGCGGACAAGAAGAACCGCCCCGACGATATCAGCCTTTTCAGACTGCGATTCATCTGCAGCATGTTCCTTTTCAGAAATAAATTTAACACCACTTGTAGGAATGCCGAAATTACACGCAGAACTGAGAACAGAAATCGTTGAGCTGAAAAGAGACAGCAGTCCCATTCCAGAAGGTCCGAGGAAGAGCGCCGTAAATTTATTGCGCAAAACTCCTACAAGAATTCCCAATCCTTGCACACTGCCAAACAATCCTGTATATTTCAGAATATGCGAATAACTGTTTTCCTTTTTATCACCCATAATCAAAAGAAACAAAAAAAGGTTGGATTTCCCGAAAGAGAAATTCAACCTTTATACTTTAAAATCTCAAAAGAAGATTCTGTCGAAGATTAAGCCTCAGCTGGAGCCTCCTCTGCAGGAGCTTCCTCAGCAGCCTTAGCCTCTGCCTCAGCAGCAGCTGTAGCAGCCTTCTTATCAGCTACCTTCTTAGCGATTGCTTCGTTCATCTTCTTCTCAGCCTCGAGCTCCTTAGCAGCAGCTTCCTTCTTTGCCTTAGCATCGCCCTCGCGAACAGCAGAAATCTTAGCGTCCTTGCCATTCTTCCAAGCGTCGAAACGCTTCTGAGCCTCAGCATCGTCGAATGCGCCCTTCTTAACGCCACCCTTGAGGTGCTTCATCAAGTAAACGCCCTCGCCCTTGAGGATGTTGCGAACTGTGTCTGTTGGCTGTGCACCAGTCTCTACCCAGTAGAGTGCGCGCTCGAAATTCAAATCTACAGTAGCTGGATTGGTGTTAGGGTTGAAAGTACCAATCTTCTCAGTAAATTTACCATCACGTGGTGCTCTAACGTCAGCGATTACGATGCTGTAGAAAGCATAGCTTTTACGACCGCCGCGCTGCAATCTGATTTTTGTTGCCATTTTTAAATCTTAATTTTAATTTAATTTATAATGAGGTTTGAATTTTATGCTGCCATCTCGTGACAGCGGGTGCAAAATTACTACTTTTATTTGAATTGAGCAAACTTTTATCGATATTCAAATGCTTTTTTAGCATTTTTTATCTGATTCGGTCTGCTGCTTTCAAGAGTTTGATGTCATCGTTCACACCTTTCATTGCCATCCATTCGAATATGATTGCTACCAGAGGAAGGCAAGCGGCAAACTGAAACTTCATCGTTCCTTCTGCTTCAGGAACAGGAATCAAGCCCATGAACATCACGATATAATCTACATACCATAAACCTGTAAAAAGCATGGCAAGTGAACAGAGTGATTTCTGAAGCTTCAGATTCTTGTACAAAAAGATGTTTACCAATGCTATGATGGCTGAAACGGCGAGCAGAAGGAACAGAGGAACGCAAGTAGTTGAAATCTGCATTCCTGCCTCCCCTACCACTCCGAGGTTATAAACCATAGTGTCTCCTCCCATCGTCTTAGCTGCGATGCTGGCGATAGGAAGGAAAAGACAGATAGCAATGGCGATGACAGCAAAGAGCAGAAATAATGTCTGTTTACGCTGTATCATATAGCTCTGGAATATTAAATTTCGCTCTCGTGAACCATTGGTGCAGATGTCTTGGTAGGATCGCGCCAATAAATATTATTCTCAATAAACTCTTCTGTAGCGAGCAAAGTTGGCTTTGGCAACTTCTCGTAGTAGCGAGAGATTTCAATCTGTTCGCGGTTCTCAAAAACTTCCTCCAAAGAATCGTTATAAGAAGCAAACTCCTGAAGTTTCTTGCTCAACTCCTGCTTGATTTCGATAGAAATCTGATTAGCGCGCTTTGCAATGATAGCTACGCTCTCGTAGATATTATGGGTATCATCGCAGAGATCCATAATGTTGCGAGTTACTGTGTTTACTGGTGCCTTTGATTTTTTGAAATCCATAATTATAGTACTATTATTATTATATTGTTTTTACCTTATTATATATATGCTTTTTTTAATTGGCATTATTGCCAAGCTGGTCGAGAGCAGTCTCCGGATGCTCTTTCTCGTACTGCTTGCACTTCTCAATATACTTCTCGGCAAGTGCACGGTCCTTTGAATCAGGATATTCGTTGATAAAGCCATAACACTCATCCTCAGCATCCTGATAGCGCTCCAGCTGCTTTTTCTCGACACTCATCTTTGCCAGTTCATATTTGCCTTTCATGATGAGCGATGCAAACTCCTCGCGTCGGTTGCTGTATGGATAATCCTTCAGCGCATTCTGTGCGGTTACGATACAAGCCTCATAGTTGTTGCCGCCGCTGGTACAGTTGCCGAAATAGGTACCCATATCAAAATAGAGCTTGGCACTCTTATACTCCTTCTCAACCAAGAGGTCCTGAAGAGCGAAAAGGCGGTTTGTTGCCTGCTGCTTGAGTCGGGCATCAGGATAAAGATCCAGGAACTCCTGAAAGGCTGCGATGGCTGTAATCGTGGTGCTCTGGTCAAGACGAGGCTCTGGAGCATTCTGATACAGACTCTCTCCCACAAAGTACTTTGCATTTTCAGCAAACTTACCTTTAGGATAAGAAGAGTAATACTTCTTGAAATACTCTGCAGCAGTTTCATAATCCTTCATACCATACTCGGCCATAGCCAGCATGTACAAACATTCCTCACCCTCGGTAGAACCTTTCTTCATCGTTACCAGTTCCTGCAGAAGAGGAATGGCACGGGAATACTTGCCCTGGGCATAGCTCTGCTTGGCGTACTCATACTTATAAGTATAATCGCCTGATTTCAATACCTGGTTATATTCGTGGGCACAGCTCGACAAGAGCAATGCAACACACGATGCAATAAGAGTCAATTTTTTCATAATTCTCATTTTGAACTGCAAAGTTACTCATAATTTACTTATTATCAAAAGAAAAGATACATTTTTTCGTAAAAAATTAATCTTTATAACGATTAATGGCGTTTTTTTTGTAATTTTGCACCTTGAAACAGAACTTTTGAGAAGAAATCAGGAAGAAAATGGATTTTAAGATTACATCAAAATATAAGCCAACTGGTGACCAGCCGCAAGCCATCAGGCAACTCACAGAGGGGGTGCTTGAAGGAGACCCTGCACAGGTGTTGTTGGGTGTAACCGGCTCGGGTAAAACCTTTACGGTGGCAAACGTGATTGCCAACGTGGGGAAGCCTACGCTCATCTTGAGCCACAACAAGACTCTTGCCGCCCAACTGTATCAGGAGATGAAGGGTTTCTTCCCTGAGAACGCTGTAGAATATTATGTTTCATACTACGACTATTATCAGCCGGAAGCTTATCTGCCAACGACTGATACATATATAGAAAAAGACCTCGCCATCAATGATGAAATAGACAAATTGCGACTCGGTGCTGTTTCTGCCCTTCTCTCGGGCAGAAAGGATGTCATCGTTGTCTCATCCGTATCGTGCATCTATGGTATGGGCGGACCTGTGGCGATGCAGGAGAACATCATCAAGATTCATCGCGGGCAGCGACTCGACAGAAATGAATTTCTGAGGAAACTCGTTGATGCACTTTACGTTAGAAATGACATAGAACTGCAACGTGGCAACTTTAGAGTGAAAGGCGAAACGGTTGACATCTTTATGGCTTACAGCGATCATGTTTTGCGCGTAACATGGTGGGACGATGAGATTGACAGTATCGAAGAAGTGGATTCGCTCACTTATCACCGCCTTGCCTCGTTCGAAGATTACGAGATTTATCCAGCCAACCTTTTCGTAACAACAAAAGAACAGCAGGAAAGTGCCATTCGCAGAATTCAGGACGACCTGGTTAAACAGGTAGAATTCTTCAAGAGTATTGGAGATGGAATCAAGGCACAGCGCATCAAGGAACGTGTAGAATATGATATGGAAATGATCAAGGAATTGGGCCACTGTTCGGGCATAGAGAACTATTCCCGCTATTTTGATGGCAGGCATGAAGGCGAGCGTCCGTATTGCCTGCTCGATTTCTTCCCTAAAGATTTCCTGCTTGTGGTTGACGAGAGCCATGTGAGCATCCCGCAGATTGGCGCCATGTATGGAGGCGACCGGGCACGAAAGAAGAACCTGGTAGAATATGGTTTCCGTTTGCCTGCTGCCTTCGATAACCGTCCGCTGAAATTCGAGGAATTTCACGATCTCATTCCGCAGGCCATCTATGTAAGTGCGACTCCGGCAGACTATGAATTGAGAGAAGCCGAAGGCGTGGTTGTAGAACAGCTGATTCGTCCTACAGGACTCCTGGACCCGGAAATAGAAGTCCGTCCAAGTGAGAATCAGATAGATGATCTTCTGGACGAAATATTAACAAGAACACACCGCAACGAGCGAGTTCTGATTACGACTCTTACAAAGCGCATGGCAGAAGAACTCACCGAGTTCCTGCTCAACCACAACGTAAAGGCTGCCTATATCCACAGTGATGTGGCAACCTTAGACCGAGTAAAGATCATGAACAATCTCCGTGCAGGAGTATACGATGTACTGGTGGGTGTCAACCTGTTACGAGAAGGACTCGACTTGCCGGAAGTTTCGCTCGTAGCTATTCTCGATGCAGACAAGGAAGGCTTCCTTCGCAGTCACCGTTCTCTGACCCAGACGGCAGGCCGTGCAGCCCGAAATGTGAACGGCAAGGTAATCATGTATGCAGACAACATCACAGACAGCATGCAGAAAACGATAGATGAAACAGCCCGCCGCCGAAGCATCCAGTTGAAATACAATGCAGACCATGGCATTACACCAAAACAGATTGTGAAAGCAATAACCTCAGCTCTGCCTACTAGCAAGGAAGAAGGAGCAAAGATTGTTCCGATGGGAGCCGAGGGTTCCAAGCCTCGCGTTTACGTGGAACCGGAAAGTGCAGCCTTCGTTGCCGACCCTATTGTTCGCAGTATGAGCAAGGAAGAATTGGAGAAGAGCATTGCCAATACTACGGCATTGATGAAGCAAGCAGCCAAAGACCTCGACTTCATGCAAGCTGCCCAATATCGCGATGAAATCATCCGATTGCAGAAGGAATTGGAAGAAAAGGGATAAATTCAAAAGAAATAACCATCAAAAAGAGGGTGTATCATAAATTAATGATTCACCCTCTTTTTATTTACCCAGCAGTTATTCATCTGTCAGTTATCTGCTATTCAAACGACAGCTTTTTCAGACGGGAACGTAACTGCTCAGCCTCGCTCTTTCTGATAGAAAGTTTGATGCTGCAAGTATTATCGAAAGTCTGATCCAGGATACGCGGATTCATATCTTTGACTATCCTCATCACATCATTCATCATCGGATAAGTAAAATCATAGGTTACTATTTCCTCTATCTGTTGCGTAACCTCCTCACAATGAGCCAAAGCATCAATGGCAGCTTCACGATAGGCAACAATGAGTCCGCTGGTTCCCAATTTCACTCCTCCGAAATATCGGATGACGACAATTAAAATATCCGTCAATTCTGATTTCGTGATTTGGCCGAGGATTGGTTTTCCTGCCGTAGAAGAAGGTTCGCCATCATCATTGGCACGGAACTCTGTCCGTTCAGGACCTAGCATATATGCATAACAACAATGTCGGGCATCGTAATATTTCTTACGGTACCCGGCAACAATTTCCTTCACCTCGTCAACAGTTGTAACATGGTGAGCAAAGGCGAGAAACTTACTCCTTTTCTCGGTGTAATATCCCTCGCCTATCGTATCTGATATAGTCTTAAATTCGTCTATCATTAATCCAACTTGTGAATAATCAAACCGCTACGCAACTTAGGTTCAAACCAAGTTGCCTTAGGTGGCATAATCTTACCACTGTCAGCGATGTCCATAATCTGCTGCATAGTAACCGGATGCAAAGCAAGTGCCATCTTCATCTCACCGCTATCCACACGACGTTTCAACTCACCGAGACCGCGAAGACCGCCCACAAAATCGATGCGCTTATCAGAACGTAAATCCTTGATACCCAGAATTTCATCAAGAATCAGACGAGATGAAATATCCACATCGAGCACGCCGATTGGATCAGCATCGTCGTAAGTTCCTGGCTTGGCAAACAAACCGTACCATTTACCATCCAGATAGAGGAGGAAAGAATGGAGAGCAGCTGGTTTCAGAATATCCAAGCCAAACTGGCTGATAGCATCATCAATAGCCATCTTTTCATAGCAAGGTATGCCCTCTTCATCACCAGATACATTCACATTGATTGCATCAATATCTATCACCTCGAAGTTCTTTGTCAAAGCATCGAGGAACTGATCAGAAGTCAGACCATTCAAATCCTTCACAACTCGGTTATAATCGAGAATGGTAAGCTGACTTGCCTGGAAACAAACTGCCATAAAGTAGTTATATTCCTCCTTACCTGTATGATTAGGATTCTGCTTAGCTTTTTCTGCACCTACCAGAGCAGCTGCAGCAGAACGGTGATGACCGTCAGCGATATAAAGGCTAGGCATCTTGGCAAATTCGGCTGTGATTGTGGCAATATCCTGATCATCGCTTACCACCCAGAACTGATGACGGAAGCCATCAATAGGAGCAATGAAATCATATTCCGGAGTCGTTGCTGCATAACGCATCAGAAGTTCGTTAAGCACCTCATTATCAGGATAAGCGAAGAATACAGGTTCGATATTGGCATTGCATACACGCACATGCTTCATACGGTCTTCTTCCTTATCGCGGCGTGTCAGCTCATGTTTCTTGATGACACCCGTCATATAGTCGTTTACATACGCACCTACCACAAGACCATACTGAGTCTTACCATTCATGGTCTGAGCATAGATATAATACTGTTCTTTATCATCCTGTTTCAACCAGCCATTCTCCTGGAACTTTCTGAAGTTCTCAGCAGCGCTTTCATAAACGCGAGGATCATACTCAGAAGTACCTGGTTCGAAATTGATTTCAGGTTTAATAATATGATAAAGGCTCTTCTCGTTATCGCCTGCCTCGGCACGTGCTTCCTCAGAATTGAGAACATCGTAAGGACGAGACTCAACTTGCTCAACTAAATCTTTTGGGGGACGAATACCCTTAAATGGTTTAACTATAGCCATAATGTTTTATTGATTTTAATGAATAAAAGCCCACGAAGGGCAAGTATATCATGAAGTCTGTAAAGATAAAAAGCCCATAAAGGGCACTAGCTAAAGCACCCTCTATGAGCTTTTTTATATCCTAATTTTTATTTATTTACTTGATATTTTGTGCAGCCATCAGCAAAGAACGCATTGATCTGCTTAGCTGCTGCAATACCGGCATTGATATTTGCTTCTGCAGTCTGTGCACCCATTTTCTTAGGAGTTGAGAAGTATCGACCCTCGAACTTGGCAAAGTCCGCATCAGCATCAGGCTTGATATCAGTGATGAACTTCAAGTCCTCACGCTCAGCAAGAAGTTTCAGGAGCTCAGGCTCATTGATAACCTCCTTACGCGCTGTATTGATGAGGATGCCACCCTTAGGCAACTGGTTTACAGTCTTGTAGTCGATGCTCTTGATAGTCTCTGGAGTAGCAGGGATATGAAGAGAAACGATGTCGCAAGTCTGGAACAACTCATCCTGTGACTTTACAGCATGCACACCGGCAGCCTCGATAACATCAGCTGGGCAGAATGCATCGTAAGCAGCTACTTCCATGCCAAATCCCTTGGCGATGCGAGCCACATTTCGACCAACATTACCGAAAGCAAGAATACCCAGTTTCTTACCCTTCAACTCGCTGCCAGCCTTGCCGTTGTAGAAATTACGTACAGTAAAGACCAACAAGCCGAATACCAACTCAGCTACTGCGTTAGAGTTCTGACCAGGAGTATTCTCAGCCACTACATTATGAGCAGTAGCAGCAGCAAGGTCGATGTTATCATAACCTGCACCAGCACGAACGATAATCTTCAGGTTCTTTGCTGCATCGAGCACCTCGGCATCAGCCTTGTCAGAGCGGATAATCATCGCGTCCACATCCTTCACTGCATCGAGAAGCTGAGCCTTCTCTGTATATTTTTCGAGCAGCACCAATTCGTTGCCTGCTCCCTCTATTTCTTTCTTAATGCCTTCCACAGCAGCCGCTGCGAATGGCTTTTCTGTTGCAACTAATACTTTCATACAAATTCAAAAATTAATGTTGTGCTTCAAAATCCTGCATGGCCTTGACGAGTGCCTGAACACCCTCCATGGTCTGTGCATTGTAGCAGCTGGCACGGAAACCACCCACTGAGCGGTGACCCTTGATACCTACCATGCCACGCTCTGTAGCGAAGTCGAGGAATGGCTTCTCCAACTCCTTGTACTCATCGTTCATCACGAAGCAGATGTTCATCAATGAGCGTGAAGCCTCTTCCACTGTACCCTTAAAGAGTTTGTTGCGGTCGATTTCAGCATAAAGAACTTCTGCACGTTCGTGAGCTCGCTTGTCAGCAGCCTCAACACCACCGTTAGCCTTCAACCAGCGGAGATTCTCCATCAAGGTATAGATAGGAACAACAGGAGGAGTATTAAACATACTGCCCTTCTCTACGTGAGTACGATAATCGAGCATAGTAGGAAGCTCGCGAGGAGCCTTGCAGAGCATATCATCCTTTACGATGATAACAGTAACACCTGCCATAGAAAGATTCTTCTGAGCACCTGCATAGATGGCAGTATACTTAGAAACATCTACTGGACGGCTCATGATATCTGAAGACATATCAGAAATCAATGGTACGTTTACATCTGGATCAACACGGAGTTCAGTACCATATATAGTATTGTTGCTTGTCAAATGCAAGTAATCACAATCGGCTGGTACAGTGTTAGGAACCTGTGGATAGAAAGTGAAATTGGCGTCGGACGATGATGCGATCTCCACGACCTCACCAAAATGCTTCGCCTCTTTCATTGCCTTCTTAGCCCAAGTGCCAGAATTAATGTAGGCAGCCTTCTTGATGAGGAAGTTTGCTGGAATCTGCATAAACTGCAATGACGCACCACCACCAAGGAAGATTACGGAATAACCCTCAGGAATGTCAAGAAGCTCCTTGAATAAGGAGACTGCCTCATCTACTACTGGCTGGAAATCCTTAGCACGGTGGCTGATTTCCATCAATGAAAGACCTGAACCATTAAAATCCAAAATCTGCTTTGCTGTGTTCTCAATCACTTCGCGTGGAAGCATTGATGGACCTGCGTTAAAATTGTACTTCTTCATCTTTGTATAATTATTTAAGTTTTATACGATATAATCCTGTTAGCAGGAAAAATAAGTGCACAATACACCCATATAGGATACATAGTAAACCTTTGGATTGTATTTACGCCTGCGAAATTACACTTTTTATTTGAAACTACCAAATTTTTCTGCACATTTTTAGCGTTTTGCGCAGATTTCTTTCATTTTGTTAGTCATTTTAGTATAATAACTGCATATTTATGTCTATTTTTACATTTATTATACATTAGCAAGCAACAGAGAAAAGATAACAGCAGTTTGTCAACTACCTTACCTCTTCCACTATCGTTTTGACACCTTTTATCTTTTCGCCCTTGACATTATTCAGTACGCTGCGCAACTTCGTTCGTGAAATGGCAGCATAAGCATAACGGTCATTGACATCAATCTTGCCGATTTCAGCCGACTGCAGCCCACCCTTCTTGCAAAGGAATCCTAAGATGTCGCCCTTACTGATCTTATCCTTCTTTCCTTTACCTATATATATAGTAGCCATCTTAGGTTTGGCTGGTGCAGAAAGCTGATCGGCAGCAGGCATCTCATAATCCTCAATTTCGGCATCTACATATTCAGGAATATGCTCTTCAGGACCTAACAGGAAGAAAGCCTTGCCCTGGGCTTCCCATCTTGCCGTACGTCCTACACGATGAATATAACCATCTTCGCTCTCCGGCATGTGATAATGGATGATGTTATCTATATCAGGAATATCTAGTCCGCGCGAAGCTAGATCCGTACTCACCAGGATATTGGCACTTCCGTTGCTGAAACGGTAGAGAGAAGCCTCTCGCTCCTTCTGTTCCAATCCACCGTGGAAGAAAGAGGTTGAAAATCCCTGCTCCACCAGATATTTATTAGTACGCTCTACACTGTCGCGATAATTGAGGAATACAATGGTACTCTGATCGCCCAGACTACGGAGCAAAAGTGCCAGACTCTCCAGTTTATCCTTTACCGGACTTTCCACCTTATATATATGTACACGGTCAGGAACCTGGTCTTCATCTACACGATAATCAATCTTTTCTACCCTGCCCATGTGTACGAAATGAGGAATCTCCTCTGCCTCGGTAGCAGAAAGCAGGAAATGGCGACGCAAGCCAGGCAATGACTTAATCAGGCGGCTCATTTCGTCCTGGAAACCCATCTCCAGACACTTGTCAAACTCATCAATAATCAGGTATTTGATGTGATATGGAGAAAGATTTCCCTTATCCAGATGATCATTGAGACGGCCTGGAGTTCCAAATACAATCTGAGGACGAACCTGTTTCATCACGCGATGCTCATCCATCGTAGCACGACCACCATAGCAAGCCATCGCACGCAAACCGCTGCCCATATTCTTCAATACGTTAGCCGACTGCAAAGCGAGTTCTCTACCAGGAGTTACCACCACCGCCTGCGCCTCGTCATCAGTAGCATCTATAAGTTGGGTAAGAGGCAAAAGATAAGCCAGTGTCTTGCCACTACCTGTTGGCGCAAGTATCACCACATCCTTGTTCCCGTGCAAGATTGCCTGCATGGAATCCTGCTGCATATCATTGAGCTCAATGCCCAGTTTATCTAAAATTCTGTCTACCATAAATTTCCTAATAATCAATTTCAATAGAGAAGTATTCTTTTATTAAAGAGAAGCTTTCTTTTCAAGAGAAGTTTTCATAAATTCCTCATCATGAGGCATTATTTCTTTTTCTGATTGAGCAGTTTGTCAATCTCATCAAACTCCTTACCCATGTTTAGGTTCAGATAGATGGTATATAGCGGCAAAGCCCACTGGTCCTGCATATCAGGCGCCATCGTTCTGTACTTCTGCAGATAAGGCATCGCACTCTTGTAAAGTCCGTCTATCTCCTGATGAGTTTTGCGGGATTGCTGCGAATTCTTATCCATTTCAACCGCCTGATTGAAATAAGCCAAGCCTATATTATAATAAGCACCGGATAACGAATCGTTCACAGCAAGTGCCTTTTTGCTCACTTCGATGCATTGCTTGAAATCACCCATATTCAGGAGAATGGTTCCCTTGGTAAAGAGATAGATATCATTGTCGGGAGCTATCGCCAGCGCCTTATCTGCTACGGCGAGTGCAGAATCGAGTTGGTTTTCCTGCGAATAATACTCTACCAGACGCGGGAAGAAGAACGGGAATTTCGGATCCCGTTCAAAACCTTCCTTCAAGGTAGAGAGATAGCGCGCAGTATCCTTCTCCAGTTTGTAAGTCTCAGCCAGATACTGTAACATATAGTTATAATGAGCCGTATCTTTCAGCGCCTCATAAGAATGATGAAGCGTAGCTTTGGTATCTTTCATCTTATATCCGGCATATACAGCCCAATAAGCTGCCGAAGAAATATATTTGTCTTTCTGGGCATACTTATAAGATTGGAACATCGGGGCTGTACTGCACTCTATGTACTGGTCAAAGAACTGATAAGCCTCCTTGTATTTCTGCTTCCTGATAAACCAGGTTCCTCCGTTATAGAGGTTCGGACGTATCCTGTTCAAATATTCAGAATGAGACTTGCGGAAATCAAACTCACATTTTCCTTTCTTGTTAGGAATCATCTCAACGGAATCAAGTCCTTGGGCTATAACGAAGAGCTGTCGGGTTGCATTGAAGAGTTGGGCTGTATCATACGCCTGTTTGAGGTAGAGTTTCTCATTACCCTGTTCATACTGCTTCTTCACAGCATCAAAGAGAATATTCCAAATTTTCTTATTATTCCGGTTGGCAGAATCCGTCAGGAGTTTGCGCATACTGGATTCGGCCTTCGCCAAATCCTTGCCAGCCTTTACCAGATCTTTGGCAGCAGAAATCTCCTTCTTCTGTGCCTGCAACCCTAATGGCGCCAACAGAAGAAAAGCAATCTGTAAAAGCCATAAGTTTCTGAATATCTGTATTTTCATATTAATCTCTTAAATTAAAACTTTCATTTGTTTCCATACTCATAATAATACCAGTAGGTATTTCCATAAGTATCCCGAAGAGCATTCTGCTTTTCTGTCTCATTAGCATATTTGTGATCCATCTGCTGGAAATCCTCAAAGTCTGTATCCATCACATTATCGTGATAAACGATACTTGGATTACTGCGGCGATGCGTATAAAGAACCAACGCTTCCTTATAATGAACAGGCAGTTTGCCCGAAGTTACTTTATAATGTTTCTGCACCTCTGCAACGAACTTGTCTAGTTGCTTGTCCAGCAAGAGTGCACAAAGCTGATAGTCAACAGGCAGACGATACTTGAGATGATGTTTAACCATCCATGCCGAAGGGTTCTGCATCCATTTTGGCGCCTTCCACATCATAGCCTTCACGGTTACGCTATCCGGCATCATCGCCTTACTTCCACCTACCAGCGGATAAGTAAAGAGACGGCTGCCCAGCTCGCCTGTTTCGTTGAGACAGGCTATACGGAGCATCGTCAGCGAAGAATCTGTTTTCAGAGATTTTTCACCTACTTCCAAAGCTTTTTCATACTGTTTTTCTTTCATCAGATGTTCCATGCGCATACGTTCATGAAACAGCCGATCATTGCTAGCAACAAAGTTGACAAGCAATATCATCACCAGCATCTGGAGCAAATTCACCCACATATAGCGGGAGAACCAGCCGTTGCTGTGAGGCTCTGTTTCTATCGGCTCCAACTGGCGGGCTATCCATATCAATCCGCCCCATAGAATCAGACAGAGTGGCAAGATAATCCACCACGCCCCCAGCGAATGATAACGGTCGATATCAACGGGGATATCGGTAATCATCGTCAGGATGAGGAACGAAGGGAAATAAGTAAGCCCGTGGAAACGGCGTTTCACACGGGTTACCGCGTACACTCCCACTTGCAGCAGATAGAGTACGAGCGTGATAAGCAGTGGAGCCAGCGTGTAACTGTAGTTGGTCAAACCGCCTGAGAAAACATGCTGAGCCACTGCCAGTACGTCTGCCTGGTAAAATGCCAGGTAGACGTAGGTAAATGTGATAAAGATGATAGCACAGGCGATTTGCATCTTCGCAGTACTACTCCTTTTATTTTTCATAAATCAATCTATTAATTTTTCTTCAGCACCAAAGCTGTACGAGCTGGCAGATAAAGCTTCAGCCACTCCTTACGGTCTTTCACATAAAGTGGATCGTAATTAGTCAGATGCGTCATCGTGTCATCATTCAAGCCATTACCGCCGAAATCCTTGCTGTCAGAATCAAGCACTACGCTGTAGGAACCGGTTGGAACCAGGAAGCCATAGTCGGTGAAAGAGCGGGTTGGCGAGAAGTTAAACACGAAGAGCAGATCGCCACGCATAAAGGCGAGAACCTGATCGCCATCATTATGCCAGATTTCTACAACTGGTGTCTTGTTAAAATTCTTTTCGCTTGTAATCGTCTTGAGCATTTCTCGGTCGAAATCTCCAAGATAGTGGTAGCAGAGTTCATGATTATCTACCAGATTCCACTGTCTGCGGGCGTATTTATGGCTCCAGCCATTACCCTCGCGAGGGAAATCAATCCACTCTGGGTGACCGAACTCATTACCCATGAAGTTGAGATAACCGCCATTGATTGTAGAGGCAGTAACCAGACGGATCATCTTATGCAGAGCAATACCACGATGAGCCATTTCGTTTTCATCGCCCTTCTTGAAATGCCAGTACATATCGGCATCAATCAGACGGAAGATGATGGTTTTATCGCCCACCAATGCCTGGTCATGACTCTCACAGTAAGAGATGGTTTTCTCATCCGAACGGCGGTTCTTTACCTCCCAGAAGATGCTGGATGGTTTCCAGTCTTCATCCTTCAGTTCCTTGATGGTCTTGATCCAATAATCTGGAATATTCATCGCCATGCGATAATCGAAACCATAACCGCCATCCTCAAACTTGGCAGCCAGTCCCGGCATTCCACTCACCTCTTCGGCAATCGTAATGGCATGCTTGTTAACCTCGTGAATCAGACAGTTGGCAAGGGTAAGATAGCAGATGGCATTATCATCCTCGTGACCATTGAAATAATCGCCGTAGTTGCAGAATGCCTCACCCAAGCCATGACTGTAATAGAGCATGGATGTTACACCATCAAAACGGAATCCGTCGAAATGGAACTCATTGAGCCAATACTTGCAGTTGCTCAACAGGAAGTGGATGACTTCATCCTTTCCATAGTCGAAGCAGAGACTGTCCCAAGCCGGATGCTCATGACGGTCGCCAGGATAGAAATACTGGTTAGGATCGCCAGCGAGATTACCCAGTCCTTCCACCTCATTCTTTACGGCATGAGAGTGAACGATGTCCATGATGACGGCAATACCATTCTGGTGAGCTGTATCAATGAGATCCTTCAACTCTTCAGGAGTTCCAAAGCGGCTACTTGCAGCAAAGAAACTGCTTACATGATAGCCGAAGGAGCCATAATACGGATGCTCCTGGATAGCCATAATCTGAATGCAGTTGTAACCATCCTTGATGATACGTGGCAAAACATTCTCCTTAAATTCTGTATAAGTGCCAACCTTCTCAGCATCCTGTGCCATACCGATATGACATTCATAGATGAGCAGAGGTGCCACATTTGGTCTGAAGGTTTTCTTCTTCCATTTATATGGTTCCGGATTCCAAACCTGAGCAGAGAAAATCTTGGTCTGGTCGTCCTGTACTACGCGCTGTGCCCATGCTGGAATACGCTCGCCTTCACCACCTTCCCAATGAACTTTCATCTTGAAGAGATCGCCATGTTTCATGGCTTTCTCCGGAAGTTTGAGTTCCCAGTTGCCGGTATTCTTTATTCTTTTGGCACGATACTTTTCGGTTTCCTGCCAGTTGTTGAAGTCACCTATCAGATAGATATCTGTTGCATTAGGTGCCCACTCACGGAACACCCATCCACGGGCAGTCTTATGCAGTCCGAAATACTCGTATCCATTGGCAAAATCGCTCAATGTCTGTTTGCCGTTATTAGTCAGCTGACCGAGTTTCCAGAGTGCATGGTCGTGTCGGCCCTTGATGGCATCCTCATAGTCTGCCAGATATAGGTCGTTCTTCACGAGTCCGATATGCTTTACCACAGCCTTCGCTGCCTTTTTTGCAACTGTTTTCTTTGCAGTTGCCTTTTTAGTTGCAGCCTTCTGGGCTGTAGTTTTCTTTTCTGTTGCCATATATCATGATTTTAGATGGTTACTCTATATTATTCTTCTTTAATTTTATCTTGAAGATTTTTTCTTCTTTAATTTTTAATCTTGAAGATAGCCTTGTGGATATCACCGTTACCGATGCATGGCTGATGACCGTCTTGTGGCCAGAAAATGGCAAACTGACCTGGCTTGCAGGTAACGAGCGTCTGCGCTTTCACACCAGGATACTTGGTCAAATCCTTTGCCTCGTTATATTCCACTTCAGGAAGATCAGCAAGAGGAGTATAGCCATAAGTCTCCTCGTTGTCAAGAGGAATCTGAATATCAATCATCTTGCGATGTGTTTCAAGAACAGCATCTTCCTCGCTTTTTCCGTGAGCTGTCGTTATATTAACAAAGAGGTTACTCTCCTTGATAAAATGCTTACCGTCCTCCAATTTAGAGAGGTCATTATCTTTGATAAACTTCACTACATCAGCGAAGAGCGGATTGAGAGAAACATATTTCTCCAGATTGTCTAAAGTATCTACTACCATAATTCTAGTTTAAGCTTTGAGATTTGAACATTTACTTTTAACTTTGAGATTTGAAAACAGAACATTGAACATTCAATATTCAACATTATAATATGT
>JAJVTK010000029.1:0-48099 GCA_021622245.1 Segatella copri | reverse complement strand
AATTGGAATTTTGAACGTCAAGCGTAAGTTTACCGTTTTCTCTTGATATGTATTTGCGATGCCCTTTAATCACAATTTTTTGCAGATTAATTGTTGCATCCTCCAAGGTTATGGCACCAACCTCACCGGTACGATATGCATTACAGTAAGTTTTGTAGCCCACACAACTCACTTTCACAATTGCCTTTTTCACCTCGCAAGGAATTACGAACTGACCATTCTCATTTGTTACACCACCCGTGATTAAACTGGAATCACTAACATTGAGCAAAGCGACATTGGCGAAATCGACTGGTTGATGACGAGTGTCTACAATGCGCCCCATCATTCTGTTAGAAGCCTTTTGGATACATTCAACGATAATAATATTATCCACTTGTTTCATCTTGATAGGGTAAAAACCTATCAAGTTCATGATGGCATCTGGAACACTTTCATTTTTGATGCTCTTTGTCACCTTGAAATCCTCCAACTCGTCATACACAAAGTTGATGACATACTTATCCTGTTTGGCATTCAAATCCTTTAATGCCGCAGAAAATGACACATTATTATATTGTCGAGTGATACGTTGGGCAGAAACGCCCATATTTATCACCGAAAGCAAAATCAAACTTATCAGATATTTACTCATAGCCTATTCCCTGTTTTATAGTCCATATACTGTATATACAGTTGAGCCAAGCAAAAAACTAAGCAAAACAACAACTTTTTTCAAAATTTACAGAAAAAACATTCAACGACTCCTTGTCTTCCACAAAGCCATAGGATGAAATTTGATTCTATTGACCATCTCTTTATCTTCGAACAGCAATTCTGGAATATACTTCTTGTCATTGAATTCCCACACATATTCTTTCTCTGATTCTGTCAGAACCAATAGCTTTGAGAGAAAGTCTTTCACTTCTGTCTTGGCTTTTTCAAAGTCAAAATGCTCACTGCGCCTAAGCACAGGCAAGAGTTGCGAACGAATCTGCGGAAAACGGATTTTGTCTATCTGCGGAAAGGCAGTATATTCCGTAGGCGTAGCGTTGTCTTTTCTGCTTGAGCCAACAGTCAGATAAAAGACGGTCGCTTTTCTCAGCAACGTTTTCTCTTCATCGCTCACGAATAGCTGATGCTTCACCATGTTATAGACATCATAAATGTCACGTGCAGCACTTCTACCTATCAAGGCGTTTATCTTGGTGGCAAACAATTCGACAGGTGAAAGAGAACGTACCTTCACATCGCTCAGAAACGGAATGGACACATGAGTCTCTATGGCAGGCAGGATATGGCAACGATCGGAATAGTTGATTTCTATCTTGATGCCATCGTTGTTGCCTGCGGCATTGGTATAATGAAACACCCATGAGTCAAGCGTATGCGGTGTCTTGGAGCCAGGCGCAAGATGATAACCATCCGACTCCATATAGCGTAGAATCTCGTTATTCACTTCTTGGCGAATGGAGAGCATGGATTCTCGGTCGCAATCCACCGTAAAGTCAAGGTCTATATCTACCGAGAGTCTTGGCAGTTGGAAAACGGTGAGATTGATGGCTGTGCCACCTTTCAGCACAAGAGATTTAGACAGCAAAGGACTGTCATGGAAATAGTTGAGTATCTCCACCAGTCGCATCACCTTTTCGAGGTTGTCGCGAATAAAGCCTTGCTCCTTGGCGATGATGTCAAGAGCTTGTTTGTTATATGAGTTCATATTCTTCCTTTGATGTTAGTTCTTGCGGCACATACATGCGCCATTTATTTACAAATGTATCCGACTCTTCGTTGTTAGTCAACCACTTGACGCTTTTGGTTCCCTTGGCTCGGCACAGCTCCAAGAGGGATTCTGAGATGTTGGCTTGTTCCTTGATTCGCTCCAACAGATAGCCTGTCTTCTGGTACAGGAATGCCTTGTCGTACCTTGCGAGATAATCGATGAGCCTTTCTTCATTGAGCAAGACGATACCCTCCATGCAATGCAGCAATTCCTCAATGCCCCCAGCTCGGTCGATGCGGTCAAAGCAATCCAACAACGTACTCTCCACATCCGTTACTCGCACATAAGGGTTTCCCTTGGGTGTCATCATACCAACGATTTCCTTTGTTTGTCGGCAATAGGTATAATCCACATCGTCGAAAGAAAAGGAATTGAAGCGAGTCATGCTTTTCACAAAAACCTCATTGAAGGGTTGATGAGCCAATCCATGAAATTCCAATGCTGTGTGATAACTGATGCAAGCTGTATGTGACAAGTGGCTTCCTATCTCATACTTGTCGCAAACAGGTAAACCAGATGCAATATCCTTCATGCAATAGATATTGCGCCGTATAGCCACAATCCACCCTTGTTGCTTGTACCGAGCAAGCAACGCTTCCACCGATTTCACCTTGCCTTTCAGAGCCTCAGAAAGTTCATCCGAAGTGAATATCCGCAGCTTATATAATATACTCAACAGTTCTGTCATTGTTTCTAATTTTGCGCAAAAATATGAAATATAATTTGTTTATGAGAAAAATCAGAAACTTTTTATGCTTTTTTATATGTTCTTTCCATCTTAATTGTCCGACTACGGAGGAACAAATCACCGACAGGCAAGTTCTTTTGGGAGTACCCCAAAAGGATGCCAACCGTAATCGGCGTTCTCCTTCGTGTGACAGAACAACACCGGCCAATACCCATCCATACCTTCAGGCGAACCTCCTCGCTAGTATAATGGGTGAAAATCCAATTGGTAAAACGAACAAACTCGGAGAGCAACACTTCTCATCGACAGAAAGAAGTTTTTTTTCATCGTTCCCTTTTTTAAAAGATTTATTATTTATTTTTTTAATTTTTACCATGTGGTAAATTCCGATTTTCTATATCGCCCTTTTGTCGTATCTTTGCCGACAGTTACCGAATGGTGAACAGCGGGGTGAACACTTGCCCCAAGCATTCACCTTTTCGGCTCTGGGGTGAACCCTAGTAAAAAGAACTTTGTATATACAGCGCATGCTAGAAATATAAGAATCTCTATTATAATGGGTTATGGGGTGTTTTTAACACATTATTAACGCTAAAGGTTGGCATCGAGGTTCACCCTTCACCGACTTCATCGCCAAGAGCAGAGGATGACTATTCGCAGCAGGATACCGCCCCCGACCTGCCCTTCTACGGGTGGGTAGGGTAAGTAAGGGGAGAGTACTTTCTAAGAGTTTCCTTATGTAAAGGTTCGTTTACTATAGGAAAGATATAGTATATATATAGACTCCCAGAAAAAGCGATTTCCTACTCACCCTAGTTACCCCCCGGCCGTAAACAAGATAGTTACGATGCCTAAGTATCATATTTACGGATGGTATTTAAGTCGCACACGGATCTCACAGATCTCACGGATCTTCTTCGTTGCAAGCAACGGTACTCACTAAGCCTCACAGCCAAAACTCCGAAGGAGCCAAAATCCGTGAGATCCGTGAGATCCGTGCGCGAAAATTCAACTTTCTTCTACAATTTCCAACAAGTTTCTGCTTATCGTAAATCAATCCTCGCTGAGGAGTTTCTTGATTTCCTCATCGGTCTTGGTGAGTTTGTCTTTACAGAGTTTCACCAAAGTTTTGGCACGTTTCAACTGCTCGGAGAGCTGATCAATATCGAGTTCATCATTCTCCATTCTTTCTACGATTTCTTCAAGCTCTCTTACGGCTTGTTCGTATTTCATTTCTTCTTTTTCCATATTTTTATTTTGTTTTGGGGTAACAGAGTTAACAGTGGATATTTTAAAGCTTTTGCCCTTACAGGGCGACAAGATTGCGTCCTTTATTACCCAGGGCGATGCCCTGGGCTAGGAGCTTCTGCCCTTTCAGGGCGTGTGAAGCTCAACGTTCAGGGCGTCTGGAGCTAGATTGCTATAAACTATTAACTATAAATTATTCATAACTTCCGCCTTCACGCTGCCCTCGGCAAACCTCGTTTCGATGATGTCGCCAGACTTCAGTTGCGAGGCAGAGCGGATGCTCTTGCCATCCTTCAGCGTAATGCTGTAGCCACGTTTCAGCAACAATTCGGGGTCTTGTGCCTGGATGCGCTGGGAAAGAAGCTGCAGACGATGACTCTCGTTGAGCATCTTCCTTTCCAATATCGGCTGAATATTCTGAGAAAGAATCTCGAAATGGCGCTGGGCTTCCGATATTTTCGACTGGACATTTGTGCTTAAACGGCTCATCAGACGGTCGAGATAAGCGCCCTGCTTCGTCTTCACCAGCGAAAACTGAACAGGAATCGTGTTGCTCAATCTGTCGAGCCTCATCTTCTCCACCTGCAGACGGTGCTTCACATTCTGCACGATAGCCTCTTGCGCATTCACCACACGGGCATAAACCTCAGTAAGATGATTGACGAGGAAGGCGGCAGCGGCTGTCGGTGTCTTTACACGCTGGAAAGAAATCATATCCAGCACACTCTCGTCCCTTTCATGTCCTATTCCCGTGATGATAGGCAGCGGGAAGTTTGCCACATTCTCGGCAAGCGCCAGGGTGTCGAAACCCGAGAGATCGCTCGTAGCGCCACCGCCTCGGATGATGACCACGCAATCAAACTGTTCCCATTCGGCATTGATACTGTCAAGGGCAGCTATCACGCTCTGCTCTACCCCCTCGCCCTGCATCGTAGCCGGAAAGAGGCGGGTTTGAAACTGCAGACCATAATCGTTATCGGCAAGCTGGTTGCAGAAATCACCATAACCTGCTGCCGTAGCACTGGAAATGACGGCGATGCGCTGGCAGAACATCGGGAGCACCAACTCCTTCTGCAGTTCGAATACGCCCTCTGCTTTCAGCGTATTGATGATTTCCAACCTCTTGCGCTCCATATCGCCCATCGTATAGTTAGGGTCAATATCGTCTACTATCCAGGAGAAGCCATAGTTCTCATGAAACTGGGCGTGCACTTTCAGCAGTACCTTCATTCCGGCATGAATACGCTGTCCGGTGATGCGCTCGAAATTCGGTTTGATGAACATCCATCGGTTTCGCCAGCAGGAGGCATGCGCCTTGGCAATGGGCGTACTAGACCGCTCATTCTTCTCGATGAGTTCCAGATAGCAGTGCCCGCCGTAGCCCTCGCGAGCCTCGGAGAGTTCCGCTTCCACCCAATAGCTGTCGGGCAAGGACATCGAAATGACCTCACGGACCATCGAGTTCAATTCAAAAAGGGACAATCGAAGTCGTTCCATGCTGTTTACTGTTTAAAATTTACAGTTTATAGTTGAAAGTTTATAGCTAGCAGAGCAAGTTTGCCCTATTAACTATAAACTATCAACTATTAACTACTTCATCGCTTTCCCCGTCTGATAAGCCTTCCAGAAATCAGGCACACCATATCCGAATACATTATCGGGATGATGCTGATTATTACCAGCCAATCTCACGAGTTTCATAATCTGCTTAGCCGTCTTCTGAGGCAAAGCCTGCCAGAGACACGCTACCATTCCGGCGATGAGCGGAGATGAGAAAGAAGTTCCGTTATCATTGATGATATTTCCACGACCCGTAATCACACAGGTAGGACTTCCGTAAGCCATCACATCAGGCTTGATTCTGCCGTCAGCAGTAGGTCCCACGGCACTGAAAGCCGCATTCTCTCCCATTTCGTTCACGCTTCCCACAGTAAGGATATTGCGTGCATCGGCAGGGAAATTGATTTTCTTCCAGCTTCCCATTCCGTCGTTTCCTGCAGAATTGACACAGATGATTCCCTTGTCAGCACACATCGAAGCGGTGCGGGAGATGAGGGTAGAATTGCCGTCCTGCTCATTATAATGATGGTTGGTTGACGCATCATCGAAGCCATGATAGCCTAACGAAGAGTTGATGACATCCACACCACAACTGTCAGCATATTCAGCGGCAAAAGCCCAGTAATCCTCTTCTGCCAGACTCTCTGTGCGCTCATCTTCACAGCGCACCAGCAGATATTGAGCCTCAGGCGCCACTCCCACGAATCTTTCAGGTTCGTTGGCAGCCATCGTAGAAAGCACCATCGTTCCATGCTCCATCTCGGCGAAAACATTCTTGGATTGAGGAACCACAAAGTCCTTCACACCCGCCAATCTGATATTATGCAGCGCCGGAATCTTATCCACATTCATGAATCCGCCGTCGAAGACAGCAATCATCATTCCCTTGCCCAGATGTCCGGCAGCATGCAGCCGCTTGCCGTTGAGCGACTGGATCTGCGCATCGGCAGCACCATATTCGCCTACTCCACCAGTCCAATCGTTCAATCCCCTGCGAACGCTACTTCTGACGCGCTGACTGACAGAATCGGGAGCAGAGAAGACCTTCATCTTCCGGGTGATGAAATCGAGATCATCCAGTTTCCGTAGTTCCTTCTCCTTATGAATGCGGACCAGCAGGGTATTGTTCCACTTGCTCTTGCCCACAATCTCGATGCCAGCCTCGCTTACAGCCTGCTCATAAGCAGGAGCTACAGGTAAATCAGTAACGTCGATGGGCAGATTCTGCCTCTTTCTGCGCTCTATGGAACGGGGAGAGAGAAAATCTGCAGGGCGACTTACCGAAAAGGGAGTGTGACTGAGGTCTTTGTCTCTGAGATAAAGACGATACATCATACACTTGCCTCCCGGATACGACACCATATCGGTTTCGGCGATGCGGGGCAACCGCATCAGTTGCTCAAAATTGCTAACCCTGTCTTCGCGAGCAAACAAAGAAAGAGCGGTCATTAAAAATGCATAAAGCATCAAAAATTTTTTCATCATTATATCGGTAGTCCGGTTTGTTATTGTTGTTGCTGCAATATTTCTGTATTGCATTTGTTAATGAGTTGAATTGTTTATTCTGAAGTGCAAAAGTACAGAAATTGTACGAAAACACCAAAGGAAAAGGGAAGTTTTTATCATGAAATGCAAGTTTTTCTCATATATATAATAAGGTATCAGATATTTTTTGTACTTTTGCAGACAAGTAGCCGCTGTAATTGCATTCTGAAAGAAGCTGGACGAGCGGCTATGAGGAAAAAACAGATATAAATGGAAAATAAACAAGCGACATTAGAATTAGGAACCAAGCCGGTGGGCAAGCTGCTCGTTCAGTATGCCTTGCCAGCTATGATTGCGATGACCGCCGCCTCACTCTACAACATCGTAGACCGAGTATTCATCGGTCAGGGTGTGGGAGCCATGGCCATCTCAGGTCTCGCCATCACCTTCCCCTTCATGAACCTCACCGCCGCTTTCGGAGCCGGTGTGGGCGTAGGAGCATCTACTGCCATCAGCGTGAAGTTGGGACAAAAAGACTATGCCACAGCGCAAAACATTCTGGGTAACACGATTTCACTGAATCTCATCATCGGTATCGGATTGAGCATCATCTGTCTGCTCTTCCTCGACCCTATCCTGAGATTCTTCGGAGCCAGCGACCAGACGCTCATCTATGCTCATGAGTACATGGTCATCATCCTGCTGGGCAATGTGGTGAGCCACATGTATTTCGGCATGAACTCCCTGCTCAGGGTGGCGAGCAAGCCGAAGCAGGCGATGTACGCCACCATCTTCACGGTGGTAATGAACGTGATATTGGATGCGCTCTTCATCCTCGTCTTCAAATGGGGAATACAGGGAGCTGCCATCGCCACCATCCTATCGCAGCTGATGGCGCTGTGCTGGCAGTTCAAGCTCTTCAGCAACAAGAACGAGCTGCTCCACATGAAGAAAGGCATCTACAAACTGAAGAGAAAGCTCGTGGACAAAATCCTTTCCATCGGCATTTCGCCTTTCCTGATGAACGTGTGCGCCTGCATCATCGTCATCTTCATCAACAACCAGCTGGTGCGTTTCGGAGGCGACCTCTCCGTGGGTGCCTACGGAATAGCCAACGGTATTGCAATGGTGTTCATCATGTTCGTATTCGGCGTAAACCAGGGAATGCAGCCTATAGCCGGATACAACTATGGAGCCCAGAAACTGGACCGTCTGATGCGCGTACTGAATCTGAGCATCATTGCCGCCACCGCCATCATGGTAACGGGCTGGCTGATAGCGATGTTCCTGCCTTACTACTGCGCACGACTGTTTACAACCGATAAGCAACTGATAGACTTGGGTATTAAGGCGATCAGAGTGGTGATGTTCTGCTTCCCGGTCATCGGATTCCAGATGGTTATCACCAACTTCTTCCAGTGCATCGGAAAGGTGAAGATCAGTATCTTCCTCTCCTTGTCGAGACAGTTGCTCATCCTCCTGCCGCTCCTGGCTTTCCTGCCGATGATATGGGACATTGATGGAGTATGGTACAGTATGCCTATCTCCGACTTCTCAGCCGCAGTCATCGCTGCCATCGTAATGTCATGGTACATGAACAAGTTGAAAAGACAACACCAAGAACAGCTAAAAGTTAAAAGTTAATAGTTAATAGCAGCTTCGCAGTTTAGCAAGATTGCCCTATAAATTATAAACTATAAATTATGAATTATGAATAAGATTATCATAAACGTAGGTCGCCAGATAGGTAGCGGCGGCCATATCATCGCCGAGAAGCTGGCTGAGGATTTCGGTTGCAAGTGCTACGACCGGGAACTGCTCAACCTTGCTGCCAAGGAGAGCGGTTTTTCGGAGAAATTCTTCGAGCAGAACGATGAGCAGAAGGGATTCTTCAAGTCTCTCTTCCATTCCCATCTGCCTTTCTTGAGCGACAACAACTTCTATCACAACGACTTCTCACAGGAAGGCCTGTACAAGTTCCAGAGCGACGCCATCAGAAAGGCTGCCGATGAGGGCAACTGCGTGTTTGTGGGCAGAACCGCCGACTATGTGCTGCGTGATTACAAGAATGTGATCAATATTTTCATTACCGCCAACATCGACGACCGCATCAAGGCAGTGTGCAAGCGAAAGAACATCGACAGAGCCACCGCCCGCAAGTTCATCGAAAGCCACGAGGAACAGCGCGCCTCCTACTACGATTACTACACTGGCAAGAAGTGGGGACACAGCGAGAGCTACGACCTCTGCATCAACAGCAGCCATCTGGGAATAGAGGAGACAGAGAAGTTTATCGCAGAATTTATCAGAAAGAAATTCGGACTTAGTGATTAATTATTAGGGATTAATTATTAGGGATTAATTATTAGGGATTAGTGATTAATTTTAGGGACATAAAATATTAAACATCATATAAATGAAGAAGATTATGCTTTTGGGCTCAGGCGAACTGGGCAAGGAATTCACCATCGCCGCAAAGCGAGCAGGACAGTATGTCATCGCTTGCGACAAGTATGACAATGCACCAGCCATGCAGGTAGCCGACGAGCGAGAAGTGTTCTCGATGCTCGATGGCGACGCATTGACCGCAGTGGTTGAGAAACATCACCCAGACATCATCGTGCCTGAGATTGAAGCTATCCGCACCGAGCGCCTCTTCGACTTCGAGAAAGAGGGCATCCAGGTTGTGCCTTCTGCCCGTGCCGTAAACTACACCATGAACCGCCGTGCCATCCGCGACCTTGCCGCCAAGGAACTGGGTCTGCGCACCGCCAAGTATTTCTATGCCAAGACCTTCGAAGAGTTTAAGAACGCTGCCGATGAAATCGGTTTCCCATGCGTAGTGAAACCTCTGATGAGTTCAAGCGGCCATGGTCAGAGCTATGTTCACAACGATGATGAACTGAAGGAAGCTTACAAGGAGGCAATGGAAGAAGGTCGTGGCGACGTGAAGGAAGTAATCATCGAGGAATTTATCGACTTCGATTCTGAGTTCACCCTGCTCACCGTCACCCAGAAAGACGGTCCTACCCTCTTCTGTCCACCTATCGGCCATGTACAGAAGGGCGGCGACTACCGCGAGAGCTGGCAGCCATTCCAGATTCCTGAAGAGGCTTTGAAGAAGGCTGAGCACATTGCAGGTGAAGTAACCAAGGCATTGACAGGTGCCGGTCTCTGGGGCGTAGAGTTCTTTCTGAGCAAGCAGGGCGAAGTCATCTTCTCAGAGTTGAGTCCTCGTCCACACGATACAGGTATGGTAACCCTCGGTCACACCACCAACCTGAGCGAGTTTGAGCTCCACTTCCGTGCCGTGATGGGCTTGCCTATCGCCGGAATCCATCTGGAGCACATCGGCTGTTCTGCCGTCATCCTCTCGCCAAAGGAAAGCACCGAGCCATTAAACTACAATATGCTCGATGCCCTGAAGGAAGACCACACCCGCATCCGTATCTTCGGCAAGCCAGAGGCTCACGTAGGCCGCCGCATGGGCGTCGTACTCTGCTACGGCGAGAAGGGCGATGACCTCAACCAGCTTCGCGACAAGGCAAAGCGTCTGGCAAAGACTGTATTGGGAACCGACCCATACATGAAGAAATAACATCATCCCCCATTAAAAAATACCGAGAGGGCAGATTTGTTACCTGCCCAGCAACAAAGAATACAGAAAGCGAAAAGTTAACTGTTTAAACAGTTAACAGTTCGTTTTCTGTACTTCTTTTATTGAAAACTCGCCCACACTATTCCAATGATTTACAATTCATTTCTATACATCACCTTATTTCCCTTCCTCTTCTTGCTGCTCCATGCCATCAAGAAGGAAGCCATCAAAAAGTATTTTTTGTTGGCGATTTCCTATGCCCTATACTACTATTACAACCAGTCATTGGCAGCTATACTTTTGGTGGTAACACTCATCTCATATACTTCCGCTCTATTGATAGAAAGAAATAAGGGAAAGGAGAGAACAAACAGCACCTCAAACAACAGAAGCAAACTCATTGTTTATTTAGGAGCCCTTCTCACCACCCTCCCCCTGCTCTTCTACAAATATACAGACTTTATCCTCACAGAGGTGCTCTACATGGATAGCCTCTCATCTCACCATACCCTCATAGTACCACTGGGTATCTCTTTCTTCACCTTTCAGGCATTGAGTTATCTCTTCGATGTTTACAGAGATAAGTATCAAGCAGAGCATCATCTGCCCACCTACATGCTCTATATATCCTTCTTCCCATCCATCACGGCAGGTCCTATCAACCGATACGATGCCCTGAGATGCCAACTGAGCCAGCTGGTGCGTCCTAACTATCAGCAGTTGGCAAATGGTGCCAAGATGATAGTGTGGGGTATGTTCTTGAAGACGGTTATTGCCGACCGTCTCTTGCTCTACGTGAATCCCGTGCTGGATGGCTATATGCAGCACAGTGGATCAGAATTACTGGCAGCCTCCGTCCTCTATTCCATCCAACTATACACCGACTTTGCCGGCTACTCTCTCATAGCCATCGGTTCGGCTTCCATGCTCGGCATCCGCTTGCAACAGAATTTCCACAATCCCTACTTTGCCCATAGCGTCACCGACTTTTGGCATCGTTGGCACATCAGTCTCTCCCAATGGCTGCGCGATTACATCTACATCCCCATAGGCGGAAACAGATGCAGCAAGGGGAGAACCTATCTCAACATCATTATCACCTTCCTCATCAGTGGCATTTGGCATGGGGCTAACTGGACCTTCATACTTTGGGGAGTTCTTCACGGATTCTTCCAAGTGATGGAGAAGATGCTAAGCTTCACCAAAGAGAGTAGAAATACCGAGCACAAAGTTAGGCAGAGAATGAGGAGAGGAATAAGCATCCTCATCAACTTCCTGCTCATCAACTTCCTATGGATATTCTTCCGAATGCCAAGCGTGGGCGATGCCTTCCATGTAATCGGCAAGATATTCACTGAGCAAGACATGAACTTCTGGGTATTTGAAAAATTCATCCTCTTATTCATCTTGATGGTATTCGCCAAAGATCTCATCGTTGAAGTAACCCCAGGTCAAAATCCATTCCATCATCCGAAGCTCTGGGTGAGATGGTGTACATACGTTGTGGTAACTACCAGCATCTTCCTCTTCGGTGTATTCGATTCGGGGCAATTCATCTACGCAGGTTTCTAAATCGTAAGCTGAAATAAACGTAAGTTGAAACAAATCGTAAGCTGAAATATGAAAAAGTTCTTAAGTAAAATCATGGTCTTTCTTATCTTGCTGACCATCATATATATCATCACGGCACAAACCTTTCGTTATCTCGACCTTCAGGTAAAAGGCGAGAGCGGCAGGATGCGCTATATCCACAATGAGCTGATAGCCGACTCCATCATCATGGGGTCGTCGAGAGCCTTGCATCACTACGACCCAGACATCTTGGGCAACTATTATAATGTGGGAGAAGACCGCATGGGCATCATCTTCAGCATGGGCAGACTGCAACTACTCAAGCAAAGACGCATGCCCCACATGCTCATCTACGATGTAGAACCAGACTATGACCTGCTGCAAGATGACAACAGTACCTATCTCACCAACCTGCGCCCCTATTACCACCGACCAGGCATACGAGAGATTTTCTGGGACGTGGACTCCACCGAGCGCATCAAGATGCTCTTTCCTTTCTATCAGTATAATTCGAGGTTACTCAAGCTGCTTGCCGACTGGCGTCATCCAGCCATGAGCTATACCAAGGGTTACTCTCCCTACGAGGGATGCCAAGCCATCGAGAAGGAGACCTTACCCCAAAACAAACACGACAGAAAGAAATATGAATATCTGCACAAGTTGATAGCCGAATGCAAAAGGAGCCATACCAGCCTCATATTCACAGCATCGCCACAGCTATCCTACCAAAGCGACTCAGTATTTCGCAGGTTCAAGCTTATCTGCCAACAGGAAGGCATCCCATTCCTTAACCATTATTGCGACACTGCCTACACCCATCACAGGGCATTATTCCACAATGCCAACCATCTGAACCGTGAAGGTGCAAGCCTCTACTCCAAGGAAATTAAGAAGGAAATGAGCCATCGTAAGTTCAATGCCAGCATCAAGTTGCCCAAGAAGGATAAGCAATAAGCAATAAAAAAAGAAAAAGAGCGTTATCAAATAAAAGAATACAACTTTATGAAAGAATTAGGTAGAATCATCAAATTACATACCATATCCGACCCTAGAGGCAACCTGACCGTATCAGAGGAGAACATCGAGCTTCCCTTCGACTTGAAACGTGCCTACTGGATATACGATGTGCCACAGGGTGGCAACCGAGGCGGTCATGCCCACAAAAAGCTCCAGCAAGTCATCATCGCCGTGCATGGATCATTTACCGTATCCCTAGACAACGGCAAGGAGACCAAGAAATACCAGCTAAGCAATCCTGGCATGGGGCTCTATCTCGGCACAGAGATATGGCGCACACTGGATGATTTCTCCGAGGGAGCCGTATGCCTGGTGCTTGCCTCTGAACTTTATGAGCCAGAAGACTATCTGTATGAATACGATGAATTTCTGAAATACATCCATACCACACATAGCACAACATCAGAGCCATGATAGAAATCAAAAGATATACCCCAAAAGACGCTGCCGAATGGAACAACTTTGTTTGGAAATCCAGACAAGGCACCTTCCTCTTCGACAGAAACTATATGGACTATCATCAAGACAGATTTCATGACCATTCCTTGATGTTCTATTATAAAGGACGCTTGTATGCCATTCTTCCTGCCAATGAAACTGCGGATGAGGACAAGAAGATTCTCTATTCTCACCAAGGACTGACGTATGGAGGCTTACTGACTTGTTCCAAGGTAACAGCAGAAGTTTGCATCGACATCTTTCAGGCTCTCAAGGACTATCTCCTGCAAAATGATTTCCAGTTATGTATCTACAAGGCAATGCCATGGATATACCAGAGCATCCCTTCGGAAGAGGACCTCTATGCTCTCTCCTATATTGGGAAGGCAAAGTTGATAGCTAGAGAGATTTCCACTACCATTTTTCTCAATGCCCCCTTACGATTCAGTGAGCAGAGAAGAAGAGGCATCAAGAAAGCTGTGAGCCATGGACTAATTGTTGGATTTACAAAATTTCCAAAGGACATCACAGACTTTTGGGATTTATTGGACAAGAATCTTTGGCAGAGGCATAATACTCATCCTGTACACTCGAAAGAGGAACTGCAATTACTTATGCATCGTTTTCCAGACCACATTCTCTGCTTTGTGGTAAAGAAAGATGAAACGATTATTGGTGGAAGCATCGTATATACTACCCCCCAAGTAATTCATACCCAGTATATCGCTGCCAACGAATTGGGCAAGGAACTGGGAGCTTTGGATGCCCTCTTCGACTTTATCCTCCACAAATGCCCATGGAATGTCCCATACTTCGACTTCGGCAAATCCACAGAAGATGCGGGCAAGTATCTCAACAAGAATCTCATCCACCAAAAGGAAGGATTCGGAGGAAGAGGGGTCATCTACGACACATACCAATGGGAAATCTAACTGAGCAGAGATAAGAATAAAGCCCACCGATTTGGTGGGCTTTATTCGTATAGATTAAGATTCAATACTTCTTTTACAAAAGCACTACGGTTACGCCTCTGGCTGCCTGCGCACCCATTACCAGTGCCTGCTCAATATCGGCAGTCTTGGAAGGACCACTGATGAAAATACCGAAATTGTACTTCGGATCCATCTCAATACGGGCATAAGCCTCATGCATATTGTTCACAATCTTCTCTTTTTCGAGGAAAATCACAAGATATTCCGAGATGAAAAGCACCGCTTTCTCCTTCATGGTCTGAGGAATCCAGATGCAACCATTCTCGGCAACACCCACTTCACCACAAACAATACCCACATCAGTACCATTCAGGTCATTAGCCTCAGCCACGGTATCAGGATTCTTCTGGGCAATTGTGATTTCTGGCAGGTTGGAAGCAAAGACCTTGGCTTCCGGATAAGCCTTCTTCACCAGCTCATCCAAACTCTCACCTTCCTTCGCCTCTATCACATGACCACCTACCGATTCCGTCATCTCAATAAACTGTTTCAGCGTATCCTCATACTGGATACCCTTCACATCTACGGCAGGCATATCGAATTGAACGTGCGTATTCTTACGCAACTTGTTCAGGAAATCTTCTTTCTTCATTGAACTTTGAAATTTGAACTTTGAACTTTATGATGACCCACTACTTCACCTTTCCTTCTTTCCAAAGCTGATGGAAACTCTTCTTTGCAAACTCAGGCATGGCGTGACCGATGCCCCAGGCATTCCAATTGCTGAAGTGCGTACAGCATTCAGGAACCAGATTGACAAGCGGAGCAAACTTCAGGGCAGTGGTGTAGAGCGCAGGACGGTCGAAGAGATACTTCATACCATTCGACATCGCCTTCTTGACAGGATCAGCCTTACCCAACTTCTCCAGACTCTGGCGCCAGACATAAATCTGCGAACCTGGTCCTACCTTGGAAGGACAGACATTATCGCATGACAAGCACAAGGTGCAGGCAGAAACATTGTCGCTGTACTTCTGAGGATTCTTCAGCATACCCAGGTTCACACCTACAGGACCCGGAATGAAATAGGTGTAGCTGTAACCACCTGAACGACGATAAACCGGACAGGTGTTCATGCAGGCACCACAGCGCATACACTTCAACGTCTGCCAGTGGTCCTTATCAGCAAGAATGTCGCTTCTGCCGTTATCCACCAATACCACATGCATCTCGGCACCCGGACGAGCCTGGCGGAAATGAGAAGTGAAGGCGGTGGTAGGCTGACCGGTTCCGCAGCGGCAAAGCAGACGCTGGAACACAGCCAATGACTTATAATCAGGAACCAGTTTCTCAATACCCATCGCTACGATATGGAGCTTAGGCATGGAAGTGGTCATATCCGCATTACCCTCGTTGGTGCAAACCACGCAATCGCCGGTGGCAGCCACACCGAAGTTACATCCGGTCATACCTGCTCCAGCTTCCATAAACTGGTCGCGGAGATGATGACGGGCACAGCGGGTCAGGTAAGTAGGATCATAGTTGCCTATTTCCTTGGAGATACCCTTCTCCTCGAACATCTTACCTACTTCCTCACGCTTCAGGTGGATGGCAGGCATCACGATGTGGCTAGGCTTCTGACCCAGAAGCTGGATGATGCGCTCACCCAGGTCGGTCTCCACCACATCAATACCATGCTGCTCCAGATAAGGATTCATCTCGCACTCCTCGGTGAGCATCGACTTCGACTTCACCATCTTCTTCACGTTATGATCTTTCAGGATACCAAGCACAATCTCATTAAATTCCTGTGCATCCTTTGCCCAGTGAACCTTCACCCCGCGGCTCTCCAGATTCTTGGAAAACATATCGAGGTAATCGGCAAGATGGGTAATCGTATGCATCTTGATTTCAGACGCATGCTCGCGGAGATCTTCCCACTCAGGAAGTTCCTGCGCCATCTTATCTCTCTTCTGACGAACAGACCAGAAGGTAGCGTCGTGCCAGGTGGTCTTCTCTACGTTCTGCGTAAACTTCGCAGCTCTCTTGGAATGTTCTGTACTCATAGTCCTGCAGCTAATATTTGAACAACATGAATAAACTTGATCGGCATATTCTCCTTCTTGGCGATTCCAGCCATGTGCATCAGACAGGAAGAATCCGGTCCGGTAACAAACTCAGCGCCTGTAGCCATGTGGCGCTTGATCTTGTCCTCGCCCATACGGGTAGAAACGGCAGGTTCCTCAATAGAGAACATACCGCCAAATCCGCAACACTCATCCTTGCGCTCCGGTTCGTAGATGGTAATGCCTTCCACCATATTTAAAAGGTCGATAATCTTGTTGAAAGGCTTGATGTGGCGCTCAGAAGGAGATGACAATCCCAGTTCGCGCACACCATGACAACTGTTGTGTACACTCACCACATGCGGGAACTTGCCCGGCACATGATCCACCTTCAGCACATCGTGAAGGAACTCCACAACATCCATGATCTTCTTTGAGGAAATACACTCGTGCTTACCCTCAAGGATTTTAGGATAATACACCTTTACGTAAGCGGCACATGAGGCAGAAGGAGCTACGATATAATCGTAATCCTTGAACAGCTCATCAAATGTCTCTATGACCTTCTCCGACTTGTCCTGAAAACCCGCATTAGCCATTGGCTGGCCGCAGCAAGTCTGTTTTTCGGGATAACCCACGTCTAGTCCGTAATGCTTAAGCAACTTGTATGTAGCCACACCCGCTTCAGGGTAAAGGGCATCCACATAACAAGGGACGAATAATCCGACTTTCATTGTTGTTATATTTATCTTGTTTGCTATTTTTATTCTTTTTCTACATGACTAAAAGCCGCTGCAAAAGTAACAAAATAATTGCAAAAATACGACATTCTAGAGAAGAAATAATAATAATTGATGTTATTTAACTGTAAAGATTTGCAGAAAATTTGGAATAATCAAATAAATAGCGTAACTTTGCATCTAGAAATAGAGTGTCTACCATTTGTGAACTAACGCAAATACTGTTTAGTTGCTAAAAACATAAATAATAAGACATATAAAGAACAAACTTATAGTTATATAAATGATGAAGAAACAGCTTAAGAAAGTCCTCGTTCTGGGTTCCGGTGCTTTGAAGATCGGCCAGGCAGGTGAGTTTGACTATTCCGGTTCGCAGGCTCTCAAGGCTTTGCGCGAGGAGGGTATTAGTTCCGTCCTCATTAATCCAAACGTTGCTACAATTCAGACAAGTGAAGGTATTGCTGACAAGGTTTATTTCTTGCCGGTGACACCTTTTTTTGTAACTGAAATTATCAAGAAGGAGCGCCCTGACGGCATCATGCTGGCTTGGGGTGGTCAGACGGGTTTGAACGTTGGTACTGAGCTTTACCTCAACGGTGTGCTCAAGGAGTACGGTGTGGATGTGTTGGGTACCTCTGTAGAGGCTATCATGAACACGGAAGACCGCGACCTCTTCGTAAAGGAGCTCAACAAGGTTGATCTCAAGGTTCCTGTAAGCCACGCTTGCGAGAACATGGAGGAGGCTGTGGCTGCGGCACGCAACATCGGCTACCCTATCATGATCCGTTCTGCCTATGCGCTGGGTGGTCTCGGTTCTGGTGTCTGCAAGACTGAAGAGGAGTTCAAGGAGATTGCTGAATCTGCCTTCACTTTCGCACCTCAGGTACTTGTAGAGGAGAGTCTGAAGGGATGGAAGGAGATTGAGTTTGAGTGCATCCGTGATGCGAACGACCGCTGCTTCACCGTTGCCTCTATGGAAAACTTCGACCCACTGGGTATTCACACGGGTGAATCTATCGTGGTTGCTCCTACCTGTTCTCTTACCGACGAGCAGGTGAAGATGTTGCAGGACATCGCCGTGAAGTGCGTCCGTCACCTCAACATCGTGGGTGAGTGCAACATCCAGTATGCTTTCAATGCTGAGACCAACGACTACCGTATCATCGAGATCAATGCCCGTTTGAGCCGTTCTTCTGCCCTCGCATCTAAGGCTACCGGTTATCCGCTCGCTTTCGTTGCTGCCAAGATTGCCCTCGGTTATACGCTCGACCAGATTGGTGAGATGGGTACTCCTAACTCAGCTTATGTAGCTCCATCACTCGACTATATGATCTGTAAGATTCCTCGTTGGGACCTTACCAAGTTTGCCGGTGTAAGCCGCAAGATCGGTTCTTCCATGAAGTCTGTAGGCGAAATCATGTCTATCGGCCGCTCATTCGAAGAGATGCTCCAGAAGGGTCTCCGTATGATTGGTCAGGGAATGCACGGTTTCGTAGGCAACGACCACACCAAGTTTGATAACCTGGATGAGGAGCTTTCCAACCCTACCGACCTCCGTATCTTCGCCATCGCCCAGGCTTTGGAGGAAGGTTACACCATCGAGCGCATCGAGGAGTTGACCAAGATTGATCCTTGGTTCATCGAGCGCATGAAGAATATCGTAGATTACAAGCACAAGCTTTCTGAATATAATACTCTGGAGGAGATTCCTGCCGAGGTATTACGTGAGGCTAAGGTATTGGGCTTCTCTGACTTCCAGATTGGCCGCTTCGTATTGAAGACCCAGAATACCAACATGGAGAAGGAGGTGCTCGCAGTTCGTGCCCAGCGCAAGAAGCTGAACATTCTTCCTGCCGTGAAGCGCATCCCTACCGTGGCAAGCGAGCATCCAGACCTCACCAACTATCTCTACATGACTTACGCCGTAGAGGGTTACGACATCAACTACTATAAGAACGAGAAGTCTGTCATCGTTCTCGGTTCGGGTGCTTACCGCATCGGTTCTTCTGTAGAGTTCGACTGGTGTTCAGTAAACGCCATCAACACAGCCCGCAAGTTGGGTTACAAGTCAATCATGATCAACTACAACCCGGAGACCGTATCTACCGACTACGATATGTGCGACCGTCTCTACTTCGATGAGCTTTCATTCGAGCGTGTACTCGATGTCATCGACCTGGAGTCACCACGTGGTGTGATTGTTTCTGTAGGTGGTCAGATTCCAAACAACCTGGCTATGAAGCTCCATCGCCAGTCTGTGCCAATCCTGGGTACATCTCCTGTCAACATCGACCGTGCCGAGAACCGTGGTAAGTTCTCTGCCATGCTCGATAAGTTGGGCATCGACCAGCCTAAGTGGAGCGCCCTCACCTCTATGGAGGATGTTCAGAAGTTCATCGACGAGGTAGGCTATCCTGTTCTCGTTCGTCCATCTTACGTTCTTTCCGGTGCAGCCATGAACGTTTGCCACGATGATGATGAGTTGCGTCGCTTCCTGGAGGCAGCTTCTGAGGTTTCTAAGGAATACCCGGTAGTTATCTCTCAGTTTATGACCGAGACCAACGAGATTGAGTTCGACGGTGTGGCTCAGAATGGTGAGATTGTAGAGTATGGTATTTCAGAGCATGTAGAGTATGCGGGTGTTCACTCTGGTGACGCTACCATGACCTTCCCTGCTCAGCAGATTTCCTTCGCTACAGCCCGTCAGATCAAGAAGATTTCACGTGCCATTGCCAAGGAGCTCAACATCTCTGGTCCTTTCAATATCCAGTATCTGGCTAAGGGTCGCGATGTAAAGGTTATCGAGTGTAACCTCCGTGCATCCCGTTCATTCCCATTCGTGAGCAAGGTATTGAAGCGCAACTTCATCGAGACTGCTACCCGCATCATGCTCGATGCTCCATATCAGAAGCCAGATAAGTCTGCTTTCGATATCGACCGCATGGGTGTGAAGGCATCCCAGTTCTCATTCGCCCGTTTGCAGAACGCCGACCCTGTATTGGGTGTAGATATGAGTTCTACCGGTGAGGTAGGTTGTATGGGTGATACTTTCGAGGAGGCATTGCTCAACTCATTGATTGCCACCGGCTACAAGATTCCTTCAAAGGACAAGGGCATCATGCTTTCAAGCGGTGGTGCCAAGGAGAAGGCTTCTCTGCTCGACGCAGCCCAGGCACTGGTGAAGAATGGTTACACCATCTATGCTACAGCCGGCACAGCGAAGTTCCTCAACGAGAACAACGTGAAGGCTACAGCCGTAGGATGGCCTGATGAGGACCACAAGGATCTTCCTAACGTGATGCAGATGATTGCCGATCACAAGTTCGACCTCATCGTCAACATCCCTAAGAATCATACCAAGCGTGAGTTGACCAATGGTTACAGAATCCGTCGTGGTGCCATCGACCACAACATTCCTCTGATCACCAATGCCCGCCTGGCTTCCGCCTTCATCGAGGCATTCTGCACAATGAGCCAGGATCAGCTTCAGATTAAGAGCTGGCAGGAGTACGAGTAATCGCACGCAGATTTATATGAAATACGCCCTGAAAGGGCAGAAGCTCCTAGCCCAGGGCAGCGCCCTGGGTTAGATAACAATCAGTAAGGTCGCCCTGAAAGGGCAAAAGCTTTGAATGCAAGAAGCTTTTGCTCTTTCAGGGCGACCTTTTTTGTGGAATATTTTATTCCCTGCCATGAGAAAAAAAGCTGAAATGATGGCTATCTCATTATTTTATTGTACCTTTGCAAACAGAAATAAGAATAAAACATGATAGTTTGTATAGCAGAGAAACCGAGTGTGGCTAAGGATATCGCCCGAATCATCGGGGCTACCACGGCACGCGACGGTTATATGGAAGGTAATGGTTACCAAGTAACATGGACCTTCGGCCACCTTTGTGAGCTGAAGGAACCGGATGATTATACTCCGATGTGGAAACATTGGAGCCTTTCGGCGTTGCCGATGATTCCACAGCGCTTCGGTATCAAGCTCATCAACGATGAAGGCATCAAGAAGCAGTTTGCTACCATCGAGAAACTGATGCAGGCTGCCGACAGCATCATCAACTGCGGTGACGCCGGACAGGAAGGAGAGCTTATCCAGAGATGGGTGATGCAGAAGGCACAGGCAAAATGCCCGGTCAAGAGACTGTGGATTTCGTCCATGACCGATGAAGCCATCAAGCAAGGCTTCCAGGAACTGAAAGACCAGGGGGAATATCAGTCACTCTATCTTGCCGGACTTTCCCGTGCCATCGGCGACTGGATTCTCGGCATGAACGCCACCCGACTTTACACATTGAAATACGGTCAGAACCGACAGGTGCTCAGCATCGGTAGAGTACAGACCCCTACCCTTGCCCTCATCGTAAACCGCCAGAAGGAAATCGACAACTTCGTTTCCGAACCTTACTGGGTACTCGCCACCATCTACCGCGACACCCAGTTTACCGCCACCAGCGGCAAGTTTACCAGTAAAGAGGAAGGCGAGAAGGCTTTCAGCACCATCGCTGGCAAACCCTTCACGGTTACAGATGTAAGCAAGAAAAAGGGAAACGAGGCACCGCCTCATCTCTACGACCTCACCTCGCTGCAGGTGGATTGCAACAAGAAGTTTGCCTATTCAGCCGATATTACGCTGAAACTCATCCAGAGTCTCTACGAGAAGAAGTACACCACTTATCCTCGTGTAGATACCCAGTTCCTGACCGACGATATCTATCCGAAATGTCCGCAGATTCTGAACGGAGTAAGTCAGGCAAAGATCATGAGTCAGCAGAAATACCTCCCGCTCATCCAGCAGCTCGCAACAATCAGCAAGAAATTGCCGAAGAGCAAGAAGGTTTTCGATAATAGTAAGGTAACCGACCACCACGCCATCATCCCAACCGGTGTTCCGCCAACCGGACTCACCAATATGGAGGCAAACGTGTATGATCTCATCGCCAAGCGCTTTATCAGCGTGTTCTATCCGGATTGTAAATTCTCCACCACCACCGTTTTGGGCGAAGTCATCAACGAAGACGGACCGAAACCGGAGAAGATAGAGTTCAAGGTGAGCGGTAAGGAGATTCTCGAACCAGGCTGGCGAGTAGTCTATGCCAAGGATGCAAAGAATGCCGATGACGATGATGCTTCAGATAACGCCAATGGAAATGCAGACTCTGGAAACGGCACCAAAAAGGAAGTGGTGGAAGAAAGAACCCTCCCATCCTTCACAAAAGGCGAATCGGGCGAGCATCAGCCTACCCTGACGGAGAAATGGACCACGCCACCTAAGTATTATACCGAGGCAACCCTGCTGCGTGCGATGGAGACAGCCGGCAAATTCGTGGAAGACGAAGAACTTCGTGCTGCATTGAAGGAGAACGGAATCGGCCGACCATCCTCCCGTGCCGGCATCATCGAAACCCTCTTCAAGCGCCACTACATCCGTCGCCAGCGCAAGAATCTGATGGCAACCCCGACGGGCATCGAACTCATCGACACCATCCATGAGGAACTGCTGAAGAGTTGCGAGCTGACCGGTATCTGGGAGAAGAAGCTCCGCGACATCGAGCACAAGACCTACGATCCTGCCGACTTCATCAACGGACTGAAAGAACAGATCAACAAGATAGTCATCGATGTATTATCAGACAACAGCAACCGGAGAGTGACCATCATGACAGAAGAAGACCTCAAGAAGAAACCAGCTGCCAAGAAACCGGCTGCCAAGAAAGCGGCTGCCAGAAAGGCTCCTGCTGCCGACCCAATGGTTGGCAAGCCATGTCCGCTCTGCGGCAAGGGCGTCATCATCAAGGGCAAGACCGCCTATGGCTGCAGCAACTGGAAGGCAGGTTGCCAATATCGCCAGCCATTCTCACAGATGTAATTCAACGCAACAACTGCACGCCCTGAAAGGGCAGAAGCCCCTAGCCCAGGGCAACGCCCTGGGTCATTATGGACGCAAACCTGTCGCCCTGTAAGGGCAAAAGCTTCAAAGAACGAGGCAATTTATAAGGCTTTTGCCCTTACAGGGCGCCTTACTGACTGCTACTATACCCAGGGCGTTGCCCTGGGCTAGGAGCTTCTGCCCTTTCAGGGCGTGTGGGAGAGTTGCTTGCGAAAGTTCAGTAAAATAATTAAGTTGTTCCTATATGAAACAAATAAGATTTTATCAAATCATAACAGCAATCAGCTGCCTCTTTCTGATAAGTTGCGGCATTGAACAGAACCTGAAGAAAGCAGACAAGCATCTTTCTTTAGGCGAATACTACGATGCGGCAACCCAATATAAAAAGGTGTACACCAAGACACCTACGAAAGAGCGGGCTGCCCGGGGCAAGGTGGCTCTGAAGATGGCACGCTGTTATGATAAAATCAACAGTACACCGAAAGCACTGGCTGCCTACAGCAATGCCATCCGATACAAGCAGGCAGACCTCAACGACCGCTTGGCTTACGCCCGGCTGCTCCTGAAGAACGGAAGCTACAGACAGGCTGCCAAGGAATTCGAATTCCTGCTCGATTCCATGCCCGACAACGTGCTGGTAAAGAACGGACTCGAATCGGCACGAAAAGCCCCAGTCTGGAAGAAGGAAGGAAGCCGGTACAAGGTAAAGCGGATGGATGTTTTCAATTCCCGAAGAGACGACTATTCGCCGATGTTCCTCAGCGATGACTACAGCCAGCTCTATTTCACCTCTACCCGTAACGAAGCGCAGGGCAGCGACCTGAACGGAGTGACGGGAACGAAATCTGCCGACATCTTCTTCTCTGAAAAGGATGACAAAGGCAAATGGAGCAAGCCGGAAGCCATAGGAACCGGTCTCAACACCGACTACGAAGAGGGCGCATGCTGCTTTACCCCAGACGGCAAGCAGATGTATCTCACCCAGTGTACCACCGATCCCACTTCGCCCCGCTTAGCCCAGATAGTAACCTCCAACCGCTCGGATGCAGCCTGGAGCAAGCCTACAAATCTGGAAATCAGCAAAGATACGCTCAGCTGTTTTGCCCATCCTGCCATCTCCCCTGATGGCGAATGGCTCTATTTCGTATCAGATATGCCTGGCGGGAAAGGCGGTCTCGACATCTGGCGAGTGCGCATCACTCCTGCCGGACTGGGCGGTGTAGAGAACCTGGGCGAGCCTATCAACACCCCAGGCGATGAGATGTTCCCTACCTTCCGTCCTAACGGCGACTTCTACTTCAGCAGCAACGGTCATGTAGGAATGGGCGGACTCGACATCTATATCGCCAAAGTGAATTCCATCACCCGGAAATATGAACTCACCCACCCCGGCTATCCGCTGAATACAGAAGCCGATGACTTCGGAATGACTTTCGAGGGTCTCCACAACCAGGGTTTCTTCTGCTCTAACAGAAAAGACGGAAGAGGCTACGATCATATCTACTCCTTCGAGAATCCGGAGATTGTTACCACAATGAAGGGATGGGTTTACGAGAAAGACGGTTATGAACTGCCTGCCGCAGAGATGAGAATCGTAGGCAACGACGGAACGAACAGGAAACTATCCGTCAAGGGCGACGGTTCGTTTGTCCTCCCTATCAATCCGCATGTCGACTATCTGGTGATGGCATCCTGCAAAGGCTACCTCAACCACAAGGAAGAACTTCGGGTTGATTCGGCTAAAGAGAGTAAGGAATACGTGCTCCAGTTCCCGCTGGCTTCCATCACAGCCCCTGTACTCATCGACAATATCTTCTACGATTTCGACAAGGCAACCCTTACCGAAGCCAGTACGACAGCCCTCGACCAGCTGGTAACGCTGCTGAAAGAGAACCCGCACGTTACCATCGAACTCAGCGCCCATTGCGATTACAAGGGAAACAGCGAATATAACAAGCATCTGTCCCAGCGCCGCGCCCAATCGGTAGTAGATTATCTGATAAAACACGGCATAGAGAAAGAGCGCCTCACCCCTGTGGGCTACGGCAAGGAGAAGCCGAAGAATGTGCGCAAGAAACTCACCGAGAAGTATCCTTGGCTCAAGGAAGGCGATGTGCTCAGCGAAGAATTTATCCTGAAGCAGAGCAAGGAGCATCAGGAAATCTGCAACCAGCTGAACCGCCGAACCGAGTTCAAAGTGCTCCGCACTACCTATAAATTGTTTTAGAAACCGATATCATAAGCATAGGTGCTCTACTGAAAAAGTAGCAGCACCTATTTGTTTTTCTATATTCAGTAATATTAAATCTTCGTTCAAAGACATTGAATGTCCGTTCAAAGTCATTGAATGTCCGTTCAAAGACACTGAACGGACATTCAAAAGCTTTGAACGGAGATTTCAAGAGCATAAAGATGATATTTATAGTAATAAAAAACTCTTTCTATTAGCACTAAAAACTATTCTGCTAATAGAAAGAGTTGATCATTCATACAATTGATATCAGGGAAGAAGCCTACTGACGTGCATCAGCCAGTTCATTATATCCCCAAACCATGATGAGGACAACGATGCCAGCCAGCACCATCAGGAGATTCTGAGAGTGGGCGATGGAATCTGCCACATGCGTAAGCGCACGGGAACCGGAGAGGAGGAAATCTATCTTCATAGAGAAAAGCCAGCCCTGTATCTGCTCCCAGCCCTGGCAGACTACGGCAATGATGATGCCTGCTGCCACACAGGCTGCCGTCCATAAATGTTCCAGGCGCTGGCGCTTAACCAGCGACATCGCAGTATCAGTTTCGGGTAAAGCCGGCAATGCCTGCATCACCCTGTCGGAGAATCCGTCATCGGGAATCTCAGACATCCGGCAATCGGCAAAGAACTGCTGCAAGAGCTCTTCATCCTGAAGGCTCAACGGCTCTTCGTTTATGTTCTTCAACTTATTATCATTTATCTTATCGGTCATAACCATTCTGTTTTAAGTAACTTGCAAGTTTCTGTTTTCCACGAGAGAGATGCGACTTGATAGTGCCTTGCGCCATTCCCGTCACCTCTGCAATCTTATCTATAGAGAGTCCATCCATCAGCTGCAGCGTGATGCATGTACGTTCATTTTCGCCCAATATCTGTAGGGCTTTCATCAAATCCATCTTCAATCCGGCATGGGCGCCCTGTGCATTCCTGTTGGAAACGGCAGGCGTATCGATGTCCTGCGTCTCCTTATGACTGCGGGTATAATCATACCATACATTATAGGCGATGCGGTAGAGCCAGGTGGAGAAAGAGGCTGTTCCCCGGAAACCGGACAGATGGGTATAAGCCTTTACAAAGGTATCCTGAGCCAAGTCGTCACTCAGCTGCGCATCCCCCAGCGTCTGCCGCAGGAAGAACCCACGAATGGGTGACTGATACTTCCTGACCAGCAGGTCGAACGACTTGCGGTCATGAAGCATCACCACCTTCGTGACGAGAGAGATATCGGATAACTTTTCCACCTTATATATATTAACTAATAATTGTTGTTCTTTTCCTTGTGACTTCCCCTCCTATTGAGAAGCCATGATATATTGAATGTCGGCTGCTAGACCGGAGTACCATTATATCCCGTGCCCTGATCGCCATGACGATTCTTCCACCAGTCCTTGATGGCAGGAAGCGAGCCGATAACGGTCTGACCGATGCCATAGAAGAAGACCAGGGCTCCGATGCCAGCCAGGAAATCAGCATCCCACCAGGCAAACATGGCGCACAAGCCGGCTCCCAGGAAGGCATTTCTCAATCCACGCTTTACCAGATACTCATCGCTCTGCTTGTCTATCGGCCGGTCGCTTTCCGGAACATTGATGCCCTTCTCCATCGCCATCTCAGCCAGTTTCATCCGGTCGTTATGGCGGCGAATCAGATATCTGATAACCAGAAATACGATGATCAGCGGAGCAAAGACAAACAGCAGACCGAAGATGATACAGAAAATGATCATAACAGCCAGCGCTCCGCCACCAAATACCGAACCGATGAAATCGAACGGATCATCATAGTTGTCTAAACTGTATCTAGAATGAACAGACCTATTATCATTCTCATCATAATCATCATAGTTAGCCGAATCTGTACTGGTTGTATCAGAATAAGCCTCCAACGCCTCGTCGTCTTTATCCTTCGAAGCAGATGGCTGTGCGGCAGATGCAGGAGCAGCCTTTGAATCTACCTGTTGGGTAGTTGGATGATAACGATGTTTTGGAGCTGAAGACGCCAAAGACACTTGGGTGGCTCCGATGCTCATAACGAGCGCTAATGCCAATATTGCTTTCTTCATATCATTATTTTTTATTGTTTTACCTTGTTATTTTGAAAAATTTCTGCTTCTTAGACGCATCTCTTCGCGATTTAGTTGCAAAGAAACGAAAAATTTCTTATTTTTGCAAACAAATTAAAGAAAAAGAAACAGAATGAAGACATTACCTGAAGATTTCAGAACATATACTCAGGCACTGATGGGCGAAAAGCTGTATCAGCGTCTGGAGCATGCTATCCTTGAAGAAGAGGCACCAACCAGTATCCGCATCAATCCTTTTAAATGCAAGGATGCTGATGGCGAACCGGTTCCCTGGTGTCCGGAAACCGGACGTTATCTCTCTACGCGTCCCGGATTCACCTTCGATCCGCTGCTGCATGCCGGCTTATATTATGTACAGGAAGCCTCATCCATGTTTGTTGATATGGCTATCCGACAGTACGTAAAAGAACCGGTGATGATGCTGGATCTCTGTGCTGCCCCTGGCGGAAAGTCGACTGCCGTAAGAGCAGCCTTGCCGGAAGGGAGTCTGCTCTTCAGCAACGAACCTATGCGCACCCGCTCACAGATTCTTGCCGAGAACGTACAGAAGTTCGGTCATCCGGATATGATTGTTACCAACAACTATCCCCGCGATTACAAGAAATCGAAGTTGCAGTTTGATGTGATCCTTACCGATGTTCCCTGCTCCGGCGAAGGAATGTTCCGCAAAGATGAAGGGGCTATCGGCGAATGGAGTACCCAGAATGTGAACAACTGCTGGCAACTGCAGCGCGAAATCGTATCGGATATCTGGAATTGTCTGAAGCCAGGCGGTATCCTGATTTACTCTACCTGCACCTTCAATGCGCACGAAGATGAGGAGAACGTAGCCTGGATATGCCAAGAACTTGGCGCTGAAGTGATGGCACTGGAGGGTGTAGAAGATGCATGGAACATCACCCGCAATCTCACGGGCACCGACTTCCCGGTTTACCGGTTCATTCCTGGCGTTTCGCGAGGCGAAGGTCTGTTTATGGCGATTCTGAAGAAAGAGGGCGAATGGGAAGCAGGCTCTTCAGCCAAGGAGAACAGGAAGGATAAGAAGAAGAAAGACAAGAAGGTGGCTAAGGGAAAGGGACCGGAGATTCCGAGCGGCTGGCTGAAGAATGATACGGAATGGATGCCAGCAGAGAGCAACGAGACGGTTTACGCCATTCCGGGCAGATGGAAAGACATCTACGACCAGGCAGAAAAGAACCTGAAGGTGCTGCATGCAGGTGTGAAACTGGGAACAGACAAGGGAAAGGGTCTCATTCCCGACCAGGCTCTCGCTCTCTCTACGATGCTCAACAAAGATCACTTCCCACAGGTGGAGTTATCCTACGAAGATGCCATCCGCTACCTTCGCAAGGAGGCTGTGAATCTGCCTGCCGATACGCCTAAGGGTTATGTTCTGGTAACCTACAGACAGGTTCCGATAGGATGGGAAAAGAACATCGGCAACCGTGCCAACAACCTCTATCCGCAGGAGTGGAAGATCAAAAGTAGCCATGGGACGGGAGAGCTGTTTATAGTTAATAGTTTATAGTTAACAGTTTACAGCAAGAATGAATAATTCAACATTCTATAGTTAACAGTTTACAGCAAGAATGAATAATTCAACATTCAACACTCAACATTCAACATTAAAATAAAAAATGCTCAGCATCATCGCCTGTATATCAAAAGTGCATAGAGCTATCGGGTACAAGAACCGGTTGCTCTACGCCATCCCATCGGACATGACCCGATTTCGTATGCTCACAACAGGACATACGATCATCATGGGCAGGAAGACATTTGAGTCGCTGCCGAACGGAGCCTTGCCCAACCGCCGCAATATTGTTATCTCGAAGACAAAAGAGCAGATTGCAGGGTGCGAAGTATACACCTCTCTGGAAGAAGCGCTGGCAGCAAGGAAAGAAGAGGTTGGAAACAGAGAAGAGATTGGAAGCAAAGAAGTATCAGATGAATGTTTCATCATCGGAGGAGCCAGCATATATGAACAGGCTTTGCCTTTTGCAGATAAGCTTTATCTCACAATCGTAGAAAAGGAACCTGAACATGCCGATACCTTCTTTCCGGAAATCAATCCGGCAGAATGGGAAGTGACAGAAAAAGAAATGAGGAATGAAAACGGCTTACCGTTCACATTCCTCACCCTTTATAGAAAGCAGTAATCCCGCAGGGAGCTACTGCTTTTTTTCTTTTTATATCTTATTTCTCTGCTGCAGCCTCCTCATCAGTTTCCTCTTCATCATCGTTGAAACTCTTGAGGTCCTGCATAGAAAGCTGACGGTTGATAGATGCATTGAAAGAAATGATGGTCTCGCTGCGAGACAATCCCAGTGGCTGCAACTTATCATGGATGATTTCCAGGAGATGGTGGTTGTTCAGCGCGTAAATCTTGATAAACATATCAAAGCCGCCTGTAGTATAGTGACACTCTACAACCTCAGGAATTTTCTTCAACTCCTCTACAACATGGTCAAACTTCTCAGGCTCCTTCAGATAGAGTCCCATATAAGCACAAGTTTCGTAACCTATCTTTTCCGGGTCAATGATGAATTGTGAACCCTTGATGATACCAAGATTTGTAAGTTTAGCAACACGCTGATGAATGGCAGCACCGCTCACATTGCAAGCGCGTGCCACTTCCAAAAATGGAATACGGGCATCCTGAGAAATCAGCTTCAGAATCTGCCTATCTAATGAATCTAAAATTTGTTTTGACATAATACTAATAATTTGGTTGCAAAGATAATACAAAAAATTAATAAAAGCAATTTTTTAAGAGAAAAACATGATAAATTAATATTATTTTCCTTTTTCTGTGGCAGAATAACTGATTTTTAGTGCTTTTGCCTGGCGCAAAGCCTGCTTTACGTCGGTTATCACACCCATCTTGGTTTCCTGATCTGCTTTGATTGATACGGTCATCAGCTTCTGGTCTTCCGGCGACATACGCTTCTTTTCTGCCGAAATGTAATCCATCACTTCGGGAGCCGAAGCAAACTTATCATTCAACTGAATCTGGGTACCGGTACCATACTTTGCCTGCATCTCTTTGGTTGGCTTACCTATATAAATATGGCTCACCGCCGATTTCTTGGTCAGGCGGGTGAGTTCCTTACCCTGTGGCAAACGGCAGTCTACCTTCAAGGTAACCTGGCGCATGTGGGTAACAATCATAAAGAAGAACAGTACGGAGAAAATGAGGTCTGGCAGAGAAGATGTATTCAACCCTGGCACTTCATGCGATTTCTTATGAAAATTCATCATTGTTTACCTCCTTTCTGCTGTTCAGTAGCTGTTTCTGCCGCTTTCTCTTCCCCTTGCTTTTCTTCAGCATTGGCATCAACACGCTGGTCGGCATGAGTCATTGCGTTGGCATACGACTCTGTGATGCGCTGCGGACAGATGTTGCGCACCTGTTCTTTCTGGTCATTGTTCAAGAGGGCATAATCCCTGTGATATTTCTTCTGGGCTGTTTCGTTGCGAAGCTGGCTATAGGCTTCCATCAGCTGATTCTGCATCTGGAAATAGAGATTATAGTCGGCATCGCGGTCACTCTCGATAGAGATGAGATGTTTCTTGCCCAGACGGTGTACAAAGCGGATGGTTTCTTCCTTGAGCTGGCTTACCTGCATCGGCTTGCCGTTGACCAAAAGCGTATCGCCAGCTGTCAGGCGCAGCGCCATGAGGTTAGCCTTGTCTACCACCGACTGCTGCTGTTCCTTCTTCTGCGGTTCAGGTGAAGGGAGTTGGCGCAACAGTCCCTTATCCACATCCATTGATGTGGTGACAAGGAAGAATATCAACAGCATGAACGAGATGTCGGCTGTAGATGTGGTATTCAGTCCCGGGGTTTCGTGTTGCTTCCTTCTAATCAGCATATTTAATCCTTATTAATAGAATAGAGAGCCCAGAGAGCTCTCTTAGTTTTTCTTCCGAGTATAACGTGTGGCACCGAAACAGACGGCACCGATTCCTGCCACCAGCATCAGGAGCGATGTGATGACAAACATATCTGAAAGCTTGAGCCAGAGCCAGTCGGCATAATTCTCGCCATTGATGAGCATCGGAGCAGAACCACCCAAAAGGAAGGTAAGCAGCAAAACTGCCAAAGTTCCAATCCATGTGATGCGGAAGATGCGGCGCACGGGAATGCCATTCACTACAGCCTCCGACTTGCTGCTGCGATAATCTCTGATCATCGAAAAGACTGCCAGCCCCACACCTCCTATCAGGAAGAGCCACATCAACAGGATGAGCACATCGGTAAAGAGAGGCGCATTGAAGTCGGGGTTCTCTTCGAAAGGCAGATCGTAGCCTACCAAAAAGAACAGACCGAAAACCAGCACCGCCAGTCCTATCATGATATAGAACACCTGCTGCGATATCTTTTCGGCCGACTTCGTCTTCTGCTTTGAAAATTGAAATTTAACCATTTCTCTCTTCGTTTATTTATTCTTGGCAATAATATCCATTAAAGTAACCGCCGACTCCTCCATCTGACTTGTCAGGTGCTCCACCTTAGAAAGGATGTAGTTATAGAAAACCTGAAGAATGAGGGCTACGATGATACCGAAGATAGTAGTGATGAGCGCCACTTTCATACCCGAAGCAACGATAGTAGGACTGATATCGCCCGCCTGCTGAATCTGGTCGAACGACATGACCATACCAATCACGGTTCCGAGGAATCCGAGCGATGGCGCCATAGCGATAAAGAGTTTGATCCAAGAGCATCCCTTCTCCAGGTTAGCCGCCTGAACGGTACCATATCCGCTTACCGAGCGCTCGATGTCATCAAGACTCTCGCTAATATGCATCAAACCCTGGTAGCAGATAGAAGCCACCGGTCCGCGGGTATTCCGGCAGAGCGTCTTAGCCCCTTCCACATCTCCCGCCGACACCTTCTGGTCGATATCCTGCATCAACTTCTTGGCGTTGATTTCAGAAAGACTCAGATAGATGATGCGCTCGATACAGAAAGCCATACCCACGATGAGGGCGATGGCAACGAGAGACATAAATCCCGCATTACCCTCTATAAACTTTGTCTTAAGAGCTTGATGAAATCCCATGCTCTCTTCTTGAGCCATCATAGGCAGAGAACACATCCATGTGAAAACCAATATTGCAAAACGTGCAATAGCTGTATTTTTCTTCATATACCTTATTATATATATAAAAGCGGAAAGAGGGGGATTCGAACCCCCGAACCGGTTTTGCCGGTTACACGCTTTCCAGGCGTGCCTCTTCAGCCACTCGAGCACCTTTCCATATTCCGAAGAACTCTTCTTAACCGCCGCAACATGCTGCTGCAACAATTTCGAAGTGCAAAATTATTGCTTTTCCTCCGAAATACCATAACTTTCATTGTTTTTTTATGTTTATTTAAGGAGTTTTGAACGCTTGCGTCCTATACTTGCGATACGGAAAGCGGAAAAACCCGCTCTGCATTGAGGTTGGTCTGTCGGGCAAACTCCTCTTCGCTTATGCCATAAGCCTTGGCGAGCGTCTTCATCACTTCTACCACGAAAGCACTCTCGTTACGCTTGCCGCGATAAGGAACAGGCGCCATATACGGACTGTCGGTCTCCAGAACGATGCGATCCAGAGGAACTACAGCAGGGAGGTCTTCTCTGAGATGGCTGCTCTTGAAAGTAGATACGCCACCGACGCCCAATACAAACTTATCGAAGGAGAGCAGTTCTTCTGCCTCCTTCTGGTTGCCCGTAAAGCAATGGAAGACGCCACCCGGCAATTCTTTCTCATACTTTCTGAGCAGATGCACCATCTCGTTCTGCGCCTTGCGGCAATGAATCATCAGCGGGAGCTGGGTTTCTACCGACCATTTTACCTGTTCCTCGAAAGCCTCGAGCTGCTCGTTTTCGAACTCACGGCTCCAGTAATAATCAAGTCCTACCTCTCCGATGGCGATCAAGTCAGAAAACTGAGGAGAACCACCCTCCTGACAGGCATTACCGGTCATGCGATGCTCCTCCAGTATCTTCCGGAGTTCAGCCAGCTGTTCCTTCCAGTCAGCCTTCACCTCTTCAGGATGCAGACCAATCATCGGATAAGCATAGCCCGGATATTCCTTAGCCAATGCCAGGACCGCGTGTGTGGTCTTCACATCGATGGCAGGCAAGAACACCTTGCCTACCCCCGCTTCCTTGGCACGGGCGAAAGCCTCCGCCCTATCCTCATCAAACTCCTCCGCATCAAAATGCGTATGTGTATCTATGACTTTGAACATTGAACTTTGAACTTTATGATTAGTACTGTCGCTTCATCATTTTCTGAGCATACTTTGCCAATTCCTCCTTGCGCTCAGCAGGCACATTCACGGCATCCAGATACTTCTTGCTCTGCTCGAAATAATAAGCAATCTTATCCTGCGCCATTTTGTCGATACCTATCTCGTTGTATAGACGGGTAACGGCAGCCACCTTCTCCTTGCGGTCGAACTCCTCGGCATCAACCCACTTCTGCAGTTCTGCACGCTGAGCGTCGTTGGCATGGTTGAAGGCATTGATGAGCATGTAAGTCTTCTTGTTGGATGTGATATCGCCACCAATCTCCTTACCGAACACCTTGGTATCGCCGTAAACATCGAGGTAATCATCCTGCAACTGGAACGCCAATCCAATCTGCTCGCCAAACTTATACAGGTTCTCTGCATCCTCATCAGAAGCATCGGCAAGGATAGCACCCATCTTCAAGGCACAAGCCAGGAGAACGCTGGTCTTGAGGCGAATCATCTCGATATATTCCTCCTCCTTCACATCGTTACGGTTTTCAAACTCCATATCAAACTGCTGACCTTCACCAATTTCCAGGGCAGTGGTCGTAAAGAGTTTCAACACCTTGGCAAGATGCTTTTCATCACATTGAGCCATACGTTCATAAGCCAGAACGAGCATGCTGTCGCCCGAAAGGATTGCCGTATTGGCATCCCATTTTTTATGAACCGTTTCATGACCGCGACGCAAATCAGCATTGTCCATCAGGTCATCATGCAGCAAAGTATAGTTATGATAAGTTTCCAGGGCAACGGCATTCATCAGAATCTTCTCAGGATTGTCCTTGAAAAGATTGTAGCCCAGAAGCATGAGCGTAGGACGAATACGCTTGCCACCCATAGAAAGTACGTATCTGATAGGCTCATAAAGAGACTTTGGCTTTCTTTCGTAAGGCAAATTAGCCAGAAACTCATTTACCATGCTTAAAATTTCATCTGCTGTCTTCATAATAATGTATAATTTATAATGTATAATTTACAATGAATAATTTATAGCTGGAACACTACCGGGATGGCAATCATCGTGCGACAGACCTTGCCTTTATCGATGCCCGGTTTCCACTTCGGCATCATCTTCATCACCCTCAAAGCCTCGTTGTCGAGCAATGGATCTACCGAAGTGCTTACCTTGATATTGGCAACACTTCCATCCTTGTTTACGATAAAGGATACCACTACGGTTCCCTGAATCCTACTTTTCTGGGCAGCTACAGGGTACTTCAGGTTCTTGGTAAGCCACTGCATGAAGGCAGACCAGCCACCAGGAAACTGCGGTATCTTCTGCACGACGGTCAGTTTGATAGGAGCCTCAGCTCCCGGATTCTCAATGGGAGTTTCAGGAACCGCTTCCTTCACCTCTGCTCCATCCACTACACCCGAGCCGTCGCCGATAACCAGTTCGCTGGTTGTAGAACTGATTTTCTGCGGTGCCTTCTGAGTCTGTTGCTCGGCAGCCTTCACTTCCTGGGTAATTGACTTAGAAGCAGGAGCCGAAACAGCCTCTGCACTCACCATATCTTTCAGGTCGGGACGAGCCGACATTTCCAGATCCTGTGAAAGATCTTCCATCGATTCCGACAAGTCATCATCTCCCTGCGGACCTCTCTGATATTGGAGTCCTACGAAGATGAAAGTAAAAGCCAGCAGCAACCCTAGCAGGAAAAATGTAACCCGCTTATCTTCCAGTTGTGCGCTATTTGATTTCTTAATTTCCACAATAAAAACCGTTTAAAATCGTTATTTCCTACGAAAACATTGCAAAATTACTTCTTATTATTGAAAAAAGCAGTATCTTTGCCAAAGAATTAGAAAATTTAAATGAAAAAATATGTAATTTCCGCAATATTGACGCTTTTTGCGACAATTATTGATGCTCAAGAGAGCCAAACGGGGTATAATTTCCTTCGCTTGCCGGTGAGTGCTCATGCAGCTGCTCTGGGTGGCGACAACATCACCTTGATAGAAGATGATGAGGCACTCATATTCCACAATCCGGCTCTCCTGTCATCAGTAAACGACAAGACGGTCAATCTCAATTATATGAACTATATGTCGGGGGTGAACACTGCCTCGGCTAGTTTCAACCGTATTGTCAACGACAAGGCTTCGTGGGCTGTTTCGGCTCAGCTTGTTGACTACGGCAAGATGAAAGAGACGGATGAGAACAACATCCAGATGGGTGAGTTCTCGGCAAAGGACATTGCCGTTGCGGGTTACTTCTCTTATATGCTCGGTGAAAAGTTTGCGGGTGGTATTGCCGCCAAATTCATCACTTCGTATATTGGCGATTACAATTCTATCGCTGTGGGAGTGGATTTGGGTATCAACTATTACGACCCGGAAACGGAATGGTCGGCTTCTTGCGTGGCAAAGAACCTGGGTGGACAGCTGAAAGCTTACGACAATGAATATGAGAAGATGCCTATCGACCTGCAGTTGGGTGTTACGAAACGCTTCGCCAACGCACCGTTCAGGATATCAGCCACACTGGTCAACCTGAATCATTGGGACAGCAGTCTTCGTGATCATGCCGTAGTAGGTGCCGACATTCTGCTTTCGGAGAGCCTGTGGATAGGTGCCGGCTACAACTTCCGGAGAGCCAACGAGATGAAAATCAGCACCTCAGAAGATGAGGAAAGCAGTCATGGAGCAGGTTTCTCTGTGGGTGGCGGTATCAACCTGGAGCGCTTCCATCTGAACGTTGCCTACGGCAAATATCACGTCAGTAGCAGCAGTCTCATGCTGAATGTAAGTTACAGATTATAAATTCTACATTATAAATTATACATTAAAGTTAGTTCGAAATTATGAAGAAAATAACAATAGCAATAGACGGATACTCTTCTTGCGGTAAGAGTACGATGGCAAAGGATCTTGCCAAGGAAATAGGTTATGTTTATGTAGATACGGGCGCCATGTACCGCTCGGTAACTCTCTATGCGCTGCGTCATCAGCTCTTCGAAGCAGATGGAGCCGTAAAGACTGAAGAACTGCAGAAGGAGATGAAGAACATCAGCATCTCATTCAAGTTTAATGAAACAACCGGTCGCCCTGACTGCTATCTGAACGGCGAACTGGTAGAAAAGGAAATCCGTTCGTTAGAGGTTTCCAACCACGTTAGTCCGATTGCCGCCGTTCCTTTCGTCAGAGAGGCGCTGGTAGAACAGCAGCAGAAGATGGGCGAAGACAAGGGCATCGTGATGGATGGTCGCGATATAGGTACCACCGTGTTCCCTAATGCCGAACTGAAGATTTTCGTAACAGCCAGCTCACAGGTGAGAGCACAGCGCCGTTTCGATGAACTGAAGGAGAAAGGAATGCCAGCCGACTTCGATGCGATTCTGAAGAATGTAGAGGAGCGCGACTATATCGATACCCACCGCGAGACTTCCCCACTCAGAAAGGCTGATGATGCCATCACGCTCGACAACAGCACCATGACCATTCCTGAACAGAAGGCATGGCTGATGGAACAATATCAAAAAGCAATAGCAGAATAAGCTACAGAAAAGAGACTGCCGGGTTATTAATGCAAAAATACGTTAAATATACTACTTTTACCGATAAATTTATTTTATTCGATGAAAAAGATTTGGAAAAAAAAATTTTTTTAGTATCTTTGCAACCATATTAACAAGGTAGTAATGATATAGATTATAAATTTTGAGTTAATTACTGTTTTTTGAAGGTGATAGGTCTTCGGGAGAAGATTTATCACCTGTTTTATTTTCAGACAGTTTATAAAAGATAAACCCATTTGACGCTGTAAAACACAGCGTCAAATGGGTTAACTAATTAATAACCAGCATATTAAGTTTTTCAATCAACGATAAAACTATCCTCTACCCATATACGGTGAAACACCGTATCAAGTATATCAAGTTACTGATAATCAGCGCTTTAACTTTCACTACAAGAGAACAGAACTATCCTTGATAATCTTCTCCCTGCACTCTTCCATCAGCCACTTCGGCGTACTGGTAGCACCACAGATACCTACCGTTTCCACATCCTTGAACCAGTTCATATCTATCTCGTCGGCACTTTCTATCTGGTAGCTGTTGGCATTCACGCTCTTGCATTCCTTGAAAAGCACCTTACCGTTCGAGCTCTTTCTGCCACTCACAAAGAGGATGACATCATGCTTGCTGGCAAAGGCAGCGATGTTAGGCATGCGGTTAGCTACCTGACGGCAGATAGTATCGAAACTCTTGAAGACAGCACCCTCAACAATATGCTCCTGGCAGTATTCGATGATGCGGTGGAACTCATCGAGACTCTTGGTAGTCTGGGAGTAAAGATAGATATCTTTAGAGAAATCCAGCTGACCGGTTTCCTTCAGCTGCTTCACATCCTCAAACTTCTCTACCACGATGGCATGACTCTCCGTCTGCCCCACCAGTCCGAGCACCTCAGCATGGCCGTTCTTGCCGAAAATCACGATCTGTGCCTCCGGATTGTTGACATACTGCTTCTTGATGCGGCGCTGCAACTGGAGCACCACAGGACAGGTAGCATCGATGATTTCGATGTTGTTTCGCTCGGCAAGGGCATAAGTTTCAGGCGGTTCACCATGAGCACGGAGCAAGACCTTTACGCCCTGCAGTTCCTCCATCTGCTCATGGTCTATCGTGATGAGTCCCGCTTCATGCAGGCGCTCCACCTCCATACCGTTATGCACAATATCGCCCAGGCAGTAAAGTTTACCGCCCTTAGCCAACTCCTCTTCAGCTTTCTTGATGGCAGTGGTTACGCCAAAGCAGAACCCACTGCCGTTATCTATTTCTATCTGCACGATATTCGTTTTTAATTCATTGTACATTAATCTTCACCACCACCTTAGCATGGTCAGGATCATTCGTAATCATGAGGATACGAGGGTGTCTGACACGCGATTTCTTCAAGTCGGCAGCCACAGCTGTCACCTTCATCTTAACGGTCTCTCCTGGCTGAATCTTACTCTTCTTCAGGTTCACCTGCAAGCCCATCGTAAACATCTGCATGCTGCGGATATCCAGTTCCGACTTACCCTTATTGGTAATCAGAATCTCACCCTTCAGCTTCTTCTTTCCATTGAAACTACCCAGATTGAGATCGGTGGCAGACATCTCTAACTTCGGAGCCAGTGCCTTCTTGGCTGGAGTCATGTTCTCGAAACCAGGAAGAAGAACGGCTGATACCACGATTTCCTTCTCAGGCGCAATCCTATCGCCAGGACGCTCACCGAGATAAACCGATGTCTGGTTCAGGCCCAGGTCACGCAGTTTCTTGGAATCCAGCACGAAACTGATTTCGGCAGAATGACGCGGAGCTACCTTGGAAGGCGATACGAAAGCATGAAGATAGGATGGCAGATGCATCACTACCGGCTCCAGTAATTCGTCGGTAGGATTGAAGATATGGATGCGCTGAACCGGACGGTCGCCACGGTTCACGTCATCAAACTCCACCTCCTGGGCATCACTCTTGATGACACCCAGCATCTCATCGTAAGAACCAGCGAAATCTACTACGCTGCCCACTACCTTTCCCCTCATAGAGAGGATGAACGGGTCTTCACCCGCATTGGTATAGAGGCAAACCTGCTTGGTGAAAGTACCCATCTGCTTGGCATCGTATACCGCCTTGATGACGAAACTTTCGCCGGCAGCAATGCTCGTCTTCGGATAATCTACCTCCGTACAGCCGCAGCTTTTCAATACATTGTTGATAACCAACGGCTTGAGCCCGTCATTCTTCAGCATGAATTCGGCAGTTACAGGCTTGTTGAACACCACCTGTCCGCAGTCTACCACCTCGTGCTGGGTTGTAATCTTCTGTGCTGATGCAGGCAGCGCCAACAGCGCTGAGAGCATCCATATATTCATCCGTTTCATACTATTCTATTTTAAATTATCAATCTATAAACTTTTAACTATCAATTATTAACTTTCAATTCATAAGCCTCTGTGCGGCCACCAAATTCCGGACTGTAGGTACACTCGGCGGTGCAAGTTCCGCTCTGATAGTCGCCCTTTCTATCCACGTAATACTCCATTTCTACGATGTGCATACCTTTAGATAAACGATCGAAATAGAAATTTGTTGCATAATCTCTTGGAGAAACATAGCAGCCTATGCCCCACTGATAACCACTCTTCTGGTTAACCGGCTCCAGACATGCCGCACGCTTATCCGTAATCTGCACAAAGTCGTAGTCGCGGTCGGCGGTGATGAGGAGCGTTACCTTCACCTTCTCGCCTACCTTCGCCTGCGCCTTGCCCTTACCCTCAGATTCGGCTGGAACGATGACACGGCGCACCTTGATGCCCGACTCCATGGAACCGATTTCGCTGATAGGCTGCTTAAACTCTGCATAGACGGCTCCCCAGCTGGTATAATCGCTCTTTTTGTCGATGCTCAGCTTAGATGCCTTGCCCGGTCTTTCGGTCTTCACATAGCCCAAAGTAGTGGAATCCTGCGGCATCGGCAGCAGCTTGCCATCCAGTTTCAGAACGGCATTTTCAGCCTTCCTGCTCCAGTTGCTCTCATTGCCCTTCATAAAGGCGTAGACGGCATCCACGGTGTTCACTGGCGTATCCCAAACCTGGGTGCGTTTCGACATCAGAAGCCAACGCTGCAGTTCCTCAATGGTCTGCTTGTCATTCGGCTTCAGCAGCTGCATCGCCTCTATCACAGATACCTGGGTAGGAATCTTATAATTTCTCCAGCTATAGAGTGCCTTACGGGTATCATAATAGCGGCCCATCTCCTCACGATAAACGGCATATTCGTTCACGCTCTGCAGATATTCGCCAGCCTTCTCGCGGTAGGCAGCATTCTGCTGGCTGTTTCTGGCGAGTACCACGGCAGCACGCGCCTTGCCATAGATGGAGAAATCACCGGTCATCTTCGACATCTTTTCCAGGAGATAAGCCTTGTCAGCTTCCAGATTCTGCTTCATCTTTCTGCCATCCATCGAAAGGATGTAGAGATAATGCAGCGCCTGTTCGCTAGGACTCACCTTCTGCTTTTTCTCCTCCTGTTTCTTCATTTCTCTTACTTCCTGTGCTGTCTGCCAGGAGAGATAATCGATGGCGGAAGTCAGCATCCGGGCGGTTGATTTCTGCACACCTGAGATGGCATTCAATCGAACCATCATTTCGGCTACCGATGTAGTCATATACCGGCTGCCCTTCATTCCCTTCCACCAGGAGAAGGAACCGTTAGGGTTCTGCAACTTCTTCAGCTTCTCCACCTGATTCTGCAGACGGATGCTCTCCTGAGAGAGAGTCTTCTGAGAATGATTATCCAAAGAGAGAGTCTTCTGGATATGAGTGGTGATGGTATTGGCATAGATGGCAGACATCAGCGAGATGGCGTTCTCCTCATCCGGATTACTGATAGCAGGCAGCGCCTTCACCATCAGCCAACTAGGATTGTTGGTGTACTCGATGGTTACCTTTGCATCTTCAGCGCCCTTTGCCTGCTTGCCCTCCTTGTTCAGGAAGAGTTTGCTCAGGTCGAAGTTCTGCTCACCCTTCTGATGCAGGGTGATAGGCAGGGTGTTCACCACGAGTTCACGGTTGCTCAAAACCGGCAGATAGTGCTGCTCACCATCGCTGTAGCCATTACCGGCAGCCACCACCTTATTAATATATACGCCTTCTTTCAGTCCCTGGACATCAAAGGAGATGGTAGCAGAGCCCTCGGCATCGATGCTGTAGTTCTGCGTCTTCTGCCAAACCACCTTGTTGGTCTCCGGGTCGAGAATCTGCATACGGGTGTTGCCGCTCACCTTCTTGTCGGAAGTATTGAAGAGTTTCACCACGATGGTGCTCTTATCGCCCTCACGCAGGAAGCGAGGCATATTAGGCTGCACCATCACGGTCTTTTGAGCCACAGCCTCATCCACCAGCAAACCGTTGCGCATCTCCTTGTCGTGCGCCAATCCCATGAACTTCCAGGTAGTCACGCTCTCCGGCAGGGTAAATCTGATGGCTACGTTGCCATTGTTGTCGCTCTCCAAGGCAGGATAGAAGAAGGCAGTCTCGTTCAGGTTCTCGCGCACCTGCACCTGGTCGAGGAACAGTTCTGCATCTGAGCCAGAACCGCCGGCAAACTGCGGCATCTCCTCTACTACATCAAAAACCTTGTTGGCAGATGGAGCAGCCGCTCCGACACGGGTCATTTTAGAGCCGCGAATCCTGATGACTTTCGCTTCTTCCTTAACCAGCTCGTCTTTCTTTATACGAACAGCCTCAACGGTTCTACCGGAAGAACGTTCCAACTTGCTTAGCTCCACCGCTTGCATATAAGCATAATAACTAAAGTATTTGCCATCAAACTTATCCACATCCAGTCCCCTCTCGTCATAATATTTGGTAGGATAAACGCCATTCAAGTATAATGAACGGAAAGTGAGGTTGTCCTCCCAGTAGCAGTCTGGCAAACTCTGATAGAAGCCCAGGGAGAAATTCCAGAAATGCGGGGCTATCTGGTCGAGCGACTTGTCATAGAGTACGCTCATCAGCTGCGCCTTGGCTGGCTTGCCGTCAGGGGTGGTAATCTTCAGCGTCCACTCCTCCTTCTGTCCAGGGGTCAGACGGTTGCGGAAGGTCTTCCAGGCGATGTTCAGTTTCTTCTCAGGCAAAGGACGGGCGATGCTCATCATTCGGGTATAGCACTTGCCTTGCTTCACGAAACTATAGTTCAGTACGATGCCCGACGCATATTCCTCCTTGTAGGTGAAAGGCAGGGTCACGATACTGTCGCCCAACTCCCAGGCACCTTTCTCCAGCAGTTTGTTGCCGGCGATGATGGAATATACGATGTGCGCTCCGTTCTCCGAAGAGCCCACCTGGATATAGACAGGCTTGCCATCACGAGGGAAAGTCTTCGCCGTCTGATAATACCATTCGGTAGTTGGCTCCACCGGATGGGTATCCTTCATACTGAAGAGTGTGAACTTCTGCTGCAGGGTGTCCTGTCCGCAGATTGCCTCCAGCTGATGAACGCCAGATTTCCAAACAAGGGAAGAAGAGGCAGAAGTTGCAGAAGAAGCATATTCCTTGATAGAAACCGGGATATTCGCCTCGGCATCCTTCCATTCGCCCTTATCAATTCGATATTTCAACCTACTAGAAATCGGCATACCACTGGCATTGCGGTAAGCAAAGGTCACCGTCTTCAGACTGTCTGTTTCGATACGCTTAGGAAGATTCACCGTGAGGATGGTTGGCTTGGTGCCCAGAGGCAGACTCATCACGCCCTCATGGCTCTCACCACTGATGTCGGTAACGATGGCTGAGACCTCGAAGTTGAAGAAACGGGCGATGCGCATGAAGTTGCTCATATCGGTCTCGTCTTTTCCTGACAAGGAAGCCTCCAGCGGAATCTCTACGTCGAAGGTTCCGTCCTCACGAGTCACGCAACTGTCAGTCTTCACCAACTGTCCGGCAGAGCCTGCACCCCACCACCAGAGCTGGTTTCTGCGGGTCACCTGATACTCCACCTTGGCACCCTGCACAGGCACTCCAGCATAGGTCTTGGCTGAAGCTTTCACCACCACGGTGTCGCCCCAGTTATATTTCTCGTTCACCTTCGGGAAGGTAATCTCGAAGGTTGGACGCTTGTATTCCTCAACTCTGAAATATTCGCTTGCTGTACCATTCACGGAGATGGAATACTGTCCTGTCTTTCCCTCCTTTGGGAGTTCGAAATCTACCGAAGCCGTACCATATTCATCGGTCGTAACCTTCTGTTCTGCCACCTGCTTCCAGTTGGCATCACTCAGGACAAACTTCAGTTCCATACTCTTTCCTGGCACGCTGGCATCCAACCCCTTCTTGACAGTGTAGGAAATGGCTGTGGCATGTACCTTCTGCCCCGGACGATAGATGGCACGATCGGTAAACAACTGATATTTCGTCTCATCATCTTTCTTTTCATAATAGCGGGTACGGCTGAGATAGATGTACTTGGCTGGCGTAAACTTGTCATTGTTGGTAGAAACCAATACCTCTCCATCCACATTCTTGAAGTAAGCCTCACCGTTCTCATCGGTTGTCAAGCGGGCATGAACTATTCGCTTGTCCTTCTTCGTCTTGAAATCATACCGCTGGTTATAGAGTTCTATCTTCGCCCCGGCGATAGGCTGTCCGTCTGTAGCATTCACCACAACATAGCGATGCCTGTCATCCGGCAACTGCTGAATCATCACCGCCAGATTGCTGACATAGAAGAGTTCTCGCTGCGGAGCGATGCCGGTATTATCCGAAGTCACCTCCATCAGATAGGCACCCAGCGGCAGATTGCCACCGATTTCGATGGAATCCTTCACCTCTTCGTAATTCGGACGACCATAGTAGTTCCTGACGAAATCCTTCTGATGCAGCTTCGTAGTCTTTTTCAGAAGCATCTTATAGGTAGCCTCATTCTGAACATCATACTCATTATCTGCCGTGATGTTGAGGCGGGAAATGCTGACCTTCAGGTTCTGGAGATTGCGCACGTTCAGATGCACCCACTTCCTTTCTGAAGGACGAAGCACCAATGGCATATCCTTCACCCGGAACATCGGTTCGGTGAGTCGCTTCTGCGCATTTCTCAATTCGTTCATTCTCGACCATCCCCCCCAGCGGCTCAGCGCATAGTTGATATAGTTGAGCTTATCCAGCGGTTTGGCATCGGTAGCACCTTCCATGAAGCGGAAATGCTCCACGGCAAGTTCGCCTGCCTCCGGAATATCCTGATAAACCTGGATGAGCGAGTCGATGGTCTGCAGATACTTCGATTTCTTCACCTCTCTCACGTCGTCCTGACGGTATTTCTCGATGAGCTTATAGGCACAGAGACAAGCCGCGCCCCTATTTCCCACCTTATTATAATAGGTGTACAGCTGCAGATACGCCTCCTTGCTGTCTGCCTCGAATCCGATGAGATGCAGCAGATCGTTGTTGAAGGAACTGCCATCCACACCCTTCAGCGTCAATGGAACATACTCTGCAGATGTATGTCGGGCAAGAAGTTCAGGCTGCTCCAGGGCTTTCTTGAAGAACTCCTGGCTTTTCTTTTCGTTCACATCCCGCTGGCTCAGAGAAGAAGAAGCACTTTGATCCAAAGAAACATCATCACTTGGGTCCAAGGCAACCTCATCCACCTCTATCCCGTAAGGACTATCACGATACACCTTGCCCAGCACAGCATATCTCACGGCCTTCAACGCCGGGTCCTTCACCTTCAGCACCTCGGCTTCCATCCGCTTCACATGGGGCGTCAGCGAGTCGGGCGAAATCTCTCTCCAGAGTATCGCCTGCCGCATCTCAGCCGCCAGCAACTGGCCATAATCCTTGGCAGCCGAAGCCTTGGCGATGATTTTCTTCATCACCGCGATTTCGTTCTTAGGCTGGTCCTTCTGAGCATTGATTTCAGCTTGCTTCCACAAGTTGTCGTATGTCTGAGCCGCTACCTGCAAGGTTGCAAAGAGGGCTACCAGAAGTGATAAAATGTTTCTTTTCATAAGCCAACAGTATTAAATGTTAATAGAATGATGATAATCATCAAACTTTTCATTGCAAAAATACAAAAAAAAACTGTTTTCTAACCCCGAAACTGAAACTTTTTACTATCTTTGCACCAAAATAATATATTTTACCTAGAAATAAACATTAAAAAAACAATGGCAGAAAAAAAATATGGTCATTTTGATGACGCCAATCGCGAATACGTGATTACTGACCCAAAGACCCCATGGCCTTGGATCAATTATTTGGGTAACGAGGATTTCTTCTCGCTCATCTCAAACACAGCAGGTGGTTATTCCTTCTACAAGGATGCCAAGTTCCGCCGCATCACACGTTACCGTTACAACGGAGTGCCGATGGATAACGGCGGTCGCTATTTCTATATCAAGGATGGTGATACCGTATGGAACCCGGGATGGAAACCTTGCAAGACACCGCTCGACAGCTACGAGTGCCGCCACGGCATGAACTATACCCGCATCACGGGCAGCAAGAACGGCGTGGAGGCGAGTGTGCTCTTCTTCGTACCGCTCCATACATGGGCTGAGGTGCAGAAGATGACGCTGAAGAACCAGACTGAGGAGGTGAAGACTCTCAAGGTGTTCTCCTTTGCCGAATGGTGCCTCTGGAATGCTGCCACCGACATGGAGAACTTCCAGCGCAACTTCTCTACGGGCGAGGTGGAGGTAGAGGGTTCTACCATCTATCACAAGACCGAATACCGCGAGCGCCGCAACCACTATGCTTTCTACACCGTGAATACAGAGATTCAGGGCTACGATACCGACCGCGAGAGCTTCATCGGACTCTACAACGAGTTTTCCGAGCCTGAGGCTGTGATGGAAGGCAAGCCACGCAACAGCTTTGCCCACGGCTGGAGCCCTATCGCATCTCATTACATCGAGGTTACCCTGCAACCAGACGAGAGCCGCGACCTCATCTTCCTTTTGGGCTATGTGGAGAACGAACAGGACAAGAAGTTCAGCGCCAAGAAGGTAATCAACAAGGAGAAAGCTCATCAGCTTATCGCCAAGTTTGATACCACCGAAAAGGTGGATGCTGCCTTCGCAGAACTCAACCAGTACTGGGATAACCTGCTGAACATCTTCACCGTGAAGAGCGGCAACGATAAGTTAGACCGTATGGTGAACATCTGGAACCAGTATCAGTGCATGATCACCTTCTGCATGTCGCGTTCGGCAAGTTTCTTCGAGAGCGGCATCGGTCGAGGCATGGGCTTCCGCGATTCCAACCAGGACCTCGTAGGTTTCGTTCATCAGATACCTACCCGTGCCCGCCAGCGCATCATCGATATCGCCAGCACCCAGTTCCCTGACGGTGGCTGCTACCACCAGTATCAGCCGCTCACCAAGCGTGGCAACAACGATATCGGTGGCGGTTTCAACGACGACCCTTGCTGGCTCATCTTCGGTACCGTAGCCTATATCAAGGAGACGGGCGACTTCTCTATCCTCGCTGAGCAGGTGCCTTTCGACAACCAGCCGGGCACAGAAGTAAGCCTCTTCGAGCACCTCAAGATTTCGATGAACCATGTTATCAACAACTTGGGTCCGCACCGTCTTCCGCTTATCGGAAGAGCCGACTGGAACGACTGTCTGAACCTGAACTGCTTCTCCTGGGACCCTAACGAGAGTTTCCAGACCACCGAAAACAAGGGCGAAGGAAGCAAGGCAGAGAGTCTGATGATAGCCGGTCTGTTCGTGGTTACCGGCAAGGATTATGTGGCTCTGTGCAAGCAGCTTGCCAAGGAAGCTATGGAAAGCAAGGAGGGCGAAATAGCCGGTCTTGCAGAAGAAGATTATTTGACAGAAGCCGAGCGCATGCAGCAGGCTGTAGATGAGATGAACGAGGCTGTGAAGCAGCATGGATGGGACGGAGAATGGTTCCTCCGCGCTTACGATTTCTTCGGCAACAAGATTGGTAGTGATGAGAACGAGGAAGGCAAAATCTTCATCGAGAGCCAGGGCTGGTGTACGATGGCTGGTATCGGCCTGGAAGAAGGACTCTGCGATAAAGCACTGGATAGCAGCAAGAAACGACTGGAATGCGAGCACGGACTGGTGCTGAACAACCCAGCTTACACCACCTATCATGTAGAAATGGGTGAGATTTCTTCTTATCCTGAAGGCTACAAGGAGAATGCCGGTATCTTCTGCCACAACAATCCTTGGGTCATCATCGGAGAGACTGTAGCCGGCCGAGGCAACGATGCCTGGAGCCATTATACCAAGATTCTGCCTAGCTATGTAGAGGAAAAATATCAGACACTTCACAAGGTAGAACCTTACGTAAACTGCCAGATGGTAGCCGGTAAGGATGCAGCCAAACCGGGCGAAGGAAAGAACTCCTGGCTCACCGGTACAGCGGCATGGATGTGGTATACAGTATCAGAATTCATCCTCGGCATCAAGCCAGATTATGAAGGTTTGCTCATCGATCCTTGTCTCCCAAGCACCGCTAAGGAGTATGAGGTAACCCGCAAGTTCCGTGGTGGCGAATACCATATCACAGTAAAGAATCCTAGCGGAAACCAGAAGGGCGTGAAGCAGATTACAGTTGATGGCACTCCTATCTCAGGCACCATCATTCCTTGCGCTGAAGGCAAGCATGAAGTAGTGGTTGAGATGTAAATCAGCCAAATCTCATCAAGTTACGATTTGAAAGTTCAATGTAACGAAATTCTTTTTCATACCCATACGTTGTGTTTCACGACGTATGGGTATCACAATAAACACTTGACCCCTTATTTCAGGGGGTCAAGTGTTTTATTTATCTGATAATCTGACACTTAACTTTTAACATAAGCACATATTCAACAGAATCAAGAGTAAGATTCTAAGTCTCTATCATTGACTCAGTTCCTCAATAACTCAGTTCCTCAGTTTTTTCCTAGGGGGTATATATCGCTTATGGATTAATATTGTTTTAAATTGTTATATATTATAT